>JAHDCQ010000013.1 GCA_020629845.1 Saprospiraceae bacterium | reverse complement strand
TTTTGAGTTTTGTTTTCTGAAATAATCACTTCGTCCCCAACTTAAAATACGATTGCCAATCGCATCTATGGTAGTTTTTAATTCAAAGTCATCTTTACTTAAACATACCCATATTTTATGGCAAAATTCACTAAAAGCATCATCTTTAGTCGGAAGGTTTGATGATACAGTATCTTGCTTAAATATTTCTTTCAAGCGTTTATATAATTTTTGTCCTGCCGCATTCTTTACGTTATTATCTTCTACTTTCAATTCTGCTATAAGAATCCTATCCTCAAAAAAAGTTTGAAAAAATGACTTTACTCCTTTCTCTAAGATATAGATATGGGTGCTTGTTTTTTGTGCATACAAAACAAAACAATCCAATGCATCATAGAAAATCTCCTCTTGTTGTTGCAAACCGAGACGAGTTGATATTAAATCATAAAATCTTGTACCGTATTCATACAGTTCTACTTCTGCTTTTCTTGACCTTTCAGCATTCTTACTACTCAACCAAGCCAACAATTGCTCATCGGAATAGTGCTTTGAAAATAGTCCTTTTAATCTTTTAGGTATCGACATAAAAAAAATTTAAAAAAAATTGCACCAATCACCTCACCTTTTTCCGCTTCCTACGGCTATGTATATGAAAGCACGTATGAAAGCTTTCAATTCAACAAAAGTAAGATAATTCAAACTGCATTCTACTATCACCTTTCTGGATGAAGCTTCCCAGAAGGGCTGCTAGTCTATTATATACCCGCGTGTCAGCCATGGATGATGCAAGGGGAAAGAATGATGTGCAGACGACTCCAAGCTTGGCACTAATTACCTGCTTATTAGTGGGTTTTGCCCTGCATTGAAGTCTCTGTCTTACTCATTTTTTCACCATTTAAATGCATTAGACATGGATATTCTAATTCTGATTATGGAAGTGATGATGGAAGTGGAAACTGACCACATTGGTTTGGTCGATATCATTCTCCCTTAAGTATCACTTTCTAACAAAACGTTACGCATATTCTGCGTAACGTTTTATAAGGATTGTGTATGAAATAAGTTCGTAATTTATATCGCTTCTTTTCTACACAATCCTAATTTTCACAATTCTTCTACTTTTTCAATTAACCATTCTTTTGAAAGAATAGGTTTAGTGTTTAATAGTTTCGCTTTCAAAAACTGTTTATCTCGCACACTAAAACTAGGATTATTTGTCGCCCATACAAGTTTATTTATGAACTTAATGGTATGATGAAAACCATTTTTTTTTGTTTCATCAAAAATATGTTCTCGACGAAAAAATAATCGAGCTGCTTCTAACTCTGCTAATATGGCATCGTATTCCCATTCATCTCTTATATAAAGCTCATATAGGCAGCGCAGACGATGCATACGAAAATGTACTTTAAAAAAAATCTCATTGGTCGAAACCTGCTTTGGTTCAGCAAGCGCAATTCGATAGTCTTTTTTGTAAAAGGATGAATATTTATCCGCTAAAATTAAAGACGCTTCACCCTTAGTTGAAATATATTTTTGATACTTTTGCTTAAAATATTCATACCACTCAAAAGCTCCTAAAGAGGTGCTAACTACTGCAACAGATATGAAAACAGTATAATCAATTTTATTATTGAGCATTAGGATGTTTCTCTCATCCCAAAGTTTAAACACATCAAATATATTACGAATATACCTCTTACCTTCAGCTATATTAATAGTAGTATAATCTAACTTTTCATATACTAAATTTACAATAGTAACGAAAGCGGAGCCTATACGCTTAATATCAAAATCAGACAATTGGGTTTCATATAGTTGAAGCTTATTTTTCAGCACAGATAAATATTCATATTCAAATAATGCAGCCTCTTCTGAACGAAAAACCAAGGTATAAGTTTGTAGTTTCAATAAATCAGTATAAAGACCAAAAACAACTTCTTGTTGTCGTGCTGCGCGTTCGAACAAAGAGTCAATTGGTTGCTGCAGTTTTTGTTTGGTAATAAGACATCTATTCAATAACTCACAACTATCCTGCAACTCCCTAATTAAGGTATATTTTTCACGATTTTTAATAGAGGCTTCAAAATAATGAGGACTCTCGGTAAAACCATTATAATTAGGATGGAAATGTATTTCCCTATAAATATGAGCCAATAGCCGATACTCTTCCGCCCCTTTATTCGACTTTCTTTCTAAGTCCTTAATATAATGAAAAGCGTAATCAAAATAGCAACTTCCATCGGTCTGCTTAGCTAGATGCGCCAATAATAATTCTTGTTGCAAAAGCAGATGTTCCTGTATTTCGGTTTTCACTATTTCTTTTTCAATTCGGTTCTTTAAAGTAGTCTTACGACCGCCATACTTATTAAGGTTTGCAGGCGTATTTTTTCCAAAAAGTTGCTGTATAAAAAAGTCTGTCGTTTTTTGCTGGAGCTTCGTATAATGCTTGATGTACATCCTCAAGAGGTCATTAGGCTGTTTGTTGTTTAATGCCTGCAAGAATGTTTTTGGCAATGTAGCCAAAAGCTTAATAAGACTTGGTTTATGTGTTTTCACAGTATATTCGTTTCTTGGATTAAAGATACCAATTTTTCCGCAAAATATACTAGTACTGAGCAGCTACATCTAATAGTAATCAAATCTTAAAACCCTAAAAACCAGCTAATTAAATAAAAAAGCAAAAAAATAATCTAATACCTTACCTAACGCCAAAAAACACATAAATAATTAATAATCAGATACTTACAACACAATCATACGTATTTTAAGGTATTTTCAATCTAATAAATCGCCTGTAGGCGAACTGGCACATACCAAAACACCCTCATATATTTGTGGTGTAATCAATACGAAAATATACGGAGAGATAAGATAGTGAAAGCACTCTTATTTCGATGATGGACTTAAGCTTGACTGAGGGATATTTGCCTCCTAGTCTATAGACCGCTTTTGTCCCATTTAAAGCACTCTGTGTCCTTAAAAAAATAGATAAAACATGAACGCAAAAGCAAAAACATCTAATCAGTCGTGGGAAAAGTACCAAGCACCGAAAACGGGTTTTGACTTTTGCTTCTTGTTGAATGTAACACGCAATGAAGTGGTTTTTCAACCGCTTTTGGCTGAGTATCTAGGCTACGCGGATAAAGAGATCGACTATGCCAAGTTTACACAACTGATTCCAAAAGAGGAATACAGCAAGCTGCATCGCATCCATAGAATGTTGCTCATTTTTTATGAACGATTCAAGGAATTGCGGCATCAAAGCAGGTTTATCCTGATTCATCGTCTAGTACAAGCCGATGGTAAACTACTCTATTTTTTGCGTGAAATTTACTTTTTACCACAAATAGAAGGACAAGCAGTATGGTGTCGCAATAACTGTGTTGATATCAGCAATGTCCCATTCAGCAAAGGTATCCAGTTTGATGTGTATCTTTTACAAGCATCCGATCGAAATCGTCGTGCTATACTGCGTCTTTTCAAGCCTGTACTGGATACCGAAGTCAGTTGTTTTTCGAGCCGCCAACTAGAGGTGCTGAAAACATGGGAAGAGACCGATTCCATTGCTTTAGCTGCCAATCGGCTCAATATTTCTACACGTACTATGGAAACACACCTCCGAAATATGCGCCGCAAGGTAGGAGTTAGACGCACAATGGATGTGCTACTACTGGCGAAAGAACGAGGGTGGGTGTAAAACAAGCTTTATAACAATTTAATCACGATACTAAAAACAGTAAATTATGTCAATTTTGCAAGAAACAGGAAAAGGCACATCAAATGGCCCAATGATAGCTGGTGTTATCGGTTTTGTAGCTTCGATTCCTGGAACAATCTGTGCGGGAATTTGTGGTGCAGGGGTTGATCTCTTCTCTGCTGCTGCAACACAAGGAGAAATGTATGGAGCTGGTACAACATGGATTATTATCAATGTAGCTGTAGCTTTATCAGGCTTAGTCTTTGGCATTATGTCAAAGTCACGCCCTCGACTTTCAGGTTTCATACTAATCTTAGCTAGTATACTGGGATTAATCATTACTATTATCACACTCAACTGGTTTTGGGGATTGATTACCGTAGCTTCTTTTTTAATTGGCGGTATTATTTCCTTGACACAAGAAAAAATTAGTACAGCAAGTGTATAGAAAAATCTGCTTTAGTGATGAATGTATTTCATCCTACAATGTATTCTTAGGCATAGGAATAATTGCTTTTTTTTTACTAGTTGAAAAAGTCTGTAAGAGAGAGGCTATTGGATATGTCAAAATGGAACAATTGTATATTATGCTGCTATCTAGTAGTATAATAGGAGTACTTGGAGCAACTAGCATGGAAGCTTTCTATCATTCATCTGTAGCCAACTTACAATTTGCAGGCTTTACATTTTATGGTGGCTTAATAGGTGGTATCTTAGCATTATGGGCAATTAGCCTCTTTCTAAAACAGGACTTTATAACCAATATAAATTTGCTAGTTGCTCCCTTTGTTATTAGTCATGCATTTGGAAGAATTGGATGTTTTCTAGGTGGTTGTTGTTATGGTTTACCAACATCATCGGTTTGGGGCATAAGGTATCCTACTGGAAGTCTGCCACATTGTCAATATCCTGAGATGGCAATTTTCCCAGTGCAGTTATTTGAAGCTTTTTTCCTATTTGCTTTATATACTATGCTAAGGAGAACCAAGCAGAAGTTTGCAACTTATTTATTGGTCTATCCTGTATTTCGCTTTTTTATTGAATTTTTGAGAGGAGATCCAAGAGGAACACTATTTACATCTTTCTTGTCCCCTTCTCAAGAGATAAGTATAGTATTATTCGTGTTTGGTTTAGCACTCATAGTTAAAACACATAAAGTAAATGTAACAGATCAACTCATTTGTACCAAAATAAATCAATAACATGGAAACTGCAAATTGGTTATTAGGCGAAACAACGAGCCTCTTTGGTTCACTACTCTGGAATTTCTTGAGTACTGGATTTTTATACGGATTATTAGGTTTTGCAATTGGTCTTGGTTTGGTGATGATGGGTGAAAAGTGGAAATTTTTCACCCGACCTAACAAAGTATGGACAATTGTGGCAAAACTAAACTGGGTGTATCTACCTGTGTTATTGGCAGTCTGCTTTTGTGTCTTTGGGGCTACTCGTAGCGTACAAAACAGCCTTGATTCATGGATTGATGCTTCGTCGGATATGTTGCAGAGCTATTCTGCAGCTTATATTCCAAAAGTAGAAAATATTGGGCAGCAACTTCTAGCAACTACAAATGAAGGCGAACATATTATAGAAGCTAAGATACTCGAAAATATGGGTAGTAGTTTCGACAATCAGCTTGCCCAAAAATTCTACACTTGGATCAATAGAAGCATCATGTCCTATACTGCCGAATATTTAGGCTATGATGATACTATTCAGGGCTTTCAATCCATGATTAAAGATGAAAAATTACAACAACTGAATACGACAGCCTTCGGTAATACAGCAGACTTTTTGCAAAGTCGCTTAGCTAATGAATTCATGCTCCCGACTTATTGGTGGCTTTTTTTGATACTCTCTCCCTTCATCGCTATCCCTATTATAGAAGGGCTAACCTATATGGTATGGCGATGGATTTTAAGACGACGTGCGGCATCACGGCAATAATCATGTTTCAAACAAAATTCGCAAACAAATGAAAAATAAGCTCTTATTTCTAGCCATTGCAACAATGTGCATTCAAGTATCTTTAAATGCACAATTGGGCACCAAAATCAATACGCAAAAACTAAACCTCCGCTATGTAAAACTACCGCTACAGCAATTACCTGACCAAATTAAAAGCTATCAAGTAGATGTAGCACGCATTCAAAGCCCATACGGTAATATGTTGGGCAGTCGAGTCAATATGAATGACTTAAAACTACCTGGTTACAAAAACGCCACGAGTACAGGAGATTTGTTAATTCGACTAGAGTTTATCGAAAGTCTACGCCCTGCGGGTCTGAGCTTAGAAAAAACAGAGCACGAAGAAAAGGACAAGGAAGGCAACGTAAAAGAACGTTATTCTACTTATGAATATATTATCAAATTCCTCCAACCCGTCTATCGAATAAAACTTAGTACTCCTTCGGGAGAAGTAATTGCGGATAAGCAATTTGGAGGTGCAGAACTTAGCACCAATTTTGACTCTTATGATGTAAGCAATTATGATGGCTTCCGTTCTGAAGGAGCGTTGCGTAGTGCTTGGGAACGCAACGAAAAGGGATTTTACACTAAACTAGAAGTTGAAAATAGCGAAGTAAAGGAAGGGATTGCATTCCTTAGTGATTTTGCAATGCAAAACGCTACGGAGACCTTGAAATTTAAAGCTGCTATCACCAGCAAAAAATACACCTACCCTGAACTAGCAGAAGCAAGCACGGCTATGAGACAGGCATTTAAATACTGGAGTGAAGAACGTATCGAGCAGACCAATCGTTTGATTCGCCCCGCTTATGATCAGGCAATTGCGGAACTGGATAAAGCTATCAAAATTTGGAATACCCTCTTATTGGAATACGACCCTAAATCGCGTAAAGCACGTATTAATAAAAAGGTCGGTCAAGCACTACACCACAATCTCGTTTTAGCCTACTGCCTCAAAGAAGATTTCAACAAAGCAGAGGAGCATATTGCTGCTGCCAAAGCTGTGAAAATATCGGATGGGATGGGCGCGTTACGCAGGTTCGTGAGCGCACAACGCGAACGCTATGATGCCAACGCTTGGCGGAATGAACAATTCGCGGGTCATTAGTCAATATCTGCATTTCAATTAATCTTGAATTCAAAAATAGAACAACTATGAAAAAGTCTATGTTTGCTACACTATTCTGTGTGTTAGCTATGCACTCGGTCTGTCTTTTGGCACAAGAAACCATGAAGGAAGTAATGGTTACTTCGTTTGAAGCACCCTATGAGATAATTCTTTTAACATCGCCTGATGGAGATACTTTTGAATATTTCGTAAGCGATGAAACTGTCTTCTTAAACAAGAAGAAAAAGCCAGCAACAAAAGAAGCATTTGTAAAGGGACTTACCACAGATATAACCTATACATTAGTAGAAAAAAAGCGGTATATACAGACGCTAAAAATACGCTCCAATAAGCATATTGGCAAAGAGAACATATCAGGTGTGTACGAATTTATAGAAGACGATGTGCTTTTTGTAGATGGTCGAAAAGTTATACTCAATCCTGATGCTGTGATTAAATGTGCCGCTAAAAAACATTGTGGCTGCACAAAAGGAACCGTGTATACCGATGTGTCAGAAATATCGAATGGAGATGAGCTAAAAATTGTAGGCAAAGTGGGCGACGATGCCATCTTATACGCCGAAGAAATAACCGCTTGCCCAAATGAATATACTCAAGTAGATGAAAAACTGAGAGCTGCCATTGACAATGAATACGATCCTACTAATTTAAGTCGAATCTTAGAAGTGCCAAACGGTATTTTTAGTCCTGCTAGCGGTCTATATCAGGGGAATATCAAAGTAGGGCAATTGGAGTATAAACTGTTAGATGATATTCGCTTACAAGGCTACGTAAATATGGTAGGTAAAAGCTTAATACCAGACTATGCCAAAGCCCCTGAATTTCAAAGCGAACACCATATTGATTTTAGATTTTATGTAATAGATAACCCTATTCCAAATGCCTTTGCCTTCCCGACTGGCATGGTATTTATCCATACAGGACTGCTGCAACTGATGGAAAATGAAGCACAATTGGCAACGGTACTAGGGCATGAAATTGCACATGTCACACACGAGCATTCTAGTAAGCGCTACAAGAAATTTGCATTCATGGATAACAATGCAGGAAAAACAGTAACTAGGGGACTGAAAAATATCGCTGATAGAGTGGCCACTCAAAAACTAGGCATCAAAGATCAACAATCGGCGGGTGCACAAGCAGTACGTGGTACAACAACTGCTATATTCAAGCAATTTACACCAGGGAATTTGTCCAATCTTTTCTCTAAAGACAAAGAGTCTCAAGCCGATCGAGTAGGTTTGTTCTATATGCGACAGGCAGGCTATGATGTGCGCGAAGCAGCCCAGTTTTGGCAAATCATGGTACAACAAACAGGCGACCAGAGTTTCCAAGCCAATTTGGTCAATAACTTCTCCAGTTTCTTTGAGCAAAATAAGGATAATCTAAATCCTGATATGCTCAACTATGCAGTAGAAATCGGGACGGAACGTATTGCGACTTCTTATTTGGAAACAATTTACACTTCACATCCACTTACTACGAATCGCCTACGCGACATCAATCAACTGCTCCTCACTACCTACGACAAGGAGGACTTTAGTAAAGCCTTGATTGGACAAACGGAATATGAGGATTTTGTGGGCGGGATAAAGTAAAATTCATAGACATTCCAAGCTGAAGATTTAACAAACCTTCGGCTTGGGTTAAGTACCAAACAAATATAGACCTAAAACTCAAAAAGAAAATCAACTGAATCATCACTTATGAAAATTAGACTTTTATCCATTCTTATGGTGTTTAGTGTGCAACATTTATTGGCACAGCATAATGAAATTATCTTTGATGTTCCTACTGATGTAAGTATATATATTGAACATGGAGATTTTTACTGGATTGATTGGAATAAGTTTGAGGTAGAAGGGCGCAATTATGTTTATGACCAATACACAAAAAAAGACGATAAAACCATATATAGGAATCATAATTCTGGTATCATACTTTTAGAAGGAGCAGAAGTCTATCCATTAATCTCGTCTCATGGTCGCTTCCAAGGACCATCTGGAAGCTATAGAGTTATCTTCAATGTAGATATTTCTCATTCATTAATTGATGCCGAGGCCACCTTCACTTTGGTGAATAAACAAACACATCTTAAGCGCAATAAATACAATAAAATAGCCAAAGGAATATTGGTGAGAAAAGCAGAAAATTCTAAAGTCTTTGTAGATGAGAATGGTTGTGAATGGGAACTCCAATCACAAAGATCTAATCTATTCCACGACCCTAAAAACAATGTAAAATTATTGCACAAGATACCCAGCGGTGGCGAATACGAAACAATAAGGAAGATTTTACCAAATGAAGGTAATTTTGAGAATGAAACTCTGACGACCCTACCTAACCCTTGTGGAGGAATAAGTTGGGGAGGAATAATAAAAATAGTCGATGTTACTGCTGATACATTGAGCGGGCCAAATATTACGATATCTAATGCCCAAAGTTCCTATAACTTCGGTCATACAGGTCTTCTAACCTTTTTTAAGCATTGCCATCTAGACATGAAACCCCACGACGAATGGGGAGGTGAATATGTCCCAACCCCAAGTGATGCTTTTATGACAGGCTGTAAATCTTCCACCACCACCGCCTCCACCCTATTCCTACTAGACGTATCGGGCAGTATGGGAGATGCAGGTAAAAGCGGTAAAAGCAAATTGGAAGAATCCAAGTCAGCGGCTGATGCAACGCTTAATTCGATTGAAAGCAGTAATCAAGCAGGTACAAAAACGGAAGTAGCGGTCATGAGTTTTAGTGGAAGTTGTGCCGCGCCTATCCGAGATGATTCAGGCTTTACTGAAAACCTAAATCAAATTCGGTCCACCATTAATGGTCTACGAGCAGGCGGAGGTACGCCTCTCGCCGAAGCGATTCGGGTAGCAGAATGCGCCCTAGCCCAACAACTACATAATACACAGCAAACGAATGGCAAACTTATCATCATGAGCGATGGTGTAGCAACTTGCGAACGCATACGCCCAAATGATGTATATGCTTTCGGACAAAGCGGACAAGTGACGCGCCAAGTCAACGCCCAGCAGCATTGCACAGGACAATCAGCGAATGTAGCGTTCTCAAATACGCCCATCAAATACTACACCATCGGATTTGGTATTGCGCCAGGGTCGCCTGCGGAGCGCGATTTACAATATTTAGCACAAACTTCAGGCGGAAAATACTTGAACGTACAAAACCAAACGCAGCTTGAACGGGCATTCCGTAAGTTCAATCGTACTTATATTCCTAAACCCAATCCTGCTATTAGTGGCTTATCTTCGGAAAGTAGGGCACTCTTTCAGCAAGGAGTAAACGAAATCAATACCGAATCGTTCAAACGCGCTTTACAAAGCTACGAAAGCTACACACAGCAACACCAAGAGGATTGCCACGGAGCATACAATCTTGCCTTAATGCAAGAAGCTAGTGACCAATACCAAGAAGCCATAGCAAGCTATCAACGCTATCTTTCGCTTTGCCCTAGTGCCAACGATAAAGCACGCGTAGAAAAGCAAATTGTCTTTTTGGAAGAAGAATTTAAGCAGTTTCTGATTTTTCAGAAAAAGGTAGTGGAGAGTGATTTAGCCTATTTGAAACTGCACTTTGAAAAAATTCAACATGGCGAAAGCGTGGCTCTAGCCGATGAATTCAAGGGCTTTTTAAAAGAAAAAGATGATTACTACGAAAAACTGCCGCAACTAATGGGATACAGCAACCGTCTTTTTAAACGCTATGCTCAAGCCGTTGCAGAGGGCTTATCGGATTGTAATCGCACCATCAATAAAAGTCGTACGCATTGGGATAGAGACGCGACACCTGTATTGTCCACCACCTACCTAAGCCTAGAACGATTATTAGAACAATTTTAAAAACATCTCTCAATGAAAAACAAAGTCATCAGTACAATTAATCAAGCAAGCATTTTTCAGACCCTAAGTTTAGACGAAAAAAAGGAAATGCTTCCTTATAGCCAATGGCAAGAATACCATGAAAATGATGTCATTTTTAAAGTGGATAGCCAAGATTGTGATAGTTTTTATATCATCCACTCAGGTATTATTGGCTTGCGACTCAAGGACGGACGCACCAAAGAATACTATTCTGGCGATATTTTTGGAGAAGTAGCCGTTTTCAATAAGGGCTATCGTTCAGGAACAATTTATGCCAAAACAGATGCTCGATTGGTCGCTGTACATCGCAATTTATTGATGGGTGAAGAAGTGAAAAATCCACTCATGCGAGCCAAACTCACCAATGCTTTAACCAATCAAATCATCAGCTATCTCGAAGAAGTGCAGGAGCGTCCTAGCGCAGAAATAATAGCGGCAGGCGAAAACACACAAGTTGAATTTAAATCCTCCATTACCAAACATAACGAAACCAAGATACTGAAGACAATAGTTGGCTTTCTAAACAATGAAGGTGGGACGATATTTATTGGAGTCCGCGATACAGATGGTGATGTGCTCGGAGTGCATCATAATGATAAAGAAATTGACCAGTTCCGTACGGCTTTTATGAGTAAAGTTTGCAGACAAATTGGTGATAGCTTTGCTACCCTTATCAAATGCCATACTGAATATGTGTATATGCGGAAAATTATCAAGATTGTATGCTTGCCTGCGGCACGTCCTGCTTTCTATCGCACCTACAAGGCACAAGGCACACTCAAGACTGAAGAATTTATAGTTCGGCAAGATGCAATGAATAGCACACTCACTTCCAAAAGTGACATAGCAGATTATGTACTAAAAAGATTTAGCATAAAATGAAGCAATTAAAGCCATTTTTTCGAGATAAACGCTACCTTTGTAAGCGTCCAAAATAAATAACTCAAGTACCACTATGAGAACAACAATACTTCTACTTTTGCTAGGAGGCAGCTTGCAAGTTGCTACTGCCCAAGACCCATTTTTTATTCATTTCCATAATAATAAGTCGCACTTCAATCCTGCTTTGGTGGGCTATCGAGGGGCATTATCTTTCGATTTCAAGTTTAAGCAACAATGGAATCAACCCAATGCCAATGCCTTTCAATCCGCTACCGTAGCAGTAGAAGAAAGTCTGCCCTGTAGTTTATTCGATTGGGGTCTGTTTATGCACCATGATACAGAAGGCGCGGGACAGTTGGAAACCTACGAATATGGCGGTAAGTTCGCAGCCACATTCACAACGAGTAGCAAACGAAGCAAGGGCATTCAAAATCTACGTATTGGTGGGAAATTGCAGATAGCAAGGAAGCAAATTAATTTCAGAGACCTCATTTTCTCTGACCAACTCGATCCTAAATATGGTTTGAATGATAGAAATGGAAATCCAAATTCCACGAATTTCCTACCACCTGGCGATGGTATAGCAAGGAATATTTTCACACCAGCTATCGGTTTGAGTTACCATATTCTATTGGATAAAAAGAAAAAATCATCCAGCATACATTTAGGCACAAGCATACACCACGCCCATCTTTCCAATAATGCACCGATTAGCACAGAGTCCTTATTAGTATCTACGGCTACTACCCCACGTCGCTTTAATGCCTTTGTGGAGTCCGAATTGATTTTTTATAGTGATAAACGGCACTTTTGGAGCGTTTCGCCCTTATTGATGTGGCAACGCCAATCGGCATTGAACTACTTTGAAGTCGGTACACGCCTTTCTTGGAATAGAAATCTTGCTTTTGGGGTGCATTATCACTTTAATGAACAAGCAGACATAGTGCCAAACTCCAATTGGGTATCCTTATCAGCAGAAATAGGGAGTGTAGTCAGTAAAAATCATCGGGTAGATATTGGCGTAGCTTGGGCAAATACCGTAAGCGGATTGCAAAATTTAGTTGGCCCAACTTGGGAAGTATCTTTGGCTTGGCATCTTAAAAGTAGTCCTTCCTGTAATCTTGCAGGTAAAGGCGACGAAGTGCCATACAGTTCAAAGCCCATTTGTTGGGTAGATGGCAAACGCAAGAAATTATATAACAATATTTGGTATCGAAATAACCAGTAAGCCATGAAGACAATTTTTCAGCACTTTTTATTGATAACTATACTAGTTATCACTTCCACCAATGTACAAGCACAAAACTGTCTACGGTCTTCTTGTGGAACGTTAAAATCCTCTTGGATTCCTGTAGATGTCTCGGAAGCTTGCGAAGGTATAGAGTTTCAACTTGACCCGACCCAATCCACACCTGCAGATAGCATTGTGGAATACCGTTGGTATTTTATTGAAGAAGCAACTGGTCGCATATTAGAAGAAAAAGAATATCCTGATCCGCGCTTTGCAACATTCACCTATGAAATTTCCGACTCTATCGCTTGTGAATTACCTAATAGTTCTATTCTTCTCTTGGCTTCCTTAGAGGTGTATAGCGAAAGCTGCGACACTGGTATTAGTTGCGATTTTAAGATTGGTGGCATTAATGTAAAACTAAAACCTAGAGCGAGATTTGAAATCCCTCTAGAAATATGTGTAGGAGAACCACTCGAAATTTCAAATATGAGCTGTCATGCCAACGAATACGAATGGCTATTTAGTGATACAAATACTACTTTACCAGGAGACATACCCGCTTATAGTTTTAGTACGCCTGGACCTCAAACTGTCCAGCTTATTGCATTTAATGACAACGGATGTGGATCGGATACTTTAGCACTTCCAATCAATGTAGTAGGACAACCAGAAGTAGAATTCTCCTTCGATTCCTCGCCGCCAGACAACCGCTGCGAAAATGCCATTATCAATTTTGAGGTCACAGCCAATGAATGGGCGCGTACCCGTTGGGAAATAGAACCTGTAGATACCAATCGTTGGTGCTTCACAGATACCTTGATGACCAACTTTACACGCAATATTAGTGTACGCTTCAAGCAAGAAGGAGAATATGATTTTAAGCTAATTGGTAGCAACGCCTGCCCCGAAGCAGATGAAGAAACCGCACTTATAGAAATCTTTGAAGAACCTAACTTTTTCCTTATCCCGCCTGAACTCGCTTGTGACGAACTGACGCTCACTACGAGTGATCTGATAGACATAACACGCATTACAGGAGATGCTATTGGTTACGAATGGACATTCGAAAATGGCAGTATTCCCTCAGCTAGTCGATTAGACTTCGGTCAAGTCACCTTCACCGAATCTGGGCGCGTTACGCTGACCGTATTAAGCGAATGCGGCAATATTCCACGTACTGTAGATGTAGTAGTTTCTTCCACAGAAGCTATTAACTTATCTAGCAATCAAAGTAGTTTTTGCCAAAGTGATACTATTGTACAACTACTTCCAAGCACAGGCGGTAGATGGACAATTTCGCCTTCTTCGAACGCACTCACAAGTAGTGGCGAACTTGACCTTTCGCGTATAGCCGCTCGCGATTATACCCTAACTTTTAGGATTGATAATGAAGATTGTCCGAATGAAGCAGAACTTGATATAGAGGTGCGCGAAGCTGTAGGCGTAGAACTCGACCCCGTAGCTCCTGAATGTGAAGAACTTAATTTGAACACTAGTGATTATGTTAGCTATGAGGGCGAAATAGATAAGTACGAATGGTTTTTAGATGGAGTATCACTATCCATAAATGCAACTCCTAGCTTTGACTTTGAACCTGTAAATGATACCCTCACAGTTATAGTATCAGGCGAATGCGGCGAGGATAGTGCAAGCATCCCCATTTTTGTACAAGCTGATACTGATATTACGATTACTACGGATAGAGAAAGGTGGTGTTCAGGCTCTGCACCTGATACGCTATCGGTGAATGCAGAAGACGGAATTTGGGTATCGGATGACGGTGGATTTATAGATAATATACTGGGCATTTTCGACCCAGGAAGTGTAGAACCAGGAGATTATACCGTTCGCTACGAACTCGAAAATGGCGCGTGTGATAGCCGTAGCAATGAACTTACGCTTACAGTAGTTACCTCTGCTAGTACGACGATTAGGGGCGAAATTATTTGTACGGATAGTCCACCTATTCAACTCGAAGTAGATGCTACAGGCGGTACTTGGAGTGGAACGGGGGTAGATGAAAACGGCATCTTCGAGCCTGCAAATCTAAACACCGATACTACTTATGTGGTTGCTTATGATTTTGTAGATGAAAATGGCTGCGATGTCCATACGGAGGGCTTCATTACCGTCGAAAGTTTGCCTATACAAAGCACCCGCGACAGTATACAACTTTGCTTGTCTGATATTGATGTTGATTTAGTAGAGTTACTCGATTATTCCGTTTCGCGCGAAGGTGGAACAGTCACTTGGTCAGGGACAGGTATACAAGATGTAAATGGCACATTTAATTCCAATACTTTAGCCGTAGGTTTCTATCCTGTTTTTGTGGAGTATAGTCTGCTCGATTGTATAGTTCGGGATTCTGCCATCGTGGAAATAATAGAAGCTACACCCCTCGAAATTTCTAGCGATACTATTGTTTGTATCAGCGATTCCATTTTGGTTTTAGATACCAATTTAAGTGGTGGACGCTGGGAAGGCATAGGCATCAATGCCGATGGAACAATTGATTTAAGCGTAGGTGAAGGCGGGAATACGATTACCTATACCTATTTTTTCCTAGAAGGTACAAACTGCGAACAAGAGGCAAGCCTAGAGGTCGAAATTGTAGATTTAAGAAACGAAGTACAAGCAGGCGACGATATAGAAGTCTGTGAAGGAATCAGCGAAATCACGCTCACAGGCGCAATGCCTTTAGATGGTACTTGGCGCGGGGCGGGCATAAACCCTAACACAGGGCGCATTGATATTACTGCACTTGATTTAGATACGACCTATATTTATACCTACGAAATAGAAAGCGACCGAGCTACGGCTTGCGCGGCGGAAGATAGCCGTATGCTTATTATCCATTCCAATCCAATAGCAGATTTTGAATTGGATGGCACGGCTTGTGTAGGTGATACTTTTCAATTGCAAAATAACAGCACCAATGCAGTTCGCTACGAATGGAATTTGGATGATGGTACAAGTTCTCAAGATACTGAACCGATACATGAATATTCCACTTCAGGCAATAAAACCATAGAACTAACTGCCTATTCTGAATTTGAGTGTAGCAATACCACACAACAAACCCTTTTTGTCACTACGCCACCGAATCCTAGTTTTAGTATTCCCATTGATGAAGGTTGCGCACCTTTTGAGCTAGAAGTAAATAATGCAAGCGATGGCTTTGAAATCATGCAGCGTTGGTTTATCAATGGCGATACTATTAGTGGCGCAGCACTCGAAAATATAATCTTGGATGGCATCACAACCGATACTACTTTTGTTCTTCTACTAGAAGTAGAAAATCTCTGCGGTATACGCGAACAAGAAGCGGAAATTTTAGTCCATCCCTACCCTATTGCGGACTTTGGCATTAATCAAGATGAGGGTTGTTCGCCCTCGCTTATTGAGTTTTACAATATAACTTTGGGCAATCCTGATCGTATGCTTTGGAATTTTGGAAATGGCACGAGTTTTCCAAGTATGGACAGTCTACTCTACCAAACCTATACCACAAGCGATACGACTATTTCTACTTATACCATAGATTTACTAGCCACCAATGAATGCGGGCAAGACAGTATTTCCAAAAAGGTAGAGATTTTTCCGCCTAATATTCGAGCATTTATAGAGCAAGATACTTTGCGCGGCTGTACCCCTTTAGCAATTAGTCTAGAAAGTTTTTCCACGCCTGGTGCAGATGTCAGTTGGCGATTATTGGATAAGGAGGGCAATGAATTGGAAGGCTATAGTTCCAAAATATTGAGCGATACGCTAGTAGAAGCTGGCATCTACCTTATCGAATTAGCAGCGGCAAAATGTGGCATTCATTTCGATACCGCTTATGTAGAAGTATTGCCTGCACCTTTAGTCGCCTTTGAAACCGACCGTCCTTTCGTATGTGTGGGTGATAGCTTGAGTTTTATTAATTTATCTCAAAATTTCAATGGCAGCAGTTGGGATTTTGGCGATGATATGACAAGCACAGCGCGCAATCCGATACACCATTTTGATTTCGCAGGGGTGTATGAAGTGAGCTTAAGGGTTATCTCTGAAGCTCCAAATAGTTGCCCTGCTACCATCATACAAACGGTAGATGTAGTAGATAATCCTATTGCTAATTTTAGCCTAGATACCACAAGCGGCTGCCTGCCTTTAGAGATACAATTGGATAGTGAAAGTACAGGTTTCAGCACACTAAATTACCTATGGACATTTACACACATTGAGGGCGATTGCTCCGATGCCTCCAATGAAATGAGTCCTACTCACCGCTTTGATTGCCCTGGACAATATGCTATGACTTTACAAGTATCCGATGAAAATCAATGCATGGCAGATACGAGTATTGCGAATATTTTTGTCTTTGATTTGCCAGAAAGTGACTTCACTTTCGAAGATAAACAATACTGTTTGGGCTACGATGCGGTTGAATTGATTAATCAATCTTCTGAGGATGCGATACGCTTTGAGTGGGTGATAGAAAGCGATACTTTGCGGCAGCAAAACCCCGTTTTCGAGCCGACGCAAGCAGGACAATTAAGCATCGAATTGATAAGCTACAATCAAAATGGCTGTGTGCAGAGTAGCATACAGCAAGTACAGATTGAGCCTTCTCCCATAGCTGATTTTGCGCCTGATGTATCACAGGGATGTGAAGATTTACGTGTACAATTCACCAATGCCTCTACTTCAGCAGATAGTTATGTCTGGGAATTTGACAATGAGAATAGTTCAACGGACGAAAATCCCTCCCAAAATTTTACCGAAGCAGGCAATTATGAAGTCATATTGACCGCAATGAATAGCAATGGCTGTCCGGCAAGCACACGCACAACTGAGATAGAAGTCTACCCAAAGCCAATTGCCGATTTTGATATAGAAAAAACGCGACTTTGTGGTACGCCTAGTGAAGTTCATTTTTTAAATCTTTCGGAACTCAATGAAGATAATTCTTGGCGGTTTGGAGATAGTGGCGATTCGGAAGAAACTTCGCCATCACATGCATACCAAAGTTCAGGTATTTTTGAAGTGGAATTGATTGTAGAAACCGCTCAAAATTGCGCCGATACACTGGTGCAATCACTTGATATTTTCGGGCAACCACAAGCGCGAGCGGATATTAGCCCCATGGAAGGCTGTGAGGATTTGGCTGTTCGCTTAGTGGATAATTCTATAGAAAGCCTTTCAACAATATGGCAAATTGAAGATTTTCCTCCCGTAAATTCGGCAACATATTTCGATACCATTAGCGAAGCCGGTAGCTACGATCTACGCTTAATTGCCATCTACAATGAGAGCTGTCAAGACACGCTATTATTAGAAGATGCAATTCGCGTGTACGAACGCCCAATGGCAAATTTTGACTACATCGCAGACAGTGACCCTAACATTCTAGGCGATGTACAATTCACAAATCTATCCATCAACTACAATCGCGTACGTTGGGATTTCGGCGATAATACAAACTCTACTGTAAACAATCCCTTCCACGAATACGACATCAATCGCGATATAGACGTGCTACTGACTGCCTATAATGACAATGGAGGTGCATTCACTTGTTTGGATACTGCGCGCCTAGCCGTAGCTCCTGAATGGCAGCGTACGTTTTTCGCACCTAATGCTTTTGCACCCGAATATGGCGTGGATGGTGTAAATGTCTTTAAACCTGTCGGGATAGGTATTGCAGACTATGAAATTACGGTCTATTCTCCCTGGGGAAATGAGGTTTGGCACACTACCAATATCGAAGAAGCGTGGAATGGTCAAGTTCAAAATACAGGCAAGCCACTTCCACAAGGCGCGTACCTATGGCATGCTTGGATGCGCTTTGATGATGGCAATGAATATGAAGAAACGGGGACGGTTACTTTGCTTAGGTAAGTACTAGTGCATCAACCCATTAAATGGGTTGATGCACTAGTATAACTCATCGTTTTTTACAAACAATAATCATTTGCTGCAATCAATGTATCTGCTATCAAACGACGCGATTGTTTTACATTGGTTGGCTCGTATTGTACAAAACGCTTTAAGCCTGTCAGCATCGTCTTCAATAAGTCACCCTCTGCGAATGAAACCAAAGCATCAGTAGCTTCCTTTTGCATACGCATAGTTGCATCCGTGATGTGTGTACGAAGAATAGCATCATACACCGCTTGGTCAATTGCCTTCTCCATACCTGCCAACTTCTGCACACGCAATAGCGTAGATTCGGTTGTCAAAATTTCGACGAGCATATTAGAAATATTTATCAAAATTTCTTGCTCTTCTTTCAAGTTCAACTTACCATCCATCTGCATTTTTGCTGCTGCACCAGTCACCATCAAAAGTGCTTTCTTGAAATCATTTACCGCTTTTTCCTCTCTGCCGTATACGCCTTCAGGCTGCTCTGCACTCGGCTCGGAAGCTAATTCCTTTTGAACTGCCCAAGCTGGCCCAACGATGTCTAACTTTCCTTTCATTGCGCGCTTAAGCAATTGGTCTACAGAAAGCAAACGGTTGATTTCATTTGTACCTTCATAGATACGATTAATACGCGAATCGCGATACGCTCGTGCTGCTGTACCTTCTTCCGAATAGCCCATACCACCATGTACTTGCAAGGCTTCATCTACTACATAGTCCAAGGCTTCTGAACCAATCACCTTTAATAAAGCACACTCGATAGCATACTCTTCGGCAGACTGTTGCTTGGCATCAGCATAGCTTGCTCCTTGTGCAATAAGGTTCTTATTCATTTGCTGAATAAGATTAGAAGTACGATACATTGCACTCTCGGCAGCAAAAATACGAATGGCTTGCTCTGCCAATTTATACTTAATTGCACCGAAGTTGGCGATAGCTTGTCTGAATTGAATACGCTCATTCGCATATTGAATAGCTGTGATAGCACTATTCTTTGCACCACCTACACATAAAGCACAAAGCTTAAAGCGGCCAGTGTTTAATACGTGAAATGCAATCAAGTGTCCTTTTCCAACTTCCCCTAATACATTATCTACAGGCACTTTTACATTCTCAAAAAACACTTGACGCGTAGAAGAACCTTTGATTCCTAACTTATCTTCTTCTGCGCCTAAGGTCAAGCCTTCTAAATCGCGCTCTACAATAAAGCCAGTAAATTTATTCCCGTCTACTTGTGCAAATACAATATAAATATCTGCCCAACCCGCGTTAGAAATCCACATTTTCTGACCATTCAGAATATAATGTGTACCATCTTCCGAAAGGTCAGCACGGCTCTTTGCAGCTAAAGCATCTGAACCAGAACTTGGCTCTGTCAGACAGTAAGCAGCTTTTACGTCGCCATTAATAGCACCTGGTAAATACTTATTTTTCTGCTCAGGCGTACCATAATATAGTATAGGCAACATCCCGATACCTGTGTGCGCTGCAAATGTCACCGTCCAAGCCGCTGCTGGACCTAAGCGGTCAGCGATAATCGTATTGGTGTTGGTGTCCAATGCCATGCCACCATATTCTTCAGGCATATGCGCGCCAAGAAGACCTAACTCAGCAGCTTGCTTGAGCAAATCGACTGCTACACCTTCTTTTAGCTTTTCTATTTCAGGAATGCGTGGTTTGAGTTGCATTTCGATAAACTCAGTAGTCATATCGGCAATCATACGCTGGTCTTCATTCATTTCTTCTGGAATGAACGTATCTTCGGGCTTTGAATCTTGGATAATAAAAGCTCCTCCTGTGAGAACATCTTTATTTATAACCGTGTTAGGCATTTTCGTCATTGGACAAAATTTAAATCTAATTAGCGAATTTTCGCTAAAATAAGGGCTTTTTCTAGTATTAAGAAGCTTTTTGTGTCATTTTTAGCGAATTTTCGCTAAAACAGCAATATTAGACAGATTATTGACACATAAATTCAAAAAAGCATGAGATCATCATTCTTTATAGTAGGATTATTTTTTTTCTTGCTGAATTGCAAAAGCGATACGAATTCCACGCATATTCCTAAAAACACTACACAACTTTTCTCTTCTGATTTGCTCTGCGAACATTTAGATAGTACCCGCTATGCAGTCAATCTAATTCTAAATGAAAGTAAAATAAAAATAGATGAATGCTATAATTGTCAATTAATTACAAATAATGATTATCACACATATAATATTCCTATAAAAGCGCAACGAGGATTTGTAGCAAATAACAAAGCATACTATTTCACTAAAAAAGATAAAGATGTCGAAGTATTTCGAGCATCTATTTCAAAAGATTCCACAAATAATTTGGAATTTAAAAGAATAGCAAATGCGGAAAATGGAGATTTTAAATTAATTCATTAGCATTCATTTTATTTCATCTTAAACAACCATAAAACATTAATAATCAAAAACATAAAACCAAAAATATCTTTCATTATTTTCACAATATCGCTTTTTTGTACTTTAGCACAGCTAAAAGTCCCTGTATATTTGTATTGTTTTTAGGGATAAAGATCATATTTTCTGGATATGTTCATGGGATTATATGAATTAGAAGCCGCAGGGATGCGGCTTTTTTTGTTGACTTGTTTTAGCTCACACTCCTCTATATTTTGGTTCTCTGGCAAATCCCGTGACGAAGCCGAAGAAAAAGAAATCACAACACTACTTTCTGGACGTTTTTGTGTTTTCTTTTTCTTCGTCCACGGCATTTGTCAGAGAACGTATATTTTTAAACATTCTACATAATTCAATAAAAAGATGCTTAAAGAAATCTTATTATCAATAATGATAATTGGTACTTTCATCACTTGTGAATCAGCAAAAGAATCTAAAGAAATTCTATTTGTTTGTACTCACGGAGCAGCGAGAAGTCCAATTGCTGCAGCTTATTTTAATAAATTAGCAAAGGAGAATAATTTAAATTATCATGCAGTATTTAGAGGAACAAAGCCTGATGATGTCTTAACTAAAGAAACGATAAATGGACTTACTGAAGATGGTTTTGAAATAAGCAATTGGAAACCAGAAAATGTATCAGATAAGGATGTTGAAAAGGCATATAAAATTATAACTTTTGATTGTTCAGTACCTTCAAAAAAATCTTCTGTCGCAACGGTCGAATGGAATGGCACCCCATCAATTAGTGAAAATTATAATATTGCTCGCAGCGTAATTAAAGGCAAAGTAGAACAATTGATAGTCAACCTTAAAAAAGAATAAACAACGAGAATATGTAGAAAAAAGAACCAATATTTTCAAGTATATCTCAGGGGCTTGAAGCATAAAATCTCATGCCTTTTCTGTTTTTTGTCTAAAATTCATCCACTTATATCGTGAAAATTGTTATCAAACGCTCGAATTGTCTTATCTTAGGGGTGTAACAATCAATAGGAGAATATAAAATCACATATTATGACTTTCTTACCGATTATCATATTTGTTGCCTTCTTACTTATCATGTCCGGTATTTTTACCGTGAAGCAACAATCGGCTGCAGTAGTAGAACGTTTTGGAAAATTTCATAGCATTAAGCGTTCAGGGCTGCAATTCAAAATTCCAATACTTGACCGTATCGCAGGGCGGGTAAATCTAAAAGTACAACAGCTTGATGTACGCGTAGAAACAAAAACAAAGGATAACGTATTCGTACGCCTAAATGTATCCGTACAATATCGCATTCTGCATGAGGCAATTTATGACGCTTTCTATAAATTAGAAAATTCTACAGAACAGATGAGTTCTTACATCTTTGATGTAGTACGTGCAGAAGTGCCAAAGATGAAGCTAGATGATGTATTCGAGCGTAAAGATGACATCGCCGATGCGATTATGCGCGAGTTGCAAGTAGCCATGAACGAATATGGCTATGGTATCGTAAAGGCCTTAGTAACAGACATTGATCCTGATGAAAAAGTAAAGGAAGCAATGAACCACATTAATGCAGCCGAGCGAAAGAAATTAGCCGCAGAATACGAAGGAGAAGCAGAGCGCATCCGTATTGTAGCTAAAGCACGTGCAGAAGCAGAAAGCAAGCGTTTACAAGGACAAGGCATCGCTGACCAGCGTCGTGAAATTGCGCGCGGCTTGGAAGAGTCCGTAGAAGTACTCAATAAAGTAGGTATCAATTCGCAAGAAGCATCGGCACTTATTGTAGTCACACAACACTATGATACGATGCAGTCTATGGGGGAAAACTCCAATAGTAACCTGATACTATTACCTAATAGCCCAACAGCAGGTAGCGATATGCTTTCGCAAATGGTTACGTCTTTCGCAGCTTCGCAGCAGCTTGGCGAAAACATGAAGAAGCAAAAAGCACTTGAATTGCCGAAGGGTTCAGACTACTAAAATCGTACTAAAAGAGCCTAATCCAAAATCATTTGGGTTGGGCTTTTTTTCTCCATTCACCAAGCCTATTTACCAATCACTAAATTTGTCAACTTGGCTACTGCATTCCATCAAGTATTTACTTATCTTTGCCTAAATAGCTAAAGCAGAATACATGACTTGGTCAGTGGCTTGCAGCGAGTTGGTGGAAATCATCTTCTCTTGCGATTTAAGGTTGAGCAATATTTTCAAAAAGCGATTACATGCTTATATCGCGGAACTGCACCCCGATGTGCTGATAGATAGTTTTTTGGCTAGTTCTGAAGACGAACAAACGCTTTATAGTTCCGCCCTCTTAGCGCTCGAAGAAGAAGACCGCATCAAAGCATTCCAAGTAGCAATTCGCTATCTCAGCCCGCTTTTCCCCGACGATTTAGATGAAATAGAATATTTTTTGGAGCATGTTGAGCGCGAAAATGCCCAGCAAGGACAAAGCAGCTATTATAAACGCCTCGATAAACTCAATCGCTATCTAAAACGAGTAGATGGAGCTATCAATAGTCGCAAATATTCTTTAGCAATGGGTTTAGCACATCGTTGCTTGCGGGAATACTATCGTGATTTCCTCAAATATACCATGAAATACGAAGCCATACATACGAATAATATCAACCAAATGGCGATTTATATTTATCGCTATATCCTCAAATACTTTAAAAGCAACAACATCCCCTACTCTGCCACTCGTCTGCTATTTATAACGGTAGTGACGAATGTACTTTTCGTCACGATGTCTACGAACTCTTACATTGACCGCGCCTTAGCGACCTATGCACGCGATAATGTTAATTCAATTGTTCGTTTTTTGGCACGATATTCTTAGTATTGCAGCCAATTTTGTCTAAAAACTTAACCATTTAATAAATTATGAAACCCACACTATTAATTTTAGCTGCTGGAATGGGCAGTCGCTATGGAGGCTTGAAACAAATTGACCCCGTTGGCACATCAGGTGAAGCGATTATAGAATATTCTATTTACGATGCTATAGAAGCAGGCTTTGGAAAAGTCGTATTTGTCATCCGCAAAAGTATAGAGGAAGCATTTAAGGAGAAATTTGCCAATAAATTTCAAGATAAAATACAAGTTGAATATGTTTTTCAAGAATTAGATGCTCCAGTTGCAGGTATTACAGAATTTCCACATCGAGAAAAACCCTGGGGTACTGGTCATGCTGTATTGGTGGCTAAAGATGTCGTCAACGAGCCATTCGCCGTCATCAATGCCGATGATTATTATGGAAAAGCCGCTTATCAACAAATGGCTGATTTTCTGACTGGCAAGTGCGCTGCTGACCACTATTCGATGGTTGCATACACCCTTCGAAATACACTCTCCGATGCAGGAACAGTAAATCGTGGTATTTGCGCGACAGATAAAGAAGGCTACTTACAAGATGTAGTGGAACGCACTAAAATTCAGCGTGAAGGCGATGGCATTGTTTACTTCCAAGACGAAAATGGCGATAAACAAAGCGTGCCTGATACGGCATTGGTATCCATGAACTTTTGGGGTTTCCACCCTAGCTATTTTGATGCCTTAGAAACAGGCTTTCGCGCATTTGTAAAGGACAATTGGGAAAAGCCACGTGCTGAATTGTACATTCCAACCGTAGTGAATGCCCAACTCAAAGCCAACGAAATAAAGTTATCCGTGCTACCTAATGATGAGCAATGGTATGGCGTAACTTATCAGGAAGATAAGCCGATTGTAGTGGAAGCCTTCAAGGAATTACATGCTAAAGGTGCTTATCCTGCTCCGCTTTGGGCTTAAACTTAAATATGGATGATGGGTAAAATAACATCACTCATCACTCATATTTCATCACTCATCACTATATTTGCGCTTTCAAAACATAAATCCATTTCATGCCAGCTTCTGAAGCACTGCCAACGGTGGAAACAGCACAGCAATTAGGACTCAAGCCAGAAGAGTTTGAACGCATCCAAGAAATACTTGGACGGATGCCAAACTTCACAGAATTGAGTATTTTTTCAGTGATGTGGTCGGAACATTGTTCCTATAAAAATTCTATCAAGTGGCTAAAAACGCTCCCGCGTGAAGGCAAAAGCCTACTCGTAGAAGCAGGAGAAGAAAACGCGGGCTTGGTAGATATTGGCGGCGGATTAGCTTGCGCATTTAAAATCGAATCACATAATCACCCCTCTGCTATTGAGCCTTATCAAGGAGCAGCGACTGGCGTAGGTGGTATTCATCGCGATATTTTTACGATGGGTGCGCGCCCGATTGCGGCGCTCAATTCACTACGCTTTGGTAATATTGACCGCAAACATACCCGCCACCTCGTGGAAGGTGTAGTGCGTGGTATCGGGGACTATGGCAACTGCTTCGGTGTGCCAACGGTTGGTGGTGAAGTCTATTTTGACGATTGCTACAATCAAAATATTTTGGTCAATGCCATGTCAGTAGGCATCGTGAAAGTAGGAGAAACCGTTTCTGCTTGTGCAGATGGGCCTGGCAATCCTGTATTGATTGTTGGTTCAGCAACGGGGAAGGATGGCATTCATGGTGCCACTTTTGCATCCGCAGATTTGACAGAAGATTCCAAAGAAGACTTACCAGCCGTACAAGTAGGCGACCCTTTTCAAGAAAAACTCTTGCTAGAAGCTACCCTGGAAGCGATAAAAACAGGCGCGATTGTAGGTATGCAGGATATGGGGGCGGCAGGCATCACTTGTTCCACTTCCGAAATGAGTGCGAAGAGTGGTACAGGCATGAAAATTGATTTGGATAAAGTACCAACCCGCCAAGCCGATATGAAGCCTTTTGAAATTCTACTATCCGAAAGTCAAGAACGCATGTTGATAGTAGCAGAAAAAGGCAAAGAACAGGCTCTTTTTGATGTTTTTGATAAATGGGACTTAGAGTGTGAAGAAATTGGAGAAGTGACCAACACAGGGCAACTTGAATTTTACCAAAATGGCGAATTAGTAGCAGATGTGCCTGCACAGCCCTTAGTATTAGGCGGCGGTGCACCTGTTTATACCCGCAAAACAAAGAAGCCAACTTATTTAAAAAAGATTAGAAAATTCGACTCCAATCGTATAGAAAAACCTAAAGATTATAAAGCAGCAGCTCGTAAAGTATTTTCATCGCCTAATATTGTTTCCAAGCGATGGATATATGAGCAATACGACTCGATGGTGCGTACCAATTCGATGAGTACCAATGCGCCGTCCGACGCTGCTTTAGTCCGAGTAAAAGGCACCGATAAAGCCCTTGTGGTGACTACCGATTGCAATTCGCGCTATGTACATGCCAATCCGTATGTAGGTGCCATGATTGCGGTTTCGGAAGCAGCGCGCAATATTGTATGTTCAGGTGGCGAGCCTTTGGCCATTACAAACTGCTTGAATTTTGGCAATCCGTATGATCCAGAAGTATATTGGCAATTTGTGGAAGCTATTAAAGGTATGGGCGATGCTTGCCGACGTTTTGAAACACCTGTGACAGGTGGAAATGTTAGTTTTTACAACCAAACTGTCCTAAAAGATAGTGCGGAACCTGTATTTCCTACGCCAACTATTGGGATGCTTGGCTTGTTAAAGCATTACAAAAAGCGGATGACGCTCGACTTCAAGCAAGTTGGGGACTTAATTTATATGATTGGCATTCCGACGAATGACTTGGGCTGTTCAGAATATATTGCTAAAGTACATGGTGTTAAGCATTCGCACGTTCCCAAATTTGACTTAGATGAAGAACATAATTTGCAACAAAACCTAAAGAAAATGATTCGAGAGGGCTTGTTGCAATCTGCACACGATATATCGGAAGGCGGTTTGTTCGTTAGCTTAATGGAAGCTGCTATGCCCAACAACTTAGGCTTTACTATTGAAACCGATAATAATTTCCGTAAGGATGCCTATTTATTCGGAGAAAGTCAAAGTCGCGTAGTAGTTTCGGTAGCTCCTTCTTACGAGGATGAATTTGTACATTATTTGAACACCAATAATGTGGCATTTAGCAGTCTCGGCGAAATCATTGATGCAGACATTAGTATTGATGGAGAAAGTTTTGGCACCATAGCTGACTGGAAAAAAATCTACAACGATACTATTAGCAACAAAATGGAAGAATAAATGTCTTTAGAACCGTTTAAAACTCTAAAGACAGATTTTATATACATTAAAAACAATTACTACTCGGTAGAGGGTAGAAAGTAGAGGGTAGAGGGACTTTTTTCGATCATTTTGTTGGAAGCAGTAGTGCTTTTAAGCAAAAACAGACAAGTATATCCCTCTACTTTCTACCATATACTTTCTACTCGAATAGTAACTAAAAACAAAAAAATCGAGGACATGAGAAATTTATGCTCTCTTATCATTATAGCACTGGCTGTTGCAAGTTTATGGAGTTGCGCTCCCGGAGGAGGTGCTGCATCTGCGCCAGGTACTACTATTGGCGGTCAGCTAACAGGAGCAGAAAACATGCAAGTTTACCTAGACAAAGCAGGAGTTGGACAACAAGCAAGTAATGCACTAGAAAAAATAGAAGCAGATGCCAATGGCAGCTTCTCGTTCAACTTTCCAGAAGGATTGGAAGCGGGTATTTATCGTATCCGTATTGGCAAGCAACGCACCAATATCATTCTAGATGGCAGCGAAAAAGTAGTAAACTTAACTGGCAACGTGGATAATTTAGGACGATTTGATTATCAAATCACTGGCTCTAAAGGTACCAGTTCATTAAACAGCTTGATGAAAGGCGTAGCTACTCGCCAATATCAGGTGAATGATGTTAAGAGCTATGTAGATACAACTTCTAACCCTTTCGCGGCAATGCTCGCTGCTGTAAGTGCTATTGGTCCTAGAGGAGAATATCTAGATGTGCATAAAAAAGCATTAGATAAACTAAATACGGCTTATCCTGACTCCGATGCGTCTAAAAATTACGAAGCATTCGTAGGACAATTGGAACAACAATACGCGCAGCAACAAGCGATGCAAAAAATAAAAGTGGGCGAAATAGCTCCCGATATTAAACTACAAAGCCCTGAGGGGAAAGAATTTGCACTCTCTGACTTAAGAGGGCAGGTAGTTCTGTTGGACTTTTGGGCAAGTTGGTGTGGCCCTTGTCGCCGTGCTAATCCTAAAGTGGTGCAAGCTTATGACAAGTATAAAAGCAAAGGCTTTACGGTATATAGCGTTTCTTTGGATGGCTTAGATTCGCGTACAAAAGCACGTTTCCCTGCTGACCAATTAGGCGCACAGATGGATCGCCAAAAGCAACGTTGGGTAGATGCTATCAAGAAGGATAATCTCAAGTGGGAGTATCATGTAAGTGATCTGCAGAAGTGGGAATCTGCACCAGCAGGCGAATATGGTGTACGTTCCATTCCTAAGACCTTCTTGATTGATAAGGAAGGTAGAATTGCACAAGTAGGTGTAAATCCATTATCAGGAGGTTTGGAGCAAGCTATTGAGAAACTACTCTAATTTGAGAATTTGATTATCCTATTGACAAAAGCAGTTTTGTATAAAAACTGCTTTTGTCATATTTAGACCTTACTAAATGAATGAAAAACTAAAAGCCGCCTATCTAGAAACCATTTACATGGCAACTATTAGTCTTGAAGAACAAATCCATATCAACATTGGAAAGCAACTCCCTAAATTAGATGAATTATTAACCCAATACCATTGCCATGATTGGGCATATATTACTGCTTGGAATCCTTTTTCTACCCCACTCACGCATACTGAAAACCAGCAACGCAATCAGCAATTGGAACTTGAACTAGCAGGAAAAACGTACTTTTCTGGCAAAGGTATAGCCAAACAAGGCGATTGGTATGAAGAAAGTTTCCTAGTTTTGGGCATTCAGGAAATAGAAGCCATTAGAATTGGGCAAAAATTTCAACAATATGCTATCGTAGTGGGTAGTAAGGAGCAAGAAGCAAGACTCATATTATTATGAACACAAGGCGGCTAGAAAAATTTCGAGAAGTAGCCCAAAAGCGACAATTTGACCTTACGGTTATCTTAGAAAATGTGCATGACTTGCATAATTTAGGGGCAGTACTTCGCACTTGTGATTCGGTAGGGATTAACGAGATGTTTATCCTACAAACCGAAGAAAGTTTACAACAAAGCAATCTCAAACTTGGAAAAAAAACCTCCTCTGGAGCGCGGCGTTGGGTCAATGTCCATTACTACACCAATGCTAAAAGCTGCTTCGAGCATGTCAAAAATCAATATAAACAAGTGTATAGCACCATGCTAACAGATGATGCAAAATCACTCTATGAACTAGAGCTTACAGACTCCGTCGCACTGCTATTTGGAAACGAACGTTATGGACTTACAACAGAAACAGCCGCTTTTTCTGATGGAAATTTTGTTATTCCTCAGGTAGGTATGGTGGAAAGTTTGAATATTTCCGTAGCTTGTGCCGTCGCTTTATATGAAGCATTTCGACAGCGGTCTGCAAAGGGTTTTTATACCGATAATATTCAATTATCTCCTCAAAAACAAGAGCAGCTACTCGCGAAATATGTGGAGCGACATGAACAAAAAGATAAGCGTTTCTACACAAATAGAATGGATTAATTTTGCGTACCAGCAAATATCCTAAAAACGATTTTTAAGGATGTGAATTATGGTTTTATCCATGAATTGAATACATCCTAAGACAATTAGAACAGCTAGTTATGACGTTATAAACGTACCCTAATTGTCTTAAAACAGATTTTCTATGGACA
The DNA here is from genome assembly GCA_020629845.1 of Saprospiraceae bacterium. Taxonomy (GTDB): domain Bacteria; phylum Bacteroidota; class Bacteroidia; order Chitinophagales; family Saprospiraceae; genus JAAUTG01. The sequence goes on along the minus strand of JAHDCQ010000013.1, from coordinate 10,141 downwards.
AGACACAGGTGATTATTATTGGTGGCGGCATAGCTGGATTATCTGCGGCAGTATACTTACACAAACAAAATATATCTTTCAAACTAATAGAGGCAAACGATAGAGTTGGAGGGCGCGTGAAGACTGATATAATAAATGGCTACCGACTAGACCACGGCTTTCAGGTATTACTGACGGCTTATCCCGAAGCAAAAGAATTATTGGATTACTCCGCACTTCAATTAAAACCTTTACGCCCAGGTTCACTTATCTTACAAGCGAATGGAAAAACAGCCAAAATTGGTGATCCTGCACGTTGGTTGGGGAGTTTGTTTAGTACAGTATTTAGTGGTATAGGTACATGGGGAGATAAATTTAAAATTTTATCGCTCCGAAAGGATTTGCGAGCCAAATCTATTCAGCAAATTTTTGAACAAGCAGAAACCACCACCCTACAAGCACTCCAAAATTACGGCTTTTCTGATAGCATTATCAATCAATTTTTCAAACCTTTCTTTAGTGGTATTTTCTTAGAAAAAGATTTGCATACCTCTTCTAGAATGTTTGATTTTGTATTTAAAATGTTCTCAGAAGGCGAAGCAGCCATTCCTGCTAAGGGTATGGAAGCAATTCCGCAACAACTCGCTGCCCAACTTCCTACGGATTGCATACTTACTAATCAGGAGGTGATTGAAATAGATGATACTGCCGTTTTCACCGATAAAGGATTACACTTAGAAGCAGATAAAATCATATTTGCGACGCAAGCCTCGGGTATCATTGATGATTTTTATCCAAATATTAAAGAAATCCATCATAGCACCACTAACCTCTACTTTGCTGCCGATAAAGCACCTTTCAAGGACGCGATTATCGCACTTAATGCAAAACCTAATGCACTAGTGAATAACTTATGTGTGCTTTCTGAGGTATCTTCAGCTTACGCGCCTGCGGGCAAAGCACTCATTTCTGCTTCCGTAGTAGGACTCGCTAATGAAGCAGACGAAAACTTAGTGCAACGAGTGAAAGCAGAGCTAAAAACCTTCTTTGGTACAAGCGTAGAGCAATGGCAATTCCTAAAGAGTTATCGTATTGAATATGCCCTGCCTTGCACAAAAAGTGTACGAAATGCCCTTCCTAAAGATGCTATATGCTTGGATGAAACCCTCTATGTATGTGGCGACCACCTTTTGAATGGTTCGCTGAATGCAGCCATGAAATCAGGGAGGTTGGTAGCAGAATTGGTAGCAAAGGATTTTGAACAGCAAAAAAAAATGCTGGAAACGGCTAGTCTATAAGAATTGGTTCTCTGAAAAATATATCGGCTTACATCCTGTAAGCCGATATATTTCAGCCTTACCCAAATAAATCGCGTCCTTCCAAAAGTCCACTTTTCCGATACGAAATAATATAATCTAGGATTAAAAACAGCAAAGCTGCGCCTATAAACCACTGAAAATAACTTTCATATTCATCAAAAATACGCTGTTCAAATTCGCGTTTTTCGAGTTGGTCAATGCGTTCTTGCAGGGCTTCTATCACGCGTTCGCTTCCTTGTGCAAGATTAAAATAAGCACCTCCTGCTGCACGCGCAATATCCCGCATCGCATCTTCATTAAGTTTTGTACGCACTGCATTTCCAGACTTATCGCGCTTATAGTCAATACGATTGCCTACGGGAATGGGTATTAATCCTCCATCGCGCGTACCGACCCCTACTGTAAAGATGATCAAGCCATTGCTTGCGGCCTCTTCTGCTATTTTCATTGCCTCCGAATCATGATTTTCACCATCGGTGACAATAATGAGTGCTTTGTGACTTTTTTGTCCTTCTTCAAAAGCGCGCTCGGCTAAACTAACCGCATCTCCAATGGCTGTGCCTTGTGTGGGCGTTTGAAAAGGATTGGCACTTTTGGTAAATAAGGCTGCTGCTGCATAATCCGTAGTGAGGGGCATTTGCAAATAGGCATTACCTGCAAATACAATTAGTCCCAAGCGTTCGCCTGCCAGTCCATTGATGAGATTTTCCGTGAATCGCCTTGCTCTATCCATACGACTCGGCTGCAAATCTTCTGCCAACATGCTATAAGACACATCCAAGGCGATAAAAACATCGGCACTTTTACGCTTGGCTTTTTCTCGCTTCGTTCCCCATTGCGGATTGGCCCAGCCAATCACTAGGAAAGTAAGGGCTAACAAAACCAGCGCAAATTTCAAAATATGCCGATTGGCAGAATAGCCTAGCATCAACTGTTGCATTAGGACATTGTCTCCAAAACGCTCTACAGCCCGCTGTCGCGCACGCCACATGAGTACAAAAAAGAGAATTAAAACAGGCACCGCCAATAATGCCCACAAATACATTTCATATTCAAATCTAAACATAAATGCTTGATTGGATTTTTTTCTTGGAACGCGAAAATAAGTCCTATTTTTTGAAAAAAATTGGAAGTTCCTAGAAAGTTAGATACTATTACAGGAAAAATAGAATTGAACTAAGCAAATGAGTAAAAAAATAGTAGTAATTGGCAGCTCCAACATTGACCTTATTATGCAAGTAGAACGCCTGCCAATACCAGGTGAAACGATAACAGGCGGCATATTTCATCAGACCTTTGGAGGTAAAGGAGCGAACCAAGCAGTAGGCGCGGCGCGCTCAGGAGGCGATGTAACTTTTGTAAGTTGCTTGGGAGATGACTCTTTCGCAAATGATATTATCGAAAGCTTCAAAGAAGATGGTATCAATACAAAGCATGTTTTTACGAAAGAAGGCATAGCTACAGGTACTGCTTTGATAATGATAGATCAAGCAGGTGAAAACTGTATCACCGTAGCTCCAGGTGCGAACTACGAGCTACTCCCTGAACATATTGATGCTATAGAAAATACATTGCAAGAAGCCAGCTATTTATTGCTTCAATGCGAAATTCATCCCGCTACCTTAAGCTATATTATTGATAAAGCATGGCAATTGGGCGTAAAAACAATTCTCAATCTTGCCCCTGCTCGCGATTTATTGGAGGAGCAATTGGCGAAACTACATTTGCTCATTGTAAATGAATCAGAAGCGGCATTTTTGCTCAAATCGCCTGTGGATACGATAGAACAAGCAAAAGCAGCGGCGCACACTTTAGCAGAAAAAGTAGCTCATGGGGTAATCGTAACTTTAGGGGCAAAAGGTTCTTATACCGTCACGGCTGATGATGCCTTCATGATAGCAGCTAAACAAGTAAAAGCGATAGATACAACTGCGGCAGGCGATATTTTCTGTGGTGCACTCACTACTGCTTTGGTAGAAGGCATGCCTTTGGCAGAAGCAATTCGTTTTGCAAGTGCAGCTTCTGCGGTAGCGGTTACGCGCTTGGGCGCACAAGATTCTGCTCCTACTCGTGCTGAAATAGAAGCTATGCTTTAGTAGAATGTGATAATTCGTCAATGCTACAATGTGATAATAGGAAAAATACTGTAGCAGTATCACATTGTAGCATTAAATATACAAGACCATGAATCTCCGAATTTTCCAACAGCCTCTTGAGGTACAAATCAACTCAGCGCAAATTGCAATCGCTAAACAATTTGCTCAAGATGTCATTGCTACCGTCAATTATCGGGATAGTAACCAGACCAATCGTGCAAAAATCCAAAATGACCATTTCATCAGTAAAATAGGCGAAGAAGCCGTCGCAACTATTTTCCGACAGCATGGATGGCAGGTAAAAGGGCCAGACTATGCGATTTATGAAGGCAAAAATAAATCGTGGGAAGAAGATTTGTATGTAGACGACTTAGGTTTGGCAGTAAAAACACAAAAACAAAGCTCCGCAGCACGCTATGGACTTTCGTGGACATTTCAGAACTCGTCTAAGCGGCGCGACCCCATTTTGGCAATGCCACAGGCTTGGGTATGTTTTGTAGTTTGCAACGAACGGAAAGGCTATAACTGCTTAGTTTATCCTCCCCACCAGATACAAGAGCTGGTATTCAAAGACCCCAAACTAGCGTATTTGAAAGGTAAAAAACGAGTAGTTTATGAAACTGATTTACGGTATAAGTAGCCTATTCCTAATAGGTTTTTTAGGCTTTAATATTTCTGAAAATATGGAAACAGCAACTAACGTACTGGGCAGCAAATTAGCGTCTTGCTGCACCGACCCAATGACAGGGTATTATAGAGATGGATTTTGCAATACAGGCATGGATGATAGAGGTTCGCATGTAGTGTGTGCCATAATGACGCAGGAGTTTTTGGATTTCACGAAAGCACAAGGCAATGACCTTTGCACTCCAATACCTGCCTATCGTTTTCCTGGTCTGAAAGCGGGTGATAAATGGTGTTTGTGTGCCTTACGTTGGCGGGAAGCTTTGCAAGCAGGTGCAGCACCGTCTGTAGTATTGGAAGCTACGCATCAAAAAGCACTACAATACATTCATTTGGAAGATTTGAAAGCACATGCCGTACCGTCTAAAAGCGATTAATTTGCTCTAAGAATTCTTTACGCCGAATTTTCGATACTGGTACAGCAGTATTATCAGACATATATGCCAAACCTTCTCTATGATAGCGACGTACGTGGCGCAAATTGATGAGATGCGATTTATGTACAGAAAAGAATTGATAGCTTTCTAAAAATGTTTTGAATTTCCCGATATTATAAGAACTCACAAGCGGGTCTTGATTTTGAATAAACACGGTGGTATGCTTGCGGTCGCTTTCGCAGCGAATAATATTTTTTACAGCAATCAATTCTAAGCCCTCTTGTGTCGGGATGCCAATAATATTATCATCACTACCTTGATTGGTGAGATTATGTAAAAGCTGTAAGTTGCGCTTATGGTCACGCTTTTCGTGGATGCGTTGGCTCGCGTTTTTTACCGCTTCTACTAAGGCTTCTTCTTTTATGGGTTTGGTGACATAACCAATGGCACAAAAGCTAATGGCTTGAATGGCATAGTCATTAAAACCAGTAACAAAAATGACTTCAAAGGCTAAGTTGTTAGGCTTGCGTTTCAACAAATCAAAGCCGCTTGCTTTGGGCATCGCCACATCCAAGAAAATCAAATCTGGCTTGAGATTTTCTATTAATTGAACCCCACGCTCCGCACTATCTGCTTCTGCTAGTACATTGATATTGGGACAGTTTTCTTGTAAAAGGTCAATGAGTAATTGTCGGGGACGCAATTCGTCATCAATAACTATGGCTTGTATCATTTTTTTAGTTTTTAAATTTAAAAAGAGGAGAGAAGAGAGACCATTCGCGTTGCTCATTGAGAGAAGAAAGACTATTAAACTTCATTTTTTTAATCTGTAAAACTATTAGATAGTAAAAGCCTAGTGCATCAACCCATAAATATCATTCAGTTTTATTCGCTTCTTTTCCTGGTTTTTATCGTTGTTCGTTAGTTGTATAACCAGTTATGCGCCCTCCTCACGCCTCAAAAATCAGAAAAATAAGACTGCCTAAAACTTGAACGCTATTTACAGGTTGATGCACTAGTAGTTTTATACTAAAAATAGCATTTAAGGGAGTCTTGCTTGCTCCCTAATCTCTTTTCTCTCAGTCCATAGAAGACGGTCTCTCTTCTCTCCTCTAACCTATGCAATTTCTGGAATACTAATCTGTACTTCTGTGCCTGCTACTTCTTGGTCGGCATCCAGTACATCATTAATTTTAACTTTAATATCATAACCTTCCATCTTACTTAAAACAGCAAGGCGCTCATCTACGAGTTGTGTTCCTCTACTTTTATGTTTCCGAATGGAATTTTCCTTAATTATTTTAGCCTGCTCTCGGCCAATGCCGTCATCTTTAATGATACATAAAATACCACCATTAGCATGCGCTTTAAAAATTAAATCAAGATGTCCCTTTCCATCTTTATGAAAAAAACCGTGATTAATAGCATTTTCTACAAATGGCTGTAGTAGTGTAGATGGAATTTCAGTCGTGTATATATCAATATCGTCATCAATGACAATATTTAATTCAAATTTTTTATCGAAACGCATCTGTTCCAAATCAATATACATTTTTAATAATTCCAGTTCTTGCTCTAAAGAAATATAGCGCCTTTTGGATGCTTCTAAAAATGCTCGTGTCAAGTCACCAAAAGTAGTAAGGTACTTCGTAGCTGATTTTTTATCATTTCGTTGTATAAAATACTGAATAGTCGTCAAGGCATTAAAGATAAAATGCGGATTCATTTGCGACTGTAAGGCTTGTAACTCATAGGCTGCTATCTGTTGCTCAAAATGACTACGCTCAGCCGCACGACGCTTAATAAAACGTACGCGATAGCGATAAAGCGTATATAATACAACTCCAATCATCAACAACAATAGCCCTCTGAACCAAAGCATTTGCCACCACGGATACAAAATTTTGATGTCGAAAGCGATGACATTGCTTTTATTCCCATTCACATCTGTTGCATATATCTCAAAATGGTGTTCACCTCTATTTAAAGCAGCATATCGAATACGACGACTCTTTTTCACTTGCGTATCACGCTCATGATGGTTGAGGCGGTAATGGTATTCGATATCTTGTAAACTTTCATAAGAAAGAGCAGTAAAAGCCATTTCCAACTCTCGTTCGTAGTGTTGGAAGGTGTAAGTATCCTGAATGGGTAGTTTCCGACCATTGATAGTTATATTCTCTAAGTAGAGTTGTATTTCCTTTTTGGCAGGTTCGAAACTTTCCTTAGCAAGTTTTATCAAGCCTTTATCCGTACCGACATATATAAACGAGCTATCTACATAAACGCAATTCACGGCATTGGTAGGAAGACCATCTTTGGTTTGTAAATGACGGAGAGCTTTTGTCCTCAAGGTATCCCCAAATACTACACTTAATTGTTTCACACCTTGATTGGTAGATAGCCATAAGTACCCCTCGTAATCAAAATAAATTTCCTTGACTATATCCCCCTTTGTCTCTGATACCTCAAATACTTCCTCACCATTATAAGCATACACACCATGCCCATCCGTGCCAACCCATACATTACCGAAACCATCGGTAACAAGGGTATTCACATATGCTTTAAGTAAGGGGTGTGTTTTTTCTGGTGCTAGTTCATATCTCTTATCAAAATAACTACCTAAGCCCGATACATGTCCTATCCATACTTTACCATCCCCCCCTACAGCGATAGAAGTAGCTCGCTTATCCGAAATTTTACGTAAAAAGAAGGTGTCGTTTTGCGTTTGGTATTGCCATACATCTGATAGTGAAGCTTCATATAGCGCACGGCGGGTAGTATCCAAACAAATATCTTTGAGCATAAAAAAAGTACGCTTAAGCCAATGCGATGTCTCTGCCAAGTTTAATACTGAGGTTTCGTTAGCAGGAAGATTTTCATAAATAAAAACCTTATGTTCCATAAGTATTTCTTCCCGAGGAAGAAAAGTACCTGCTTCAAGATTATAAAATGAGATACCTTCCTTTTCTACACCTGTAAAAACTCCTCCCCGTCGTGGCTGCGAAATAATAGCTCGTACAATATCATACTCTAAATTATCTCCTGAACGTATAAGTGTATTTTGGTAGCTTGTATCTTGAAGATATATATCTCCTTCTGCCGTACCTATGAACAAGTAGTCACCTAAACCACTAAGAGTACTTATGTTAGCATCATGTATCATTTGAGCCTTTTGTTGTTTGGCTGTTGCTAAAAACACGCCATCTTCTCGTGTAGCTATCCATACATTAGCGGCATCGTCTAGAAAGGAACCATGTATTACAATGTCTTCATTTTGGGCTAAATGTGTGAAATCCACTACTTTCAGTATCTCTGTATCCGCATTCAGCAGATGTAGTTTCAAATCACTATATATTTGTAAGCTATCCCCTGCTTGAGCATAAGAGAGAAAAGCCGGAGATCCTCCATAAGTATCATCAAATAGAATTTCCTTATAACTGAAGGTTTCGGTATTAAAACAAACTACGCTGCTGTCACTTCGATAGAATATAAACTCCTTGAAACAGTAGTGCTGGCGAGCATTTATCAGTAATGGGGGTTTTGCTATTTCATAGTAAGTCTCTGGTAAAAAATTATTAACTAAGGGAGTAGCAGGAATGGTATCACAATTCAAGTAGTTAATTATAGCAGCATAAGCCATAATACTATCTGGAGTCGCTTTAATATGGTCAAGATATGGAAGAATATACAAACTATCATTCAGGTACAGATATTGCTTATTCATATTATTGAGCAATACCAAACCATTTTCAGTAATACGGGTAGTAACGGGATAAAGGTCTGAATTGTCGTATATCTTATTTCGATAGGCAGTACGAACACTATCATTTTGAATATATGTCAGGTTCGTACTAAAGCCATGTAGCCATAATCTTCCTTTAGTATCCTTAGTCATGCCCCAAATATCATTGATGGGCAAGCCATCTTGCACACTAAAGGTCTTGAATTTATAGCCATCAAATTTTGCTACGCCCTTATCTGTATACACCCAAATGTAGCCCTCATCATCTTGAGTTGCTCCGTATACAAAATTGCTTGGCAAACCATCATCTACAGTAAATTGATGATACGGAAAATGTTGAGCCATCAGATGACTACAGAATAATAGTGCGATTATGTGTGGTAATGCTTTCAATAGTACAAAAAGCTTTAAGCTTGATTAGATGCCTTTTAGTTTGGGAAAATTACAATTTTTAGAGTAATAAAAAAACACCTAACAGCCTTGCAACAAATTATTGAATAATTCTTGAAAGAACGTAAAGTAAACTGAATACGAATAATATAGATATAAGGCGAATCCTAAAATAGCTTTCATTTAATATCTAGGTTGGTTTTTAGCCTATTCAGTAACCAAACATTTTTTCAAAATTTGTGTACTTCAACTGTTAGGTGACAAACACGTAAGTAATCAGACAAATTATTTTTCGTTCTCAGACAAATTCCGTGGACGAAGAAAAAGAAAGCACAAAAACGCCCGAAAAGTAGTGTTGTGCTTTCTTTTTCTTCGGCTTCGTCACGGGATTTGTCTGAGAACCTTATTTTTTATGAGTGTATTATGCGTATCTAAAATTGTTTTACAGCTTCTGTAATCGCTTGCTCTACGGTCGGTAGCATTAATTCTACAAAAGGAGCGATATAGTCAGCGTCCATCTTGTCAAATTTCTTCCCTGGAAATTCTAAAATACGAACCGTCTTAGGAGCTTTGCCTATACCCTTCAGTTCCTTCACCTTATTTCCTGCTTTATCAAATACCACAATTTTTGCAGTAGCTTCAGGCTTAACCCCCAATAAACCACTCACCAAAGCTTTGGATAAAGAAATATTGACATTAAAGAAATAATCTGCGCCTACTTGCCCACCTTTCTTCTTTACTGCTTTCTTCGGTAGAAGCGGTGTAGGATAGCCATAGTCACTATACATAACCGCGCCTTGCATCGTCCCTATAGGCATCAATTGGATAGATTTTTCTTCTAATTGAGCAGTCACTAACTCATAAGCAGCATCCATAAATGTCTTTTGCCGCTCTTTTGCAACGCGCTCTGTAATGTCCTTCTCTTTAGTAGTAATTGGTTCATAACTATCTAGCCCTTTTATCAAATCACTACTAATCAAAAAGCTATAATTGATTAAAGCGTTATTGGTAGTAGCATCCTGTGCATAAATAGTACAGGACAATAAGAGCAAACACACGCTCAAAATGCCTTTGATATTCATCGTTTTTGTGTTTAAAAATTTGTAAAGAGTTATTTATAAAGAACAATAATACTACCGTTTTTTGAAGCAAGCAAGCACTAAGAATTGTGTATGCATTTGATTATTAGACACATATAATTTAAAACAAGCTATTTGATAAGATGAACAATCCTTATGGGGGTACAAACTATTCTTTTCATCTGAACAGAAAACAGGAGACCAAAAATTCAAATGTGTAATTTTTTTAAAACTTTAACATTTGGTTCGTTTCAACGTAACTATTTAGCAGAGGAGAGAAAAGAGACCACTTCATTGAGAGAAGAGAGACGGACAAATACAAATGCATTTCACGCTTAGTTGAAAACATAAACTTTGGCAAAAGTATTGGAAAAAGGAAAGTTATAGCATTGTAATCTCTTTTCTCTCAGTCCCAAAGGACGGTCTCTCTTCTCTCTTCTAAATAGTTACGTTTCAACAGAATAAAATC
>JAHDCQ010000257.1:1725-7579 GCA_020629845.1 Saprospiraceae bacterium | reverse complement strand
TAAGTCGCAGCATTTGGATAGCTGATTAATGCCCAAATCTTGCGTGGGTCGGACTCCATGAAAAACAAAAGTTAGTCTTTTCCAAATAAACCGTGTAGTCTTAAGAGTTCTTCTAATTTCCATACCAAAAGTACGCTCCAAATGATGGATTTTTTGGTTTTGAATATACTTTCGAACTCTATTCACTTGAGATTCGCTAACAGAAAAAGCGGAATATCCTGTCTGCCAACTAAATTTCTCATTTAGCCAATCGTTTTGATTGATGGTATGTGAGCTAGAACCTTTTATTTGTTTCACTACCATTGCTAACGCTTGTGTAGGATGCAGTAATAATAGTAAATGAATATGGTCAGCCATGCCATTAATACAGTCTAAGTGACATTTCATTTCTATAATATCCGCTCGAATAATTTCATAAACTCGTTCTTCTACCTCTTCAGTAAGTAAAGGCAGTCTCTCTTTCGTACTAAAGATAATATGTACCCAGTTTTTGGTTAATGAATGAGACATTAGTATTGATTTTATTTTGATTAAAAAAATAAATAATTCCCACCGTTGAAACGGTGGGCTGAAAGTATCGCCTTATTTATTCAGCCCACCAATTCATTGGTGAGAGCTTCTCCGTGAAGAACAATAGTTAGTCTTTTCCATTTGAACTCCATCAACAATAAGAATTGAAGCCTACATTTTAATACTCAAACTCCAAACGCTCACTCGGATAACCAAACAAGCATTTTTCCTTGATAGCATCGGCGACTTTACGCGGTACCATTTTTTCCCACTCATCTACATCGTTATTAATCATCTGCAGTACACTTGCAGAGAAGATATGGAGAATATTCGGGTTATATTTTCCGATGTTTACGATTTGATTGTTATCCAGCAAATGTTTATAAAGGAATTTCACGCCCTCTGGAATAGGCAGATTTTCGGCAGTCATCAATTCCTCGCTGCCTTCCTGCATAGCTGGATAGACATAGAAGCGGACATGCTTTTTGAAAAGCTTTCCAAAGACTTCTAAAAGCTCACCATCGGTATTTTGGTAGTATTTTTCGTTCATCAACTCTAGCAATTGCCGCGCACCGATGACAATGCCCATCGTTGGGATTTTATAGTCCGCCAAATAACGAATAAGTCGGTGATGTTCTTCGCAATTGGACACAATGACCGTTTGGTCTAATTCGCAAAGCAAATCAGCACGATCCAGAAAGTCTTTATCATCTATTCCACCACTAGCACGTAAGTTGTCGAGTGTAATTTCGGTTAATAAGAAAGATTTTCGTGCATCTACCTCATCTTCCTCTCGAAATTGATCGAAGCTTTTGCGGATCATATCTAGGTTTACGAGCGTTGGCGGTCGGAAACTACCGCGTACTACCATGAGGTGTTTTTTGTACAAAAATTCCGACGGATGCACACTATTGCCGTCAGCACCAAACATAGCCACATCGGTCAATCCATACTCTACCAAGCGCAGGCAAAGCAAACGATTATCCACCTCTTGAAAGTCCGTACCTTTCAAGCGAATCATATCTATCTTTACGCGCCCCTCTAAACCATCAAGTAAGGATTGTACCAGGGTATCCAATTCGTTGTGATAATGAAAGCAGGCAAAAATCATATTTACGCCTAAAATACCAATCGCTTGCTGTTGCAATTGATTGTTTTTGTCTAACATGCGCGCATGCAATACCAACTCATTGAATTCATTATCGGGATGCAATTGAAAACGCAAACCCAACCAACCATTACCTTTGATGGTACGGCTATAATTGATAGCTGCTATCGTGTCTGCAAACGCAAAAAAGGTGGAATTAGGACGTTCGGTGCGTAGCCGACCTTGCAATAAATCAAACTCATGGTCGAGCATCTTATATAAACGCGATTCGCAGACATATCGCCCTGTTGCTTCTACACCATATATCTTATCTGAAAAGATTTTATCATAAGCTGACATGGTCTTTGCAATCGTACCTGCAGCAGCTCCTACCTGAAAAAAGTAGCGCGCCACCTCCTGTCCTGCCCCAATTTCAGAAAAAGTTCCATAAATATTTTGGTTAAGGTTAATTTCCAAAGCCTTCTGTTCGGTCTCTAATATTTGCCTTGCCATTGCTCCTTTATTTATAAGTACAATAAACTGATTATGAATAAAATAAGTTTGAACGATTACATTATTAGCTCATTAAGTAATATCCCTATATTGCGTATATCAATCAGGAAATATTGGAATGCGAAAATAATAAATTTAAAATACAATTCTCTCCTTGTCCATTTATTGCGTCTAAGCGTGATTTTTTTCAAAATTTGTGTTATGTTTGTGTAACAAACCTACCTTCGAGATAGTATAATGTCACATAATTGTGGACACGAAAATATAATAATCTGACACAACTTCTAACTTACTAGAAATTAAGATTATTATATTCAATACTTATCTCCACAACAGCGCGACTTGCTCACTTATTTTCAATTAGACATATTTAGTAATCAGAAATTACCTGCTTGAAAAGGAATTTTCTTATTTTATAAGTGTGTCTTTATGTTATTCACAACACGCACAAGCATTTTAATCAGATAAGGAGCTATGAACTTTAAGAACTTCGACAATTCTCCTGCTATTACGAACCTTGTCTCTGAGTATGAGACCAGTCATCAAGAAGGCATGAGTGTCTTCTATGACGAAACTGTTTTTCTTCAGTTGATAGACTACTACGCTGAAGAAAGCATGATAGAACGGGCTTTAGAAGTAGCAGATGAAGCCATTAGATGCCATGAATTTTCGGCAAGCTTATATATTAGAAAAGCAGCTTTGCTTATTCGCATTCGGGAAGAAGATGAAGCACTTGATATATTAGACAGAGCTGAAGTATTAGCTCCTAATGCAGTAGATATTCAGCTATTACGAGCAGAAGCACTCGTATTTTTGGGCGACCACAGCGAAGCACTCCTCATCTTAGAGGAGTTGAAAGAAAGTGCGGATGCCGAAAAACTAAGTGATGTATACGTCACGGAATCTTTACTTTACGAAAAAATAGAATTATATGATAGAATGTTCTACGCTTTAGAAGCAGCCCTAAGTGAAAATCCTGACAATCAGGATGCACTAGAACGGCTTTGGCTTTGTGTAGAGCTTTCTAAAAAATATAAAGAAAGTGTACGTTTGCATGAGCGTATTCTCGACCACAATCCTTATTCGCATATTGCTTGGTACAATCTAGGGCATGCCTATGCTTACCTAGGTCGTTATGAAGATGCGATCGAAGCTTATGAGTATGCTTACCTTATCAATGAGCGTTTCGAGTTTGCATATAGAGATTGTGCAGAGATTTGCTTCGAGATGGGCTACTATAAGCAAGCACTCAACTGCTATAATGAAGTACTAGAGCATTTCGCGCCTGATAGTGACTTGTTCTTACGCATTGGGCAATGCTATCATCACTTTGGCGATATTCGTAAGGCTAGAAATTACTTTGTGCAGGCTGCCCTACTCGACCCTGTAAACGATGAGGTATTCTATCATATCGGGCTATGCTATGCTGCCAAAGAGGAATGGAAAAAAGCAATTCGCTTCTATTTCAAAGCTATCAATATAGAGGATAAGCGCGAAGAATATTTTGCTTCTTTGGCAGAAGCCTACTTCCAAATCGGGCGTACAGAAGAAGCAGACCAATACTTCCGTGAAGCAACAGATATTGCTCCTGAACAGGCACAATATTGGTTCAAATATGCTAGCTTCTTGATAGAAACAGGCAATACGGAAACTGCGCTGCAAATACTTGATGAAGCAGAAGAATATGCGATTGGTACAGAATTATTGTATTGCCGCATTGCTTCGCTCTTCAAAATGGACAAGCGTATGGACGCGCTCTACTTACTGAATGAGCAGCTAGAAAACGATATAGAAATGCACGGCTTACTCTTTGAGCTAGTGCCTGAACTAGAAAATGATTCTGCGATAAAAGCAATTGTATCTTCTTATTTGCATTAGGATAGATATGAGATATAAAGATGTGAGATTTTTTAGTAAGCTAATCTTCACATAATCTTACATAAAAAAATGGTGTAATGACTTTAGGTTGTTACACCATTTTTTTGTTGCTATGTTTTAAAAAATGACGTTCTTTGTAAAAAGAAATCATCTATGAAACACATCCTATTTTTTGCTGCGCTTCTTGTATTTTCTAGCAATGGCAGCGCACAATCGCTTGTAGATTCCCTTACCCAACAACTTACTGCAATACAGCAAGCTTCCATACTCTCTGGTTTTGGAGTAGCCATTATTACACAGGAGGACATCTTGTACGAACAAGGTTTTGGCTATGCTGATATTGCTAATAAAACGCTCTACACGCCACAAAGTGTTCATAATATCGGTTCGGTCTCCAAGACTTTTATTGGCGTGTCCATTATGCAATTAGTGGAAGAAGGCAAATTGAGTTTAGACACCAAAATCAATGACATTTTGCCGTTTCGAGTAGTTCATCCGCGCTTCCCTAATGCGGACATCACCGTCCAACATTTGGCAACACATACATCGGGCATTCGAGATGCTAGAATCTATGGTTTTGGTACATATATTTTAGAGGACGATTGGGCTGAAATTAAAGATGAGCTAAGGGGCATGGCAAAGCTACAAGCTCGAATCATTCGCAAGAATAAGATGCAGGCTTTAAGCGATTTTTTGAAAGATTATTTCACTACAGATGGTCAATTCTATAAACGAAAAAACTTTACCAAAACCGAGCCTGGCACGCACTACGAATACTCCAATATCGCTTCTGGACTGGCGGCTTATGTGGTAGAATTGGTATCAGGACAGCCCTATGACGAATACGTGCGAACAAATATTTTGAAACCGCTTAACATGCAAGATTCGGCTTGGAAATATGAAGACATTGAGGGAGCAAAATTAGCGTCCACCTATCATCCGAAAGGCGCGAAATTCCCACGCTATTCGCTCATTACTTACCCTGATGGTGGGCTGCGTACTTGTGTGCATGACCTTAGTCGCTATACGCAAGAAATGATGCGTGGCTACGATGACAAGAGCGATTTCCTAAAAGCTGAGTCGTTTCAAACTATGATGGATTCACACTTCAAAGATGAAGACGAAGGTGCAGGTATTTTCTGGGCAATTAATCGCCGAGGCTATATCGGGCATAATGGCGCAGATCCAGGCATTTTTACCATGATAGAATTTGTGCCTGAAGAAAAAATAGCATTTGTACTGATGACCAATTGCTCCGCACATACCAACAAAAAAAGTTTCGCTAGTATCATTGAAGTATGGCGCGCTATACGCACATATGCTCGGAAAATGATAGCAACAGAAGAATAGCTTTATGGAACAACTATTTGCACGTCTTCAAGCAAAAATTGGACTAAACGACACTTTAAAAACGCTTTTAAAGGACGCTTTTCAGTTGGAGCAACATGCTAAAGGAAGTATCTTGCTTCAAGAAGGGAAGTATTGTAAAAAGCTATATTTTATAAATACAGGCTTGGTGCGTACCTTTTATCTGACTAAAGACCGAGAAGTGTCCTCGTGGTTCTATCAAGAAGGGCAATTCGTGACGGCTTGGTATAGCTTTTTGGGGCAAAATGCAAGTTTTGAAGCTATCGAAACGCTGGAAGATAGTGCGTTGTATAGCATTAGCTACACCAATTATACCAAGCTGATGGAGCAAGCCCCTTCTTTTGAACGCTTCGGGCGACTCCTAGCAGAAGAGCAATTGGCTTTTGTAGATTTATATAGCAAAGGCTATATGTTTCTAAGTGCGAAAGAACGCTACGATTTGCTGCTTTCGCTTTTTCCTGATATAGAATTGCGGGTAAAATTGGGGTACATTGCTTC
>JAHDCQ010000257.1:0-1625 GCA_020629845.1 Saprospiraceae bacterium | reverse complement strand
CAAAAAGACCTCACCGAAAAATTCTCCCTCTACGAACACGCTGGTGTACGCGAGTATTGGGTCGTGCATCCTACCGATGGCACGGTTATTCCTTATGTCTTAAATGTCGAGGGCAAATACAAACTCCTACGCCCGATTCCGTTCACGAGTGGCGAAAACTTAGCTTCCCATGTTTTTCCTGATTTATTGGTGGATTTGACAGAGGTTTTTGAGTAGGAGCTAATGAAGATTTACTAAACTTCTAAAAGTTTAGTAAATCTTGTAAATCAATCTCCCAAATTCACTACATCTTTCGTCATCGCTGCCAAATGATTGCGATGCCGTACTGCTACATAATAATTCCCGGCATCCACACCCGAAAATGTCACATCCGAAAAACCATCTACATCCACAATACGCCCATCTCGAAGCAACAGACAAGAGCGAGAGGCTAATATTTCACTCGCATCACTCGGTGAACGTAATTCTAGCACCACCCAATCCACGACTGCCGCTTTGCCTTGCACGTTTAGGACGGTATTTTCTGTGTTTTCCTCGCCGCCAAGTCCTGCATGAAGATAGCCTTGAAGCGTATAAGGTTCTTGTAGTGGAATCAGCTCATTTTCGCGCAAATTATCAGACATTAAGCCGTTGGTCGCGTCGTAAGCTCCTTGTAAAAAAGCCTTCACACTTAATGAAATTGCTTCTACTTCAAAGCGCACTTCGGACAAGCCTGCACACGCGCCCGTTCCCCAAGTGTTATTGGCTGTGAATAGCACATAACGCGCTTGAATGCCCGACAAAGCATTGGTCATGTAGCCTGTATAATTTGGATTACCCGATGCTTGTGGGAGCGTTATGGTGCTTGCAGTTGTCCAATTGATTCCATCAAGGGAGTAATCAATATTCGTATTTCGGAAGCCGTCGGCAGTCGCGCCTGCGGTGTTATAATTCCAGATTTTCGTGTCTTTTATTTGGTAGATATAGCCCAAATCGTACATTACCCAATGCGAATTGCCATGTATCGCATTCGGATTTGGACTGCTAGTACACGAATGCCAAGCATCTGCTGAATTATTGGAGTGGGTATCGTCCACGCATTGCGCGAAGGCAGTCGTATGTAGACATAAGTATAGCAGGCATACTAGTATGCAATTTATATTTTTCATAGATTCAATTTTTTCCCTCTGTAAATTTCTATCTGATAGTTTGAGCTGAATTTCTATTCAGCCCGTAATGCGTTCTCGAAACTCTGTTTCGAATGTCGATTTTGCTATAAACTTGTGCCCCGAAACAGAGTTTCGAGTTCACATTAAGGCTTGAATAGAAATTCTAGCCAAGCATCAGCCGACTTTTTACAGAGAGACTTTTTTTAAATCGTTCCTCCCAAAAATCTAACCACTAAGGGGTATTGAGTTAGGACGTACTTGTAAAGCAAAGTGTGGCGTATGCCGAGTACCACTCGGCAGTTACAGATTCATAAATCCAATAGGAAGGCTGTTGCTATTCGCACTATAGAAATTTCCAAGATTGGGCAACACATAGCCCAAATCGCTATTCGAGACACCGAACCATTTGGCAAGTTCTGCAAAGTATTCATCGGTGGAAGTAGTGGGCAGCATTATTGCACCGCCTACATCATCGCC
>JAHDCQ010000256.1:4650-7596 GCA_020629845.1 Saprospiraceae bacterium | reverse complement strand
GAAAGTATTGCAAGTGCAAGCGTAACGGAAAGCGATGTACCAAGTCTATCTATTACAAGCGAGCCAGAATGTTCGGAAGATAGAAAGAGCTATTTCTTATCGCTCACAACAGAGGCAGATGTGATACTTGCAATTAGTGATGGTACACTTAGCGGCGGTGGTGGCTTTTTCAATATTAATGTTCCTGAAAATACACCTTTAACTATTGTCGCTACGAATACAGCAGGCTGTGAAACAATTCGAAACATTGCCGCACCAGATTGTAGTTGCAAACCAATCTCTGCACCGCAAAGCGCGGGTGATGTAGAAATATGTGCAGGAGAAACGATACGTGCATTAAGCGTAAGTGATGGTGGAGATAATACCGAAGTACGCTGGTATACTACACCCACGGGAGGTACAGCCATTGCAACAGGTTTGAGTTTTACGCCTACACAAGCAGGCACATACTATGCGGAAATATTCAGCTTACTAGATGCTTGTAAAAGTCCACGTACGGAGGTTCGCTTGATAATAAATGAACCACCTACCGCAAATATCTCAGGCCCAGCGCGTGTCTGCCCAACTGATGTAGTAGAACTTAGCGCAAATGCCAGTAGCGGCAGTGCGGATATGTTCCAATGGTCATCGAATGCAGGAAATGCGGTGAGTCCGAGCGTAATGGTAGGCGCGGGCATTTACACCGTAACAATTACGGATGCTAATGGCTGTATCTCTACGGCAACCCAAACAGTTACAGAAATAGACGTAACGCCAGCCAGCATTGATGGTGATTTGACGGTTTGCGAAGGCGAACAAACGACCCTCACCGCTAGTGTAGGTGCGAGCTATAATTGGAGCAATTTCGCACAAAGCAATCAAGTGCGGGTAGGCATCGGCGATTATAGCGTAACGATAACAGATAATAACGGCTGTGAAAGTTTTGCAAGTGTAGAAGTGACGCAAGACAATCCTCCGACTATTACCTTAGTAGATGGTCTGTTAGAGTGTTCGGAGGACAGAACCACCTATAGTTTCCGCATCAACACACAAGCAGATGTTACTTTAGAGTCTAGTTTAGGTATTGTCGGTGGGGCAAATGGCTTTTTCAATATAAGTGGGGTAGAAGCGGGCATACCAGTAGCCGTTACTGCGCGCAATGCCGCAGGCTGTGAAATCACGCAAACATTCGATGCACCTGATTGTACCTGTGCGCCAATCGCTGCACCACAAAGCTTCGGCGACGAAACGATTTGTGAGGGCGATGCTATTCCTGAATTACGCGTAAGTGGGGCAGGGGTAAGCTCGGATTCCGAAGTGCGTTGGTATAATACGCCAACGGGTGGCAATGTACTTGCTACAGGGGCAAACTTTACACCACCCGCAGCAGGCACTTATTTTGCAGAAATAATAAATACCTTAAGCAATTGCCAAAGCCCACGCACCGAATTGCGCCTTATCGTCAATGCAGTGCCGATGGCAACTATTTCAGGGCCAGCACAAGCATGTCCAGCTTCCGAAGTAACCTTAAGTGCGAGCATTAGCGAAGGCAGCGTAAGTAGCTATCAATGGTCATCCAATGCAGGCAATGCGATGAGTCCGAGCGTGGAAGTGGGTGTAGGTATTTATACCGTCACGATTACAGACGCGAATGGTTGCATAGCGACAGCTACTAGAACCATCGAAGAATTGGAGGTAATGGATGCTAGTATTGATGGTGATTTGAGCGTTTGCCCTGATGAACAAACCATCCTTACAGCAAGTGCAGGCGCAAGTTATAATTGGAGCAATTTCGCACAAAGTAATCAAGTAAGCGTAGGCATAGGCGATTATAGCGTAACGGTGACAGATGCCAATGGCTGTGAAAGTGTTGCAAGTGTAGAAGTAAGCGAAGACGCGCTACCTACGATTACGCTAGTAGATGGTTTGGTAGAATGTTCAGATGATAGAGAAACCTACAGTTTCCAAATTACAACTGAAGTAGCTAATGAAATCAGCGTTTCGTTAGGGGATATTTCAGGCAGCGATGGCAACTATATAATTAGCAATGTAACTAAAGATATTCCTGTAACGGTGACGGTAAACAATCCGACTACAGGCTGTAGTAATACGCAAGCGATTCAAGCACCTGATTGTAGCTGCCCACAAATTGCCGCGCCACAAAACGCGAGCGATACGGACATAGAAATTTGTACAGGTGATGCTTTTCCACTGTTAAGTGTGAGCAATGCAGGTGTGAGTTCCGCATCAGAAATTCGTTGGTACAATACTGCAACAGGCGGCAACCTAATTGCGACAGGCTTCAACTTTACGCCCGATATGGCAGGCACGTATTTTGCTGAAATATTCAATACCACAAATGAATGTACTAGTCCACGTACTGCCTTTAATTTTAGTATCAATGAACCACCCGTAGCGAATATCGTAGGCGCAACCCAAGTTTGTCCAGAGGACATGGTGACACTTGACGCAGGTAGCGCAAGTAGTTACGAATGGTCAAATGGAGCAAATACGCAGACCATAGAAGTGAGGGCAGGTACGTATGGCTTGACCATCACCGATGCGAATGGCTGTGTAGCAAATACCGAGACAACGATAGAACAATTTGCTGTAATGCCAGCAAGTATTAGCGGTACATTCTTGGTTTGTCCAGACGAAACGACAGTACTTACCGCCAGCGAAGGTGCAAGCTACGAATGGAGCAATTTTGCCCAAAGCAATCAAGTCGGCGTAGGTATTGGTACATATAGCGTGACGGTGACAAATACGGACGGCTGTGAAAGTGTAGCAATGGCTACGGTAAGCGAAGAGGCGGTACCAAGTCTCACCCTTTCTTCCGATTTAGAATGCTCGGGCGATAGAATGACATACAGTTTAGGTATAACGACGGAAGCAGGCAATAACTTGACCGCAAGTTTGGGTGATGTAAGCGAAACCAATGGTGTATTCAGCATCACGAATATTCCA
>JAHDCQ010000256.1:0-4550 GCA_020629845.1 Saprospiraceae bacterium | reverse complement strand
AAGTTTGGGTGATGTAAGCGAAACCAATGGTGTATTCAGCATCACGAATATTCCAACCGATATTCCAGTCACGATACGCATCACGAATGCGGCAGGCTGCGAAAGTGAGCAAAGTTTCAACGCGCCTGATTGTAATTGCCCACAAATCGCTGCACCGATAAATGATGGCGATGCAGTAATATGTGCAGGCGAGGAAATTCCAAGCCTAAGCGTTAGTAGTCCAGATATTGATGAAACGACGCAAGTGCGTTGGTACAATGCGGATATAGATGGCATTTTCTTGGCGGAAGGCACCAGCTTTACGCCTACTGAGGCAGGCACATATTTTGCAGAAATAAATACTGCCGATGGTTGTCAAAGTACCCGTACCGCCGTGACCTTAAGCATTAGCGATGCACCATTGGCTAGCATCACAGGCGATACTGAAATTTGCGCGGATGAACAAACGACTTTGACCGTTACAGAGGCAGCTACTTATGCTTGGTCTACGGGCGATGATACCCAAAGCATTACTGTAGGACAAGGCGATTATACGGTAGTAATAACAGACGCGGATGGCTGCCAAAATACTGCTTCTATTAGTGTTACGACTTCCTCTGCAAGTGAAGCTTCTATTAGTGGTGCGACTAGTGTTTGTGAAGATGCGACCACTACGCTAACAGCTAGTGCAGGAAACGCCTTCCTGTGGTCTACGGGCGAAACAAGTAGTAGCATTGAAGCGAGTGCAGGCGATTATAGCGTGACGGTGACAGATGCCAATGGCTGTGGAAGCATTGCAAGTGTTACAGTACAAGAGGAAATTACTCCTTTCCCTATTGTAGCGCAAGCAATATGTAGTGAAGATGCTTTAAGCTATACGGTAGCACTTGAAACCGATGATGCGAATACAGTAGCAGTCAATAATGGAGTACTAATAGACCTTAGTGGCGGTGTATGGACGATTACAGAAATTGATTTAGATGTTAATCTAATCATCACGCTTACCAATCCTGCGGGTTGCTCGGCAGACGCGCCAGTTATTGCACCAGATTGCGATTGTCCGAGTGTTGCTGCGCCAATGGCAAATAATGATAATTTGACGATTTGTGAAGGAGCCACACTACCAAGCCTAAGCGTAAGCATTGAAGATAGTGAAGCTTTCCGCGTGGATTGGTACGATGCCGCTACGGATGGCACACTTCTAGCAGAAGGAACACTAGAATTTACACCAAGCCAAGCAGGAACCTATTTTGTAGAAGCGGTGGATATAGCAACGGGCTGTGTGAGCGCACGTATTGCATTAAACATAAGCGAGCAAGCCGCGCCTGGAATTACTTTCAGCGAAGCACAAAGTGTATGTGTTGGCGAGACTTTAGTATTAACAGCAAGCACTAGCGATCCGAACGCACAATTCACTTGGGATACGAACGAAACCACCGCTGCTATCGAAGTAGGTGCAGGGACATATACGGTAAATGTAATAGATAGCAATGGCTGTGAAAACACGGCAAGTGTAGAAATTATCGAGACGGCAGGGCCGACCGCAAGCATTACGGGCGTGGATGTGATTTGTGAAAATACAACAACTGAACTTACGGCAAGCGGTGGCACTATCCTTTGGAGTACAGGCGAGACCGATGCAACGATTAATGTCGGTGCGGGTGATTATAGCGTAACCGTAACAGATGCGAATGGCTGCGAAGACACCGCAAGTATTAGTGTAAGCGAAAGTACCGCACCAAGTATCAATGTAAGTACTCAAGCCGCTTGCTCGGATGATGGTGATACCTATAGCATTAGCATTTCGACGGAAGCAGGAAATACACTCATAGCAAGCGCGGGTGATGTAAGCGAAGATAATGGCAATTTCACGATTACAAATATTGCAGCAGATATGCCTATAACGATTACCGTTACGAATACGGTAGGCTGCGAAAGCATGCAGAGTTTTGCCGCGCCTATGTGCGATTGCCCACAATTGTCAACACCAAGCATTAGCGAGAATGCGGAAATTTGTACAGGCGAAATCTTCCCAATACTCACAGCTACAAGCACAGACATTAGCGATACCCGCGAAATTCGCTGGTATGATGTAGATATAGATGGTATGGCAATTGCGACAGGCACAGACTTTATGCCAAGTACAGCGGGTACTTATTTTGCAGAATTATTCGATACGGACTCGGGCTGTACATCGGCTAGAGTGAGTGTTACCTTTACGATTAATGAATTGCCAGAAGTGAGCATCGCAAGCGATAATTTGCAAATATGCGAAGGCGAAAGCACTACGCTAGTTGCTTCAGGTGGCACGAGTTTTGTATGGAGTAATGGCGAAACCAGCAGCAGCATAGAAGTCAGCGAAGCGGGCATTTATGAAGTTACAGTTATGAGCGCAGCAGGCTGTGCAGCAAGTACTTCCGAAGAAGTGCTAGTAAATGCCTCACCAGAACTGCTTGATTTAGCAGTAGACTGTGCGGAAGACTTAGAAACGTATCAAATCAGTTTCACTACTAGTGCAGATGCTAATGTCACCTTCACCGCAGGCGAAGTGCTGAGCGCGACAGATGGTGCTTATCTTATCACCGATATTCCTATCGAAGCGTCTATTATCATTAGCATTTTAGATGAAAATACGGACTGTTTCATTACGCAGGAAGTGTCGCCACCGAACTGTGATTGTCCATTCATAAACGCGCCCGAAGGCGAGAATGTAAGTATTTGTGAAGGAGAAGAAGGAATGGCGTTAAGCGTCACTACCGAAGAAACCTTCCAAGTCAATTGGTTGGACGCAGCAGGCAATGTAGTAGCAGAAAATTCCACTTCTTTCTTAGCAACCGAAGCAGGCATTTATTTTGCACAAGCGATAGATGTAGCTAACAATTGTGTGAGTGAATTAGCAGAATTAGAATACAGCATTTCAGCATTGCCCGAAATAAGTATTCTAAATCAAGCCGCTTGCTCGGATGACGGCGATACCTATAGCATTAGTATTACTACGGCAGCAGGCAATACGCTCGTGGCAAGCGCAGGCGATGTGAGTGAAGACAATGGCATATTTACGATTATAAATATTCCAATCACTTCACCGATAGATATAATCGTTACGAATGCTGCTGGCTGCGAAAGCATGCAAAGCTTCCAAGCACCCAATTGTGATTGTCCACAATTAGCAATACCATCTATGAGTGAGGGTGTCGCAATATGTGTAGATGAAGAACTTCCAATATTCAACGCAACAAGCCCAGACGCAACGGATACGCGCGAAATTCGCTGGTATGATGTCGAAATAGACGGTACAGCGATTGCTACAGGAATGAGCTTTACACCAACACAAGCAGGCACTTATTTTGCAGAAGTATTCGATACGGAATCGGGTTGTACATCGCTTAGAGCAAGTGTTACCTTGAGCATAGATGATCCAGTAGCAACGATTACGTCCAATGATTTGCAACTTTGCGAAGGGGAAAGCACCATACTCAACGCGACGGGAGGTATCGGTTTTGTGTGGAGTACAGGCGCAGTAGGTAGCAGTCTCGAAGTAAGCGTAGCAGGTACTTATGGTGTGACGGTTACAACCGAAGCCCTATGTAATGCAAGTGCAGAAGCGGAAGTGACGGTTAGTGAGCCACCTGTTATACTGACTTTGACTACGGACTGTTCGGAAGACAGAACAAGCTATCAAGTAAACTTTGGTACAAGTACGGACGCGATCATAGAGTCTACGGGCGGCGAAGTAATGAGCTTGACAGGCGATACGCATACCATCACCGATATTGCCATTACAGAGTCTATTTTAATCACCATGACGGATGCTAATACAGGCTGCTCTACGGGCTTAGAGGTCTTGCCTCCAAGCTGTGATTGTCCAAACATAGCAGCGCCGCAAGGCGAGAATGTAAGCATTTGTGAAGACGACGAACTCCCTGCTTTAAGCGTGACGGTAGAAGACGATTTACAAGTCAATTGGTACGATGTAGCAGGCAATCTAGTAGCAGAAAACACGACTACTTTCCTACCAGATATGACAGGCACGTACTTCGCGCAAGCAGTAGATATAACGAGCAATTGCACGAGCGAACAAGTGGCGTTAGAATACAGTATTTCAACATTACCTGAAATTAATGTAGTCAATCAAGCAGCTTGTTCCGATGATGGCGATACCTATAGCATCACCATTGCTACAGAATTGGGCAATATGTTAACAGCTAGTGTAGGTGATGTGAACGAAGACAATGGCGTATTCACGATTAGCAATATTCCAGGAATGATGCCAGTAGTGATTAATGTGGTAAATACTAATGGCTGTGAAAGCGCGCAAAGCTTTGACGCACCCGATTGTGAATGTCCAACGATAGCCACACCAGAGGGTGAAAGCGTTATCATCTGCGAAGGAGAAGAAGCAAGTCCACTAAGCGTGACAGTAGAAGAAACCTTCCAAGTGAATTGGTACGATGCCGCAGGCAATTTATTGATGGAAAATACTACTACTTTCCAGCCGACTGGCGTAGGCACTTATCTAGCACAAGCAGTAGATATAAATACGAATTGTACAAGTGCATTTTTGGAATTAG
>JAHDCQ010000255.1 GCA_020629845.1 Saprospiraceae bacterium | reverse complement strand
GTTTCAAATCGGTCTGCTGACGGTTTTGATTGTGCAGCACCGTTTCCAAACCGCTTACCAACATACTCGGACGCATAATGTCAAGGTGGACATTGGAAGTATTATGAATGAAAACCAATTCTTCCGTCGGAACGGGTAGAATTTCGTCGTGATATTTCGATTGGGAAATGGACAAGCCCATGATTTCGTTGAAGCCATTGCTTGCCAATTGGTCGCCTAATGTATTGCGAATGCTTTGCTTGCTTGGATGCACACCATAAGTCAACGACATCTTGATTTGCGAAGACATCGGTACTTTATTCAAGCCATAAATGCGGAGGATTTCCTCGATTACATCGGCAGGGCGCGTTA
The DNA here is from genome assembly GCA_020629845.1 of Saprospiraceae bacterium. GTDB lineage: Bacteria > Bacteroidota > Bacteroidia > Chitinophagales > Saprospiraceae > JAAUTG01. The sequence goes on along the minus strand of JAHDCQ010000255.1, from coordinate 7,264 downwards.
CGTCGGCTTTGTTGGTCGGCACTTTCACGGTGAAGGTGTCGTCGGTTCTATCCACGATGTCCATTTCTAGGGCATTCAATATTTCATGCACCTTTATTTGTGGAATCAGTACGCCGATGAGCGTGTTTACATCCGCGTATTTTACCGTGATTTGCTCTGGTTCAATCGGTTTTGGATAGAGGTCAATGATGTCTGAAGCGATTTCGCCACCCGCCAATTCTTGCATCATCATCGCGGCACACTTCAAGGCATAGACGCTGATATTTGGGTCGCTGCCCTTCTCGAATACCTTTGCGGCATCGGTACGCAAATTGTGGTGCATACTCGTGCGACGAATCGTTTTTGCATGAAAATGCGCCGATTCCAAGAAGATATTTTTCGTGCCATCCGTCACACCCGACTTGATGCCACCAAACACGCCACCGATACACATTCCTTTCGATTCGCCATCGCAAATCATCAAGTCTGTGCCTTGTAGCGTGCGTTCTACTTCGTCCAAAGAATCGAATTTCGTGCCATCGGGGAGCATTTTAACAACTACCTTACGTCCTGCAATTTGGTCATAATCGAAGGCGTGTAGGGGTTGTCCAAATTCATGCAAAATATAGTTCGTGATGTCCACGATATTGTTGATGACCTTCACACCGATTGCCTTCAAGCGATTTTGCAACCACTCTGGCGATTCTTTTATCGTCACGCCCTTGATGCACACGCCTGCATAGCGCGGACAGGCTTCCTCATTTTCCACCACTACCTCAATCGGTAAGTCGTGATTATCCACTTTGAAGCCTTCTACATCAGGGAAGCGCAGCTCGTCGCCTTGCTCATAATTGATGCGTAGGGCTGCCGCCAAATCCTTTGCTACACCGATATGATTGGTCGCATCCGAACGGTTCGGAGTCAAGCCAATTTCATAGACATAATCGGTTTCGATATTGAAGATTTCGCTGGCAGGCGTACCGATAGCGGTTGCCGCGTCGAGTACCGTGATACCGTCGTGGCTAGTGCCTACGCCTATCTCATCTTCCGCACAAAGCATCCCTTCGGAGGCTTCGCCGCGAATCTTACTTTTCTTTATTTTAAAGGAATCGCCGCTTGTGGGGTGCAAAGTCGTGCCGATAGTCGCGACGAGTACTTTTTGTCCTTGTGCCACGTTGGGCGCACCACACACGATGCTCAAATCCGTGCCTGTTCCCACATCCACTTTGGTGAGCGATAGGCGGTCAGAATTGGGGTGTTTGCCGCATTCGGTCACATGCCCTACCACGATGCCTTCCAAGCCACCTTCGATGCTCTCCACCTTTTCAATCCCCTCCACTTCGAGTCCTATTTCGGTGAGGATTTCGCTAATCTTATCGGGCGATAAGTCTATATTAATGTACTGCTTTAGCCAGTTGAGTGAAACTTTCATCTGCTGTTCTAAAATTTAGGGGGCGAAGATAGGGAAATTTTGAAGCGATTATTTGAGGGAATGGGATTTTTTGAGAATTAGTTCCGAGGATATGTCTAATTTAATGAAAAAATATATCAATAATTTTTATTTATTCTTGCAACATTGTTGCAAATGTATTAAATTGCAATATTTCTAATATTTGGCAGCTGCTTGTGATGTATACCTTCAATATACTTTGTATGCTGTCAAAACTAAATTTTCAAAGCTATGAAAATTGAAAACTTTGAAATTGGTCAGCCATTATCACAAAGTAAAAATAATGGTATGATTCAAGTACAGACTGAGCTTGTGAGTGTACAAGCCTACAACCCACCAAATTTCTTTTGGCTAGGACTTCTTGGTCTCATTGCTTATTCTTTAAATGATGATGATAAAAAGAGAAACAGGCAACGAGAAATTCATTATTGTGAGTGTCTTTGTGAAAATTAAAGACTCTTTGAACCCTTAGCAAATAAACTAAGGGTTCAATCCTTTCTATCGAAAATATTTTAATTTTAACTTCTCAAATCAATATGCAAAACCTTAGTACTCGCAGGTGTATTGAGTATGCTGTTTTCTATAAATTCTACTTTGGATAGCAGTGTCTTATAGCGATTGTCTACTGTAATAAGTACAACAAGTTGCAAGTCATACTTATCTATGTTTTGTTGAAATTCAAGGTTTCGGTCGGCTGTGAGTAAAGCCTCAATATCAGATTGAGAGATAGCTTCCAACAGTTCGCTATCACTTTTTGACTGCCAACTTTTGTCATAAACAGTAAACACTTCTAGCGCATCTGAAAAGTGTCGTTTTAACTTAGCAGGTAAGTTTTCATCCAACAAGATTACCTTCATTTTGCATAGGAATTGGGTTAAACAAAAATAAACGCTCAAAATAAGACAGCAAGCCCAAAACCTGCCACTTCTGCACAGAAGGAAAATCTTCCAAAAATTCTTCAATCGTGTCTCCTGCTTTGAGATAATCCATCAAATTTTTGATAGGTACGCGCGTATTGCTAAACACAGGCGCACCGCTTTGGATATTCGGTGAAATGGTAATAATCGTTGCGTTCATCTTGTAGCATTTTGTTCAAAGATACACATTTTGCAGCCTACTACAAAAGCCCTACCTTTGAAAAGACAATATTCTAAAATAAACCTAAAAGTTGATTTCAATGACAATAAGCTGTATCTTTGAAGTAGTAGAAGAAAGTCTGTATGCGGTGCAATATGATAAAAAGGGGGAGCATGAATTTGAACGGCTATTTGATTTGTGGAATGATGCGATTTATTTGGAGGACTTTTTTCAAACGCATGAGACTGACCTAAAAAGTGGTTACTGGGGTGAAGATATAAGTATCGAAGAAGCCGTTATCAAAACCATGAAATGGGCAAATAAACTGGAAGACAAATTGCTTGAAATTGCAGAACATGGAAAAACGGACAAGTATGAGACCTTGAGCAGTTTGTTCAAACCGTTGCATGACAAGACGACCAAAATAGAGCCATTGGAAGAAAATAAGGCAAAGGAAAGTTGGTTGAGGATATATGCTATACGGGTAGATTCTAATTTGTTTGTAGTATCAGGTGGTGCGATAAAATTGGTGCAAACCATGAATGAACGAGAACATCTGATGGAAGAAATGAGCAAACTAAAACTCGTTCAAGCGTTCTTGTCGGATGATGAAAATTTAGAATTAATTCCCTTTGAAATGTACTAGATATGATAGACAAACTAAAATCAGCAAAAAAGGATAGCACTTGGAAAGCACAAGCAAAATGGCGCAAGCAAAATAAAGCTTGGCTAGATTTGTCCTTTGCCATTGCTTTGAAAGTATTGGGGCATCTACGGAAAGAAGGGATTACCCAAAAACAACTGGCGGAGAAAATGCAATGTTCGCCGCAATACCTGAATAAAATACTTAGAGGAAAAGAAAATTTGACCTTAGAAACGATTTGTAAACTGCAACGCGTAACGGGTTTGCAATTGATTGAAGTAGTTGCGAAGCCGCTAGTGCTTGAAGAAGAACGAAAAGAGCAAGTCCTAGAAACTGCCTAAACCTCTGCAAAAGCTAAGACAGCAAGTCCAAAATCTGCCACTTCTGCACAGAAGGACTCTACAAACCAAACATCGCTTTAATTTCTTCAAAATTGACCACTTTGGTATAGCCTTTGGCACGCAAACCCTGATAAAGCGCAGTATCACCCGTCCAAAGTAATTCATCAAGGTATTCATTCAGGGCGACAAATACGAGGTCATCCATATCTACTTCTCTAACATAAGGAAGTGCTTCGATATAATATTCAACAGGAATAGCATCATCGGCGATGAACTGGATTTGGGTGTATATCAATTCAATAACTCTGCGAACCTCTACCTCTGATAAATCAGAAAGCTCCATTAATTTTGGAATATATCGTTCTATCTCTACCTTCAAGTATTGCGGTGCATAGAATTCGACTTGTTTTTCATAGGCAGACATGATAAATTTCCCAATTGGATTGGACAAATTAAGCGCAGCAGAAAACACCAAATTGCTATCAAGGATAAATACTTTCATGGGATAAGGTTAAAAAAAGTCTTTGAATTCTTCTATCCCTTCAAATCGTTGTTTGTTGCGTTCCCACCAACCACTTTTTACTTCTTTGGCGAGCGCATCTATTTGTTCTTGTGTTGCTTTACTTTTACCAACTAAATCAACATACTCAAAGTAATTTAGTATCCATTTTAAATCCGACATCTTCGTGTCTAATGGTAGTTTGATAACAATTGCTTTGTCTGTTTTTTCTATGCTTGCTGTCATAGTTTGTATTTTCTTGAAAAACGAAGGTTACTTTGTATTAGTTCAATTTTGCTTGACTCTTTTGGATGTTCGATGAAATGGTGATAATCGTTGCGTTTATACTTTTGTGTTTGGTTCAAAGATACACGTTTTTGCAATGAGACACAAAAAGACATATCTTTGACAAAAAACAACAGTCATGCAAGCCATACAAGAAGCAATACAACTCATCGGTAAGCTGACCCAAGCAGAAAAAGCCCAAGTGCTGCAATGGGTAGCACAGGACTTAGGGCAAACATTTCCTGGCATTGAACGTCGGGAAGGCGTATTGGGCGGTAGTGCTTGTGTGGTGCGTACGCGTATCCCAGTCTGGCTGCTCGTACAAGCGCGTAAAAGCGGTACTTCGGATGCTGCCATTTTGGGTGCATACCCTAGTTTACGGGCAGAGGATATTGCAAATGCTTGGAATTACTATTATTCACATCGCCAAGAAATAGACAAGGCAATCCTAGAAAACGAAGCCGCATGAGACTGTTACTTGCTGATGAAAATTTTCCGCAGCCAAGTGTAGAAGCCCTACGCGCTTATGGTTGGGATGTACTCACCTTACTAGAAGCGGGTTTAGCAGAGCAAGCTTTTCCTGATGAAGATGTATTGACTTTTGCAACAGAGCAAGGTCGGGCAGTTCTGACGTTCAATAGAAAGGATTTTATACGATTACACAAAATCGTAGCTGCGCATAGTGGAATTGTAGTTTGCACCTTTGATTTCGACTTTCCAAGACTGACTAAAAATGTGATTACCGCCATTGAGCAAGAGGATGACTTGACGAATAAGCTAATTCGAGTAACAAAGGGCTAAACTCACGCCTCCGCAAAATCCAAAAACCGCCGATGCGATGGCGAAAAATACGCCAGCACAATATCTTGTTTGTCAATACCCTCCTCGACCAACCAATCTGCTATACCTACTTCGGTGCGATCTTGTAGCATATAGATTTTTCCATTTTGGATGTGGGCATGAAAAGCGATATTGAAGATATAACTGTTCGAAAGGAGACGGACTTTGCGGTGGCTTAGACTTTCAAATACGAAGATCACAAGTCCAAAAACCACCACTTTTATACTGAAGGAAAATCCTACCTAGCGTATTACTTACATATTATATTTTTCCAGCCATTCTTGTAAGGAAATGGCAGTTTTGGTTAATTTTTCGTAGGACTGCCAATAGCGTTTGAAGAGGCTAGGATTTTCTAGTTTAGAAAACTGTACCGTAGGGCAATTGGAGCGTTCGATACCATATATATAGTGCGAAACTACCATCGCGCCCCCTCGCGTATTACCATCTATAATCAAGAAATGATTGTAGGGAATATGCTTATAGATGTAGACCTCAAACTTGCCTGGATAAGCACTTTGCTCATATTGTTTTATCACATCCTGAAATCGTTCGATGGATTCTTGGATGACCCCCTTTGACTTTTTCTCTTCTCTCAATACTTTTGCCCGGTCATCGAAGTAGATACTGGCTTCATTCGATTTAGGATCAAGCAGATAGGCTTTCACGTTCACGCCGCGCTTTAGCAGGGCATCAATATGTACTTTGAATTCTTCTTCATTGCGTTTGGTAAAATATTCCGAAAAACTTTTCAGGCGCAAACCAAACTCCACCACTTCTTTTTGAGCCGACTCCATTAAGTCTACTTTGGATTGTATGCTGAGTCGTCCTGCGGCATTATATACTAAGTCCCCTTTGCCCTTGCTTTCATCTTCGTTGAGTTCTGGAATAATATTCGGTTTCCAACTGAAGGATGGCGATTTGAAGTAAGCCGATTGCTTCTCATTGAAGCTCATATTTAGCTCTTCCTTCAAAATTTCGTCAATTCCTAATTCGTAAGGCTCTAGCGTACTGATACGCTTGGGCGGATTGATGTTTTTTTCGTTCAATATTTTACTGAACGTACTTGGGCTTACTTTGTATTTTAAGTATTCCAATTTGCGAATGACTTGCGCCTGCTCATATTCCAATTCCTCTTCTAAGCAATCGAAGCCTTTTCGTATCTTTAGCAATAGTAGTCGTTGCGACTTCATGAAATTCTTAATTTATTATTCTCCAAAAAAGTGCCGTGCCGAAGTCGAAGGAAAAGCAAGCACAATACTACTGTTCAGATATTTTGGTGTTTGTTTTTCCTTCGCCCACAGCATTTTTTGGAGAACCTAATTTATTTTTACCGCATCCAATGCATCTAAATTGCGATAGATTTGCTTTTTATGTCTATCAAAATGCTGTTGAAAAAATTGTAACATTCCACTAATCGTTACGCGACCAGCAAAGGGATGTTTGTAGATTTCTTTTTTGAAATAATCTTCAGGCAAATCAGAAAGGTATTTGCGTAATTCTTCCCGCTGATTTTTCCACTTTTTTGCCACTTCCCAAAAGGTAGATTCGTCGGGCAATTGCGCCGTGCCTACTGCTTTGGGGGCTTTTGCTTTGAACGGAGAATTTAGAATAGCTGTGAGTGCTACTTTTCGTAAGTTGGTAACAACAGTCGCATTTTTGAGCGTTGGATTATGGCTCAATTTGCGCTCTACATACTGCATCGAAAGCTGCTCCACGAGTACTAGGTGATGTATCACTTGAAATACCGACCAACTTTGAGTAGTAGGGTTCATGTTGAGCTTGCGTTCCGAGTAGCCTTCTAGGTCGCGGAGAAGATCAATTAGATCCTTATGCAATTTATCCAATTGCTTTTCCACTGTTTTTGTCATTGTCACTAAGTTAGTAGGTGTAGTAAATGGAGAATTGAAAATTGAAAATGACTCCATTTACTTAAACAAATAAGCATTAGCCAAATATAAGGTTTCGTAAGCGAAATTAAACTACAAAGCCCGAAGATTTTTTAATCACCTTCGGGCTTTAGTGGACTTTATGAGTAAATTTGAATATCAATTAAAATATAAGTAGTCGAGTGAATGATTCTAAATTTTATTCGCTCATTCACTCATTCGCAATTCACTCATTATCTACGAAAGTGCCGTCATAATATCCAC
>JAHDCQ010000254.1 GCA_020629845.1 Saprospiraceae bacterium | reverse complement strand
TCTCTCTTCTCTCTTCTAAATAGTTACAAATACTGTTGAATCTAATAGAATAAAACGTACATATTATGCAATTCAAAATCACCCTATTGTTGTTACTCTGCATTGGAGTAGGCTATGCTCAAAATACCACCGTTTGGACAGGCGCGACCGATAGTAATTGGACGACTGCCAGTAATTGGAACAATGGCATTCCAGATGCCTCAAAAGAAGTTATTATTCCTAGGATGACCAGCGAAAATTCTACTTATCCCGTCATTTCAGGTGATGTAATGATAGACTATCCCATTAGTGTGGCGGGTGAATTGCGTTTTGAGAATGGACAAATTACTAGCCAAACAGAGCTTACCATCTGGGCAGGCGGACAAGTAGTAAATGATGCAGAATTACTAATAGAAGGTAAGTTTCGCATAGTTGGCTCCATGCTAAATACAGGGAAACTCACCGCTAATACGCGCATGGATATAATAGGAAGCTATACGAATGCAGGCTTAACGACCAGTCGCACAATAGTTAATAATCGTGGAAGTATTACCTACAAAACAGGCTCTATATGGGACAATCAATACTGGCGTTATGGTATTGGTGGTGAGCAAATTGTAGAGCCCTGCTCTTGGATAGTGAGTGAAAACCCATACGTTTCTTCCAGTAATCACGAACTTGCGGAAGCAGGGGGTATTATATTGATAACAGCAAACTCTTCTGAGCTAACTCGAGCATACGGAACGGGTTGGGTAATTGTTTGTCCAGATAAAACGGCTTCAGCATGTGCAGAAAGCGTAGATACGGGCTGTGATTTTCCCTATGATTTATATGATGGCAATATCACTTATTGGACAGGCGCACAAAGCAGCGATTTCGCAAATGAAGCCAATTGGTCGAATGGTTTACCGCAGTTTTCCAGCCAAGCTATCATTCCTGCTACTCCTGAAAGTGGGCGTTTTCCAAGTATCAATGCACCTATTACGCTCGATAGAGAACTTGTAAACAAAGGTACACTACATGTGCGTGCGCCGCTCACGGGAGAGAGTGGTTTTAAACTTATCAATGAAAATCGCCTCATTAACGAGTCTTTACTCTTATTGCCAGGCTACGATGATCCCTATTCATATCGAGTGGAATTTGCACTAGACAACAAAGAAGATGCCTATTTTGAAAATAGGGATACTCTAAAAGGTAAGGTACTCAACTACGGGCAAGTAGTAAATAAAGGCAAAATCGTATCGAATGGAGGGGAGAATTATGATAGTTGGATTAATGAGAGTGAATGGGAAATTACCGCAGATGGTTTTGAAAATAAAATAGATAGAAGTACCCCTTACCTGTCCTATGGAATTATTATGAACAGAGGCGTGATACGTAGCGATGCCCATTTTTTATTGGCTAGTCGCTTAGTGAATCGGGAAGATGGGATAATTATTCATCGAAAATCGCAGCTAAATATTGATTGGCGTATCGAAAATGATGGACACATCTATATACTAGATGGCGGCTATTTACACATTCGCTACCAGGATGGGGAACTTGCTAATAACAATCATCTTGAATTTTTAGGCAAAGGCGATGTAATTGCTGATTTAGGTATTACGGCTACAGGTGGGAGCACACTAGAGAATAGTAATATTTTCCAGAATAATCCAAATGGCTATATGCGCATGAATGGCTATGCGCGCTTTGAAAATGCCAATTACGAGCTCAATAATCTTTCGCCAAATATACTCAATAGTGGCACTATGGAAATTGGTGCTGCGGGTTATGCCTATTTTACAGCGAATAGTTACACGACTAATCAAGGAACATTTACTAATCGTGGAGAAATAGAACTCGGCATCAATCGGCACACAGCGAGTGGGCTTTTTTACAGCTTTGGCATGCTTGTCAATGCTAGTGATGCCCACATGACCCACAATAATATCACCTTCCGAAACGCAGCGCGTTTTGTGAATGAAGTTTGTGGTATTGTAGTGACTTCAAATGAAGAATTTGAAAGTAATAATTTTCAGAATGAAGGCTTAGTGGTTTATCGTTCAGGTACACCAAGTTCCAATACGCAAGGTAGCGGCACAGAACTCGTATGTACAGATGCAGAAGTGGAGCGATGTATACAAGAAAATAATTGTGAAGATGAATTTGCTTACATCAATCCTAATGTTTGGACAGGCAATGTAAGCGAAGATTGGTTCGATGCCGCTAATTGGAGCAATGGACTCCCCGAAGCCGAACAAACTGCCGTAGTACCAGCCAACCCAACAGGCGGACGATTTCCTATCATCACCGAACGTGCTGATTTGGAATATTTCATCGTCAATGAAGGCGAATTGACCTTTAATAGCATTACCAATATCCTAAAAAATGGCATGCGAAATGAAGGCACTATCCAAATCACCCCCGATGCTACTGTAGTACAAACAGGCGATTCCTTGAAAGCAATTCAAAATTATGGTTTCATCAATAATGAAGGGGTACTCCTGCTCAATGGTTGGCTTTTTAATTATGAGCGTTTGCGAAGCAATAATAAACTTTGGCTTGGTGGCTATCTATACAGTCGAGGACGTAGTCAATACCATGTTTCTTTAGGGTATCTTCGCAATTATGAAACCCTAGAAAGTACCCCCAACGACAGCCTGATTATGTATGGCGATTGGGATAACTATGGCGATGCGTCCGTAGGCGGCTATTTGGAGATATACAATAATGATATACGCAATAATGGAAATTTAACGCTCGAAAAAACAAGCACCGCTACCGCAAATCACCAACTTTGGTACGGTACGCCTAGCGCGATTACCAATGTAGGGCAGCTCGATATGAAAGGCTATTTTCGAGTTCGTCGAGCGGATCAAGTTATTCGCAATTCCGCTACTATCAGAGTCCATGAATGTGCTTTTTATGAAGGTGGTATAATGCTATATAGTACAGGAGCGCGCATCGAAAATGCAGGCTACATCAAAGATGTACGACATGCGAATGAAACACCCATGTATGTGGAACTGGAAACAGGGCAATATCTTGATTGCCTCGGTGATTGTAGTGATATTGATGAGTCCATACAAGTTCTCACCCAAGCTGCAAGTATTACCATAGGTGAAAGTGGTGTTGTTACCCTCGACCCTAGCGTAATAGATGCTGGCAGCGATGCAAGTGGAGCATGCGGCTATAATTTTATCCGATTAGAAGTAGAACCCAATACCTTCACTTGTGAAGATGCTGGCGAGCAAAGCGTGACCCTTATTGTATTTGATGCCTTTGGCAATTTCAACCGTGCTGAAGCGCAAGTGACCCTTATTCCATCGGCTGACTGTGGCGCGACGGCGATTGATTTGCGTTGTCGTACTACTCGTGGAATGGATAGCTATAATGTCAATCAGAATCATCCTGATGGCTATAGCTCTGGCATTCCGCAGCCTTATGCAAGTACGGAATGCCCAGAAGGAATCACCGAGATTCGGCAGCTAAGTGGCCCAATGTTGGCAGAAGACGAAATCCTTCCAGTAGGCGAGTACGACATCACTTTTGAAGCCATAGATGCTTGTGGCAATAGTGCAACTTGTACGATGTTATTTATTGTAGAAGCGAATATGATGCCCTTCATTTGTCCCGATGATATTTTGGTGCGTGTACCGAAAGATGCTACGGGTGCAGTAGTGGAATATCCTGACCCAATGGCGAATCTTTACTGTGGTTGGTTTAGAACACGTGATTTGGTATATAGTCCAAATCTGCCTTCTGGAAGCTTTTTTCCTGCTGGTACTACTACTGTGACGCTTTCGTATACAGATGGTTGTGATTTTGAATACGAATGTAGTTTCAATGTCACTATTTCACCTATCGAAATCACGGCTGGTACCGATTTGGAAATGCACCTTGCCGTAGGTAATATGATGCCAGGTCGTTTTACCAATACCACTTTTACTACCACCGTTATTAATACAGGGGCTACTACCGCCACGAATGTCGTCATTGATTTTCCTATTCCTGATTCCTTAGCTTACACGAATTCCGTCACCGAATTTGGACTATATAAGCCAGGTGCAGAACAATGGGAACTGGGCGACCTAGCTTCTGGGGAGTTTGCAAGCTTGGAACTCACGCTTTATGTACTAGGCGATTTACAGATGCAGTCGGTTTTTACGCAAGTACAAAGCCTCGACCAAGCGGATACCGATTCCACGCCTGGCAATGGTATTTGTTGTATGCCAATGGAGGATGACGAAGCCGTTATTACCTTCATGGCTCCTACACAGCGAGGCGGGGGAGACTTGCCTGCTCCTGATATCAATGCTATTGTAGATAAGACGGAGGAAAAGGTGACATATCAGCAACAACTCTATCCTTCGCCCACTTCAGGGCTGTTGAACTTGAAGACAACTATCGAAACGGATTATGTGGTAAAGATTTGGAGTGTAGCAGGGCAATTACTACATCAAGCAAATGTGCCAGCAGCTAGTTTTGAGCAGCAATTTGATGTTTCTAACTGTAAAGCAGGAATTTATTTGCTCTCCATCGAAGCGGCAGACTATTATGAGGTGCAGCGTTTTGTGAAGCAGTAGAGTAGGGGAATATGTTTTCCATTTTTATCCAAAGCCATCAGTTGTTTGCTGATGGCTTTGGGTTTAGATGATTGGAGTTTCTGGTGGTCAAATGTTTCTATTCCATTTTTAGAAACTGCTTTAAAGCAACTAGGCATTTCGATATATCCAATTCCCAAAGTAAATAAGGCAAGGAAAACACCTCTATACCCATGCGATGGAACATTTTAATTCGCTCCAAAGGAAATGCGCCTTGATAAACCCCAGGGTAACCCACCAAATCAATACAATAAGTTTTGCTATTTCGTACCAATACAATATCAATGTCCAAGCCTGCAATTTTGTAATTTTCATAGAGTTGCTCATAATTCAGTTTGCGCAGTTCTGCTACCACCTCTTGCATAAAGCGGTCTTGAATAGTATTTTCAGCTATCTGCTTTGCAGTATTGACTTGTTTCGCAAAGGCTAAATATTCACTCAACAAGGTATTCGATTTTAAGCGACTAGTATCAAAGGAGGTGAAAATATGCTGTATTGACCGCGCCCGCGTAATACTAACATTAAACACATCAGGCTTGCTTAAGTAGCGAAAAGCGGACGGATGCGCTGCGTCATCTAAAGCAAAAGATAGCAGCATAATATCGCGCTCTTCTCCCTGAAAAAAATGAGGTGTGCCAACTAGCATTTTATGCTTGCGAATAGCTGCAAATTCAATATTTGTCTCTATCTGTTTTCTCAAATAATCACTTTGCTCCCGAAAGGGTGATAGTATGCCAATACTTGAGGCAAGCGAAGCAGATAAAGCGGTTTCTTCCTCTATAATTTGCTGTACCAATGCTAGTATTCGTGCTGCTTCCTGTTTATTATGTCCTTTCAGCAAACGCTTGCCTGCCACTTCATGCCAATGCAAATTGCCCTCTGTTTTACTCGTTGGCGTATCAGTCATCAAGCTGAGGGCATTATCATAAAACTTACGCTTACTAAACTCAATTAAGTCAGGCAGACTCCGATAATGCTCATTTAGAAAATGCACTTGATCTTGTCCATCTATGCTTTGTAGGGCAAAATCGAGTAAGCTTTTATTGCGATAATCTAAATCTTCTATCTCATAGCTATCCAACTTTTGTTCCTGTAATAGTTGTTGCTGCCGATAACTAGAGAGGAACGAAATATGTCGCAACTGTTTTGGATCGCCTACTATTACTGCGCGTTTGCCACGTTGTAGCACAGGAATGGCACTTGCTAGATTGCATTGCGTAGCTTCATCAAAAATCACTAAATCAAATAGCTCTTTTCGCAAGGGCAATATCTGACTCACATCCTCGGTACTCACCAACCAAATCGGTAAAGCATTCAAGATAAGGTCAAAATCAACTTGGTTGAAACGCTCTTCCTTCAAGCTACCAGTTCTGGCACGCAAGGCTTTTAGAAATTGCTGCACTTGTTTCCGATTATCTCGTAAAGCCGTATACAAATAATGATGCCGTGCGCCTATGATATACTTTTGTAATAAATGATTTTTGCGTTGCAAATGGGTTTGCAAAGTTTCGTACAATTCCCAAAGTGGCGATAGGGCTAATACACGTCTTTTGAGCCAATATTTTTGCCAATCGTGCCAAAAGTAGGTAGATTTTCGTTGCATCCGTTTGCCCCAATTTTGTTCATTTTGGGTGCGTTTCTCAATAATGCTTTCTTGCGTTTTAATTGCCGTTACTTCTTCCATCGCCTCTTCACGTAGCGAACGTAAGCTTTTACCATTTACTGCCTTCACGCCAATACCTACCAAAATATCTTTGATATAGGATTTTACATCCGTTTTCCATTGTTTATTGGTGGTTCGTACTAAGGCATGCTTCAGTTGAAAGTCATGGATAAGTTTTTGGGCAATCACATCTATGGCTTGGTAGTTATTGGAAGCAATCAAGACCGATTTTCCTCTACTGATGGTATCCACCGCAAGTGCTGCAATAGTGAAGGACTTGCCTGTGCCTGGTGGACCAATCGCCACGCTCAAGCGATTGGTATGGCTTGCATGAATCAAGTTTTCCTGTGCTTGATTTAGAATGACAGGTGCAAAGACTTGTTCCATAGCGCGAATCGAGTTAGAAGTCTGTTCATCTCCTAATAGCGCGTTCAATGGCGCAGCAATGGATTCGCTATGCGTAATTTCATTCAATTCATTAATGATGCCTCGCCCTGATTTTCTTCTATCCAAAATACCTAAACCAAGTGCAGCAATAAGGTAAAAATGCCCGTCATCCTTAAAAAAAGACTTGACCTTGCGAAGGTTTTGGAGTTCTTTCGGGCTGGTGATTTCTGGATAATTCAATAGCGAGCTCGTATCTAAATTGGTGAATAGGGCATTGAGTTGCTCTTGTAAGCGTCCCACTTCCGAGAAGCCTAATGGGGTTTTAGGGAGTTGTTCTGCAAGGGTGTCATAAGCATTTATATCTTTATTTCGTGGCAGTAGGCTTTGTAGGGCGGCAGGATTGAGCGTAGGACGCAAGGATGTGAGTTGTACCTGATAATAGCCTGTTTCGTTCTCTACCAACTCGGCAGGATACAGTAAGAGTGGTGCGATTAAATCCAGCGATTTATTGAGCATATAGCTATGCCCTACCACAAAAAAAGCCGCGCAATACAATTGTTTTTCCTTCGCATAGAGTGTGAGTGTTTTTAGGTTTTTCTCCCCCCAATTTTCATCTACGGGTATGTAGGGCGTGCGACCTGTGAGTAAATCGGCATCTTCCAATATTTTTGCGCTAGACACTTTATTGCTAAAAAAGGAATGTACTTGCAGTGTTCGATTATCTGCTTCAAAACAAGCGCGGAAATATTGTATTTTTTGCTCTATCGTGTTCATAGGCTTGGTGTTTGAAAGGCTAAAAATAGGATTTCTTGGACAAGCATGCCTGTTTTTTCGACTTAGTACTAGTTAAATAAGCTCGGCTGTAACTTTTGCTATTTACGGCTTGATGCACTAGAGATTTTGGGACGGTATAGGCATTAGGAACGGAAATTATTTAGACTCTACTACTTATATTTGTTATATATACTACACTTTCAGGAAAAGCCTACTTTTTTCTGAACCTATGGTTTTATCTTTGAGTTAATGGACTATGTAAACGGTAAATACTCCATGAGT
>JAHDCQ010000253.1 GCA_020629845.1 Saprospiraceae bacterium | reverse complement strand
ACATAGATGTGGATGTAGATATTGACGTAGATGTAGACATAGACGCGGAGGCAGAGGCACAGGTAGGCGGCGGCTTTCTAGCAAGTGTATTGCACTTTTTCAACTTTGGCAAAATGCCTTTTATGGTTGTCATGTCCTTCTTGAATCTCTTGCAATGGGTCATTGCATTACCAGCTAACCACTATTTGGGGCATTATACAACATTGTTTGCACTAGGTGCAATACTACCCATTTTAGCTGTAAGTTTACTATTGACCAAAGTAATCACGACACCTCTAATACCGCTTTTCGCGCAACTAGACACACACGAAGAACCAGTCGAGTATGTCGGACAAACGGGCGTTGTTACCCTAACGCCCACGCGCGAAAAAGCAGGGCAAGCCGAAGTAACACATGATGGCAACACCCTTATCATTACCATTAGAGTTCCAGAAAACGCCGAGCTGCCCAAACGCGGTGACGAAATCCTCGTCATCGCCGAGGCAGCCGATAAGGACTATTATTTAGTTCAAGCTTTTAATGAATAGCTCGAGGTCTAAAGACTAAAGACCAACAAGCTAAAGACAATATAAAATTTATCTAATAACCACTTGCATACCTAACCCGTGTGCAAACTAAAACTACTTTACTATGGGTGCAAATGTCATGTTAATTGGTGCGATTATTTCCGTCCTGTTCATTTTCGGAATCATCGCAGCCATTGTCTCATTCTACAAAAAAATCCCGCAAGGGCAAGCCATCATCCGAACAGGAATTGGTGGCACGAAAGTCGCTTTTGAAAAAGGTATCTACGTCGTCCCTGTTGCCCACTTAATGGAGAAAATGGACATCTCCGTAAAGACCATCGAAATCAGTCGTATGCAAAAAGACGGTCTGATATGTAAGGACAATATGCGCGCCGATATTAAGGTCGTGTTCTTCGTTCGAGTCAATAAAGAAGCAAAGGACATCATGGTCGTAGCACAAACCATTGGCTGTGCAAGAGCTTCTGACCCAACAACTTTGAATACGCTTTTTGAAGCAAAATTTTCAGAAGCATTAAAGACCGTTGGTAAACGCTTTGACTTTGTGGATTTATACGATTCACGCGAAGAATTTAAGCGCGAAATTCTAGATATTATTGGTACAGACCTGAACGGCTATGTATTGGATGACTGTGCGATTGACTACCTAGAGCAAACGCCACTAGAGCATCTTTCGGAGAACAACATCTTAGATGTAGAAGGTATCAAGAAGATTGTTGAACTGACTGCTAATCAAAAGGTGAAGGCGAACTTTTTCAGAAGAGAAGAAGAAAAAACCATCAAGGAGCAAAACGTGGAAGCGCAAGAGGCAATCCTAGAATATGAGCGACAGTTGGCAGAAAAAGAGCAACGCCAAAAGCGTGAAATTGCTAATATTACTGCACGTGAAGAAGCCGAAATTGCGAAAATCAATGAGGAAGAGCGTCTTCGTTCTGAAATGGTACGCATCCGCACGGAAGAGGAATTGCAAATCGCAGAGGAAAACCGAATGCGTCAAGTAATTGTGGCTTTGAAAAACAAGGAGCGCACCGAAGCAGTAGAAAACGAGCGTCTCGACAAGGAACGTCTGCTGGAACAAACCGAAAAGGAGAAAATTGTTACGCTGGCAGAAATTGAAAAGACCCGCGCTATTGAATTGGAAAAGAAGAATATCCAAGATGTGATTAAAGACCGCATCATGGTAGAGAAGAAGGTGGTGGAAGAAGAGGAGAAAATCAAGGATACACGCGAACTCGCTACCGCAGAACGTGCACGCCAAGTGGCTGTCATCAAAGCGGAAGAAGTTGGACAAGCGACCATCATTGAGAAAGAAAAGACGGCTGAAGCGGAGAAGTTAGCTGCTGAAATCAAAGCACAAACCATGCTGATAGACGCAGAAGCGCAAAAAAATGCAGCCGAGAAAGACGCAGAAGCGCGTAAAATCATTGCAGAAGCAAAGGCAGCAGAGGAAGCAACTATCGGATTGTCGGAAGCACAAGTCATCGAAGCAAAAGCGAAGGCGAAGGAGCAAGAAGGCATGATAGAAGCGGCGATACTAGAGCAAAAAGCACGTGCAGAAGCAGTCGGCATCGAAGTGAAGTCGGAGGCAGAGCGCAAGCAAGGTATGGCAGTTGCAGAAGTGACCGAAAAGCAAGGTATCGCGGATGCAAAAGTCATTGAGCAGAAGAGCATTGCAGAAGCGAAAGGTGTAGAGCAGAAAGCACTTGCTATGAAGAAGCTCGACGGAGTAGGCAAAGAACACGAAGAGTTCAAGCTACGCCTAGAGAAAGACAAGGCGGTGCAGTTGGCACAAATCGAAGTACAAAAGGACATCGCAGAGGCACAAGCAATGGTGTTAGGCGAAGCCTTTAAGACGGCAAACATTGACATTGTAGGTGGCGAAATGACCTTCGTGGACAACATCATGAAAGCCATCAATCGCGGAAAGTCCGTAGATAGAATGCTAGACAATAGCACGCATCTAACGGACATGAAAGATGCCCTACTACTAGGCGACGGCTCAGGCGGCGGCGTACTCAGTCAGGTACGCAACCTAGCGATGCGCTCGAACCTACAAACGGAGGATATCAAGAACCTAACGATGTCGGCACTCTTGCTTAAATTGCGAGATAATGTCTCTAGCCCAGGCGAGCGCGAGCAAGCTTCCAATCTGCTAGATAGCGTAATGGACATGGGTATCGGCAAGCAATTGGCAGAGGTATTACTGTAACAGCCAAGTGGCACTTGGCTCAAGTCGCACTTTGCTTCGCGGGGCAAAGGGCGGCTTGCACCAAGCACCGCTTGGTGGTTACGAGATACGAGATTTTGAATTTTAAAACGCACCATCATGAAAATACGAATTGGTTTTTTATTAATACTCATTTGCCTCCCCATTATTGGCTTTCGCATCTCGAAAGGAATCGAGTTCAAGCAAAATGTAACAGGCTATCTGAAACGCGCTGCGGATGCGAATACCATTGAATTGGCAAATGAAGAACTAAAAAAAGCCCTCGACTTTTTGGAAGAAAACGACCTGACGAGTGGCTATACTTCCATTCTCTACCAAACACCCGATGAGGACATCAGCTTCTGGTATCGCAACCTGAAAGCAAGTCAGCAGGAGTTGCAAAACCTAAAGGCGGAAAGTGCATTAGAAAAAACCAATGTATTGATGAAACTACGCGAAACCCTACTCGATGTAGATGAGGACACGGACGTAACTGTTCCCGAAGGCATAGCGGTTTATCCGCATAATAAATTCTGGGCAGCGTTGATGACTTTTGCCTTGCTTGCGCTTTGTACAGGTTTCGTGATGATTGCCGTAGAATATGATAAAATAGAAAAAGAAAGGCTGGCAAAAGCGGCACAAGAAAAAGCATAAACCACTTTGATAAGGGGCAACTTCAAGTTCGCCTGTTATCTTAAAACTTGATAAGAAAAACATGAACAAATACCTGCAATGCATACTCGGAATGGGCATTATATTCTTGCTTGAAGCGACACCTTTCTTGTATAATGATGCCTATACTTGGGCAGATATGAAGTGGGGCTGGATTATAGGAATGCCTCTAGTGTGGTTAGTTTGGGCTGCTAGGAAGGAAAGAAGGGAGAAAGAGGAATCATAATTGCGATTTCCCTATTCAGTGTGCCGAACAAGTTCAGCACCTACGGAAAACATACCGTAAGCACCAAACTTGTTTGGTGTAATACGCAGTAAAACAAGCAGCTATCTATCCGCCCCATTCGTATATCAAAGCAAATGAACACAATGAAAAGGATAATTTTAAGTATCATTTTTTTGATATTTCTAAGTCATGCAACAGCGCAAAACTTAGCATTGGGTAAATATCATGATTGTAAGGAACTAGGACAGACAAGCATTAAGATTACAGCAGACAATAAATTTTATTACCAGCATAATAGTACAGGCTGCGGAAATTCAGGGAGCAGTTCAGGACAAGGGAATTATGAAATACTGGGAAATCGTTTGGTCTTGAAATTTGACTCTTCCAGAACTGAATTAAAGCGGAAAATGCAGCTTCAAGCTGAACCAAGCTATGAAATACAAGGAGTATTGGAGGAATCAGAAACACGCATTAAAGTAGTAGATAGCAATGATGATACGCTGCTAGGCGCACAAATTCAAGCATTCGATAAAACGGATAAAGTAGTCTTTGAGACTTTTGTAGTTTATCTTGATGATATGGATTTTAGTGTTATTCCGACGAGTGCTTTAAGTGAGATTACATATTGGCGTATCTCTTCTGCGGGACTTCGATCACTTGTTATTCAAGAGTCTTTACAGAATAAGAAAGTAGTTGCCAAATTGAGCTATCAGGAAATTGCTGATGAAGTATTTCATACCTATATCGAAGGGCAAATATGGGAAGGAAATATTTTAGAGGTTGAAGGAAGGCAGGCGATTAAGTTGAATTTTGGCAACTCAATTGATTTTCAAAAAACGCTTGATTGTTTTGAAAATCTCTAGTGTGCTGGTGCGGATATATTATCCGTCACCGACCTTCCACGAATCTCTGATTCAAGTATGCCGTACAAATTAGGAAATTTGTAAAAGGGGCGTTTCGGATTGGAAATCCTTACGAGCAAATTAGGTTTTAAAGAGCCAAAATGACAAATCGAACACCATGAAATTTGAATACAAAAAAGTAATTAAAAAGAATCGTCTTGGTAGTATAAAAGCAGCAGGAAACCATGTTGCATACTTGTGGACAAACCAAGTTAGAAAAAGATGGTATTTGAATCATGAACCACTAGAAGATGGGTATGATTTTGTCCATTTTATAGACTCTAAAGAAGCAATTATTAGAAATATAGAAAACTATTCAACAGTAGTTTTGAACTTACAAACGAAGGAAAAACGGATACTGGATAATATTGAAGGAATTAGGGTAGTTGGAAGTGATAAAATAATAGGAAATATCCTGATAAATGAAGAGCGAAAACGAATTATAGCAGATTTTTTTACTGGTGAAATATTGTATAAAATTCCTCAATATTGGAATTTTTTAGGAGAGTTTGCTGGTCTTCTTTTTGTACAAGAAGTAGAAGATACAACAGATCATACTACTTGGAAAAATCATACGCTTACAGCAATTGACATTAACAAAGGCGGGATAAAATGGAAACTGAAAATTTCAGATGTTAATAAAGTCTATGATAAAGAACATATAATTAAGCAGGTGCTAGGTATTTATGGTAATGATGTTCTAATACATGTTTTATGGGGTGGTATTGTAGCAATTAACATTGAAACTGGAAAAATTAGTTGGCAAATTATTCATTTAGATGAAAATCAAAGTAAAATAAGTCATGTAGGAAATTATGGATTAAGAAATCCAACTTTAATTAATGCATATATTTTTCATTTGTTAGATGATAAAATTTATTATCTCTTTAATCGACAGTTTGGAGTAATTGATTTGAAAACTCAAAAAGCTGTAATTAGACTAGATTTGGGTGATTATTTAGCAGACCAACTTGACCTTACAGTTACAGATAGCAAGTATACAAGAGAAATACTTAAAGATATTCCCGCTTTCCGTGGAGGAGATTTGCTTATTGATAGACATATAATCGCACCTGTATGTGACAGAGGTAGTGCAGCTTGTCCTTTCATTGTAGCATTTAATATAGATTCCGAAAATATTGATTGGAAATATCAAAAAAAGAAACGGTATGGATGGATGAAAAACTTAGTCTATTCTGGAAGTAAATTTCTCTATTGTACTGGTTCTAAATATGAACTACACATATTTGAGCGTACTGAATAAAATCTAAACCCAACAAAAAAATAAAAAATGACAAAACCCACCAATATACAACTCGAAGGCGGCACGTATGAAATCATCCGTTCGCGCTTGGAGCAGCAGGCGGCGGATTTACGTGGACGCTTGGACAAATTGAACAATGCACGCAAGACCGTTTTTGGCGCAGTCGAAACGGAATTGATTGCGAATGAGCGCATACATACCAGCAACAACTGCACCGCGCGCGACATCGTGGCGATAGGGGAGCATTGTATTTTTGGATACAATGTGCATGTTGGTTTGCGTTCGGGTATTCGATTGAGCGATGTGTTTAGCGTCTATCGTTTTTCGGACAATAGTTTCCAAGAGGATAGCTTGGATTGGTTCGCGAGTGAAAAATTCGAGACCGATTTCCAGAATCTCTACCGCTACTACAAGCATGCCTATTTTGCGCGTTTTGTGCAGTCAGGGACGTTTTTGTATATGGTCTTTCACCTCAACAAAAAGAGCGAAGATTTCAAGACTTTCAAGTTTGTCATCAAAGACAACCGCTTAGAGTATGTCGACAATCGCTCCGACCATGAGGTGGCATTTCCAGAGCAGCACGAGTTCCGTTGGGTACGCGCACACCGCGATTTTCAGCGACAAGGCGCGCATCCGCACGTGTCTATCATGGACAGGGTTTTCGTGGAAACAGTGGGTGGCGACCTCACCATAAAAGTCGAAGATAATACCGATGATGGCTTGGGCATCTACCGCGAGGATGTAGAGTACGCAGACCAAAGCCTTGATGATGCGGAATACTTCTACGCGGATTTGGGCAACCTCATCGTCCTCAAAATTCGCCCTTATCAGGAGGACTATCGCTATTTTGTCTTCAATGAGAAAATGCAGCAAGTACAGCGCATTGATACGCTCGAAAGTTCAGGCGTTTTGCTACCCGACCAGCATGGTTTGATATTTGCGAATGGCTATTATTTGCAAACGGGCGAGTTCAAAATCTTCGACCCGAATATGCGCCAAAAGCTATTCAAGAAGCGCATCGTGTCGCCCAATGGCGAGGATTTTCTGTATGTCTTTTATGATGTGCAGGAGGGCGCGTATATCTTGATGCACTATAACATCATCGAGCAGAAGGTGCATACGCCTATTTTTTGTCATGGCTATATGCACTTTCCAAATGGCGAGTTGTGCTATTTCCGTGCCGAAAAAGAGGCGACGAAGCACCACGTGATACAGATTTGGCAAACGCCTTTTACCGCCAATGATGTAGTACATTCGGAGCATACCGATTCGTATTTGTTCAAGGTGGGCAATAAGGACATTGTGAAGGCGATGGCGGAATGTCAGGAAGTTTTGATACTTTCTAACAAGGAAGATACGTATGCAGGTTTATACAACGACCTTAGCAAAAAGTGTACCGATGTGCTGGATTCCTACTATTGGATTGATAAGCAAGAGGGCTTTTTGCTACACGAACCGCTACGTCAAATCCGCGAAACTTCCAACACCGCGATAGGGGAGTACGAGAAGAAAGTTCGCATCCAAAATAGCACTAAAGCGGAAATCAATCGCGTAAACACGAAAGCGAAGGAGCTATTCGATAAGAGTCGAAAAAACACCTTTGATGCGGTGGATTTGTTTGTGAGTATGCTTGCAGAATTGCGCGTCTTGCGTGGCGAAATCATTTCGCTAAAAGAACTGCGCTACACCGATTTGGATTTAGTGGAGCAATTAGAAACGCAGTGCGTCGAAATCACAGACGCGCTGTCGGAGGATTGTGTGCGTTTCTTGCTGCGCGATGATGCCCTAGAGCCGTATATCGAAAAGATAAAGGCAGAAGAAGCGGGTTTGGCAAAAATCCAAACCGCGACCCAAGCGAAGGAACTCGAAAGCAATATAGAGC
>JAHDCQ010000252.1 GCA_020629845.1 Saprospiraceae bacterium | reverse complement strand
ATCAAAAAGTGCCGCATAAAAGGTATGGGGTTTTGAACACCCTACCCTGAAAGGGTGAAATTATTTAGACATAATAATGCCATCCCTTCGGGATTAAATGATTAGACGAATGGATATACTATAATCATGTCGTCCCGATGGGGACTTTTTATACCTTTGTGTGCATACTGCAGTGTCACATACTTATCAAATTTGATTATGGTTGGTACTTCACCTGACCACCAATCATCGTCATTACTATTTCTGTTTCTAGTATTTCATCATCGGTACACTTCATCAAATCATTGGACAATACTACAATATCTGCCAACTTACCGACTTCCAATGAGCCTTTAATATCTTCCTCAAAAGCAGAATAGGCACAGGCAAGCGTATAAGAGTGTATCGCCTCCGCACGAGTCATTCGCTGATCAGGGAAAAATTCCATAGTCGGATGATTAACGCGCTTTCGGGTCACAGACGCATGAAAACTTTCTATCGCACTTAAGTCTTCCACAGGAGCATCGGTTCCATTCGTTACTACCGCGCCTGCATTTATAAGCGCGCGCCAGGGATATGCGCCATATTCAGCACGTTCTCTACCTAAGCGTTTTTCCACAAAAGGCGCGTCCGATGTACAATGAATTCCTTGCATAGAAGCAATAACGCCGAGTTGTTTAAAGCGTGGAATATCTGCCGTATCAAGGTGCTGTGCATGTTCAATACGCCAACGCAGATTTTCTTTATCAGGATTTTCTTCAAACATAGTTTCATACAGATTGAGCGTCATCCGATTACCTCTATCTCCAATGGCATGTACACAGAATTGCATATCACTTTCGATGGCTAGTTTGGCTAAATCTTTGAGTTCGGTAAGGGGTGTTGTGTTTTGTCCTTCAAAATCGGCTTTGTCGTAGTAAGGCTTTAGCAACCAAGCTCCAAATGCACCAAGCGCACCGTCCACCGCAGCTTTGATGGAACGCACAGTAAAGAAATTATTACCTACACCCACTAGTGGGAAACCACTCATTTCATTTTTTATAGAATCATAGGGCTGCCGAATCATCGCCCACAGGCGTACGTCCAACTCCCCCGTTTCGGCCAATTTCGTATAGCGTTTTACCTCTTCTAGAGTTGAACCTGCATCTTGAAAGGAAGTAATACCTTTGGTAAGGCAATCTTGTTCTGCCAACTTAATACCCTCATGCCAACGCGCTGTGAGTTCTTCCTCATTTAGAGTAGTTAAATAGTCATTATAGCTATTCATAATGATTTTCATGGCACGTTCCTCAAATACTCCTATGGCTTCGCCTTGAGAATTACGTACAATTTCACCGCCTGCTGGATTTGGTGTTTCCGCCGTTACGCCTGCTATTTCCATTGCTTTCTTATTAGCAAAAAGCGAATGTCCACTTGCATGACGCAGTACTACAGGATGATCAGGCGATATATCGCTCAAGTCGTCATGGTAGGGATAGCCCAATACTTGACGATCGGGGGTGCTTGTCCATTTTTCTTGATGCCAGCCACGTCCTGTTATCCATTCTCCTTCTTTTGTTGTTTTGGCGCGTTCGGCAACCATACCAACGATTTCTTCCCAACTCTCCGACCTCAAAAAATTCAGATTCATCAAACTCTTTCCTAAACCCGAAAAATGAGCGTGCCCTTCTATAAAGCCTGGCATGGTGAACTTGCCTTCTAAATCAATAACTTTCGTACGTTCATCAGCAAGGGCTTTAATCGCATCAGTAGTACCGATTTCTACAATCTTATCGTCTTTTATAGCTAGTGCTTCGGCAGTAGGATTTTCTTCATTTACGGTATAGATATTCCCATTAATTAGAATCGTATCGGCAACTACCGTCTCCGATGCTGAGTTTTGACAAGCAATAATTGAAGTAATAAGAAGTAAAAAGTATAGAATTCGTCTCATTTTGTATATTCTTATTAAAAAGATATTGGGTGACAATCCACTCATATCTAATTTTCAATGTTTCGGGCTTGAAGATAGAGAAAATTTAGCGTTGCTATCATACAAACTACAAATAGCCTGCTATATTATTGATTATCCAACAATTACATATAAAAAACTAATTCAAGTAAAAGCATTTAAGGGGCTATATCATTCAAAAAGAGTTGATTAGACGTGTTAAAAAGCGGCGATTTATAGCGTTTTTTTTGTTTATCTAAGCACTAGAATTATATTTGCGTTACGTACGTAGGTTTTTATTTTGCGTGTTTATGGCTATGCCATATTAAATATTATTGTTTCCCAGTTTTTTAGATTTTTTTCTTAACACTTGCAGAAAGTAAAATACCTGATTATAGGGATAAGTAAACTTGTTTCTTTTGTCGTAGTATTGCATTTTACTTTTTGGGAGCAATAATTTTCATCTAAAACAACTAATTGTGGATTATAAACCTTATATGAGAAAGCTCTACACTAGTCTGAACAAACACAAATCTACGCTTTTATCTGCTTTAGGAGTCTGTTTGATTGGTGGTGTAATTACAATTTATTCCCTAAATAACGACAAGAAAAACATACAAGCCAGCCTCATCCCAACCGAAGAGTTAGGAGCCTTCCCAATTGTTGAACCAACCTTAAAGTACGGATTCGTAACGGATACTTTGCAATTTATAGAAGGAGAGATTAGCTCAGGAATGTTCTTTTCAGAACTCCTGCAACAGCACAATGTGCCCTATCCTATTATTGAAAAAGTAGCTACCAATTCAAAAGAGGTATTCAATATACGCAATCTACGGGCTGGCAAAACCTACACCATCGTTACGCGCGACTCTACGCAAGCAGCAGACTATATGGTATACGAACCAAGTGTGTATGAGTATATTGTCTTTGATTTAAAAGATAAACTCACCGCAACGAAAGTAGAACGCGAAGTGGAAACGGAAGTGAAAACTTCTGCAGGCGTTGTAGAATCTTCGATGTGGAACGCAATGGTGGATAATGGCATGAGTTTCAACTTGGCGGCACGCCTGGAAGATGCCTTGCAATGGTCGGTAGATTTTCATCATATCCAAAAGAATGATAAATTCAAGTTGGTGTATGACAAAAAATTTATTGAAGACGAAGAAGTAGGTGTGGGCGACGTACATGCCGCTTATTTCCAAAATAATGGCGAAGACTATTATGCTTTCTACTATAAAAGTGAAGATGGGGAACATGAAGGTTACTATGACGAGAAAGGCCGCCCGATGAATAAGGGGTTCTTGCGCTCGCCTGTCAAGTACTCGCGTATTTCTTCACGTTACAATTTACGTCGCTTCCATCCTGTACTGCGCCGTGTGAAAGCACACTTAGGCACGGATTATGCTGCTCCTTATGGCACACCAATTTTAGCCGTAGGTAATGGCGTAATTTCTCGAATTGGCTATGGTAAAGGGAATGGTCGGTTCATCAAAATTAAGCATGATGACACCTACCAAACGCAATATTTGCACATGCAAAAATTCGCAACAGGAATGGCTAAAGGGGTGCAAGTAAAACAAGGACAGGTAATTGGCTATGTGGGTTCTACAGGACTTGCAACAGGGCCACATGTATGTTTCCGCTTCTGGAAAAACAACAAGCAAGTGAATCACTTAGCCTTAAAATTCCCACCAGCAAAACCACTGCCTGATTCAGAATTGGAAGCGTTTCAGTGCATCCGTGATGAGCATTTACTAGCATTTGATACGGTGGACTTTCCACCGCTAAAAACGCGAGTAGAAACTGAGGAGCAAGAAGAAAGCACTACTACAGAAGAAAATGTTAGTCCATAAAAATACACATTAGATGAATATTGAGATGGGCTAATGACTACGGTCATTAGTCCATTTTTTTGTCTGCTATTTTCCAAAAAGGCTTTTCTGCTTCCAATTCTAGAACAAAATCAAGTAAGTTCGCTTTCCATTTAAAACACAAACAACAATGAGATTATTTATTTTTCTAATGGCTGCCTTAAGTGCGCCATTTTTGGCAGCACAGAACAGTATGCACGACATTTGCCCACTAAAAGTAGGCTCAGAAATTCCGTCTGTCACACTAACGGATAAAACAAATGAAGCACATACTCTAGCAGATTTGACCACAGAAACACCGAGCGTATTGATTTTTTATCGAGGTGCATGGTGCGGCTACTGCACAAAACATCTAGCAGAGTTGAATGATATCAAAGCTGAAGTGGAAGAACTCGGCTATCAAATGCTAGGTATCACAGTAGATCAAGCAGAAAAACTAGAAGAAAGCGACAAACGCGGAAAGAGTGAAATCCCTGTCTATTCGGATGCAAGCGCGGAGGCAATTCAGGCATTTGGCTTGGATTGGCAGGTAGATGATGAGCTATTTAGTAAGTATAAAAACGATTATAAACTCGATTTGGAAGCTTGGAGTGGACAAACGCACCATACGCTGCCTGTGCCTGCGGTTTTTGTAGTGAAAGACGGCATTGTCCAGTTTCAGTATGTAAATCCAAAATACAGTACGCGCTTGAAGCCTGCTACTTTATTGGCAGTATTGCAGACACTTTAGGCAAATACAGTTCCTATCAATTGGCTACAATTGCCAGTTGATAGGACTCGTTCCTTGCTGTTCTAAATACGCATTTGCCTTTGAAAAATGTTGATTCCCGAAAAATGCACCGCCCGCTAAAGGCGACGGATGAGCTGCTTCTAACACCAAATGCTTATTGCCATCAATCAAGTCTTTTTTCTTCTTGGCAAAATTGCCCCAAAGCATAAAGACCAAACCTTCGCGCTCCTCGGATAGGGTTTTAATGACGGCATTGGTGAAATGTTGCCAACCCGCACTTTGATGCGAACGTGCCTTTTTATGTTCTACCGTTAGCATTGCATTGAGTAGGAATACACCTTGTGCAGCCCAAGCCGTCAAATCACCATGTGCAGGGATTTCAAAACCGACATCTTGCTGCAATTCTTTATAAATATTGCGAAGCGAGGGTGGCACTCGTACGCCCTTTGGTACAGAAAAAGAAAGTCCCATCGCTTCCCCAGGGTTGTGGTAAGGATCTTGTCCTAGAATAACTACTTTCACCGCTTCAAAAGACGTGGTATCAAAAGCATTAAAAATTAATTTACCTGGTGGATAAATCGTTTTTTTTGCCCGTTTTTCGCGCTTCAAAAAGCCTACTAAATCTCGAAAATATTCTTTAGAAAACTCTGCTTGCAGAGCTTGCTTCCAGCTTTCTTCTATTTGTACAGGTACAGGTGCTGGAGGGGTTTCGCCAAACGAATTGCTCATATTAGATTAGTAGTTTTTAAATCTAAATTTCTGATGAAATTAATGATTCCTAACCTAAATTCCCAAGCTTTAACTTAATTTTGCAGTTATAATTTTAAATTCATAATACGATGAAATTGCTTAGAACACTTGGAATTTTATTCTTACTACTACTCCTTATACTTGGCGTACTTACATTTATCGCGCCCACCAAACTTCAAGTAGAACGCTCGACAGTTATCAATGCGCCCGCACGTGCCATTTTTCCTGCTATAAAATCGCTAAAAGAACAGCAGTCGTGGTCAGAATGGAATAGAGCATATGATGATATAAGTAGCAAAATTGTAGGAGAAGATGGTACAGTAGGGGCAGAATCTATCTGGAAGAGCGCGCAAGCAGGCAATGGTTCGCAGAAAATTAGGAATATTATACCTAATAAGCGGGTAGATACGCGCTTAGAATTTGAAGGACGCGGAGGTGCAGACGCTGCAATTACTTTAGCACCTGAAGGAGACGGTACAAAAATAACATGGACTTTTGACGGAGATGAAACAAGTCGTCCATACAATATTCCTCTTTTGTTTTCAGACTTTGGTATCGGCAGTAGTTACGATAAAAGCTTAGGACACCTAAAAGAAATGGTAGAGAGCAAACAATTAGCATACGAAAAGAAGCGTGAAGAACAAGAAGAAAGACAAGAATCCTTTCAAGTGAAAGAAGTAGAATTTCCTACTAGAACAGTAGCTGCATTTCGTAAGAAAATGCGGATGGCAGATGCTTACGGCTTTGTGCAAGCAGAGTTGCCCCTATTACAATTACAATTCGATAAGCGGGAGATAGAAAGTGCGGGCAGCCCGATGCGTTTAGTGTATAATTGGGACGAAGAAAAAGGTAATGCGGATTTAGCGGTAGCGATTCCGACAAACGGAGTTGCAGATTTTGGAGGAGACTACACTAGCATTCAATTGCCTAGCAAGAGAGCACTGTTGATGGAATATCGTGGCGACCATGCCACTATCAAAACAGCACATAATCTAATGCGGCTTCAAATGCAAAATAAAGGACTTAAGCATGTTCCTCCAATTGTAGAGGATTACATAACCGACCCAGAGCAAGAACCCAATCCTGCGAATTGGCTTACTAGAGTGTATTTCTTTGTGGAATAAGATAGTTCGTAAAAGTCGAACTTTTTAAGGGAGCAGGCAAAAAATAACTGCGCCATAATGGGTAGCTTATTTCTTGCCTACTCCCTAAAAAAAGCTCGGCTTTTCCCAGTTCAGATAATATAACTCTACCCTCTACTCAATCTGAGCAATACTTCCCGTGATTTTCTGTACCACTTTGAACTCGCTCAAGAAAGCCCGTGCAATAACGCGCAAGACCGTATAAGTCGGAATGGCCAATACCATACCTAGCACGCCATATAGCTGTGCGCCCATGAGAACAACTATAAAAATTTCAAGGGGATGCGCTAATACGCTATTTGAGAAAATATAGGGCTGCAAAAAAAAATTATCCAGCATTTGCATGATTCCAAATACAATGACCACTTTAGTCATTAGAGGAAGCATTTCAGTATAAAATTCCGCGTCCAAATTAGAAGAAACGGCAATGAATAATCCAAAAATACCACCAATAAATGGGCCTAGATAGGGTATTAAATTTGCTAGGGCGGCAAACAAACCGATCAATAAAGCATACTCCACGCCTAAAATCATCAGCGCGACCGTTACGAAAATAGTGATGACACTCACTTGCAAGGTAATGCCCGCAAAATAACGCGTGAGTAAATAGGAAATATCATTCATAATATTGCCTACCTGCGATTCATATTGATTGGGAGCAATAGCAAGTAAAATATTATTGAAAAGGCTTTGGTCTTTCAAGAAAAAGAAGGCGACAAAAATAGCTGAAAATAGGGTGATAAACACATTGCCGATAGTAGAAAGTATCGAACTCATTTGGGCTGTAAATTCCCCAAAATTGAGTGAACCAGTCACAGCCGTACGCAACTGTTCGGCTAAGGCAGGCATAGATATGGTACTGGCTCCAACTTTTTCTAAGGCAGTATTAATACGATTAATGGGCGGCTCAAAGTTTTTGACGACTTCTCCATAATTCAAATCTGCAAAATTACTCGCCTGATTAATAATAATCGGAACGAAAAGCCCTACGGCTACCGCTACAATTACTAAAAAACAAAGCAAGGTAAGGGCAGCAGCGGCATTTGGCCCGATACCGAATTTACCAATACGAAGACGCTGTTGAAAAAAGCGCATCAACGGACGACCTGCTAAAGAAATCACCCACGCTAATAGGATGTAACCAACTATTCCTCTGAAATAGTAGAGCATGATTCCTAAAAGTAGGAGTCCGAGTGCGATGATGATATAACGTCTTCGTATTTGCATCCTTCAAAAATACGTAATTATTTAGAGCAGAGAAGAGAGACCATTCGCTTCGTTCATTGAGAGAAGAG
>JAHDCQ010000251.1 GCA_020629845.1 Saprospiraceae bacterium | reverse complement strand
CCTCTACAGTGATAACACCGTCCTTAGATACACGCTGCATTGCGTCTGCAATCAACTTACCAATCTCATGGTCGTTGTTTGCAGAAATAGAACCTACTTGCTCAATCTTCTGGAAGTCATCACCGATTACTTCTGATTGCTTCTTCAAGTCTTTTATAACTGCACCTACAGCTTTGTCAATACCACGCTTCAAATCCATTGGGTTCGCACCAGCCGTCACGTTCTTCAATCCTGCTTGAATCATTGCTTGAGCCAATACAGTTGCGGTAGTTGTACCATCACCTGCCAAATCAGCAGTTTTAGAGGCTACTTCCTTCACCAACTGTGCGCCCATGTTCTCCACTGCATCCTCTAGCTCGATTTCTTTAGCTACCGTTACACCATCCTTCGTTACAGAAGGTGCGCCAAAGCTCTTTTGGATTACTACATTACGCCCTTTAGGGCCAAGCGTTACTTTCACTGCGTTCGCAAGAGCATCTACACCCGATTTTAATTTCTCTCTTGCATCACTATTAAAGCTAATATTTTTAGCCATTTTATGTTGTTTTTTTCTTGTTAATTGAATAGAATCTTAAAAAGGTTAGCCTTTATTGATGTTTTGCAATTATTCCTCAATAATTACCAAAATGTCATCTTGGCGCATAATCAAGTAATCTTGACCACCATGCTGCAACTCTTGACCTGCGTATTTGCCATACAATACAATATCGCCTACAGCTACCGTCATCATATCACCGTCCTTACCAGGGCCAACGGCAACAACTTCACCACGCTGTGGCTTTTCTTTCGCGGTGTCAGGAATAATGATTCCTCCTTTGGTCTTCGTATCAGCCGGAGCAGGCTTCACTACTACTCTGTCATTGATGGGCTTCATCGTCATCGTTAAACTGATTTTTGTTTTTAGTAAAATGTATTAAGTATTAGGTATCAAGTATTAGGTATTGCGAATAAATCGTACTTAATACATAATACCTTGTACCTAATACTTCTTCTATCACAGAATGTGCCAAAATTTCAAAACTGCCAATTTTTCAGCCAAACTGTCATTGTTTTTAACGGTGATAAGCAGAAAAAGTGTTAAGACGCACTAAAAAATGCTTCATTCGCCCGAAAAAAGTGTTAAGAAAGCCTTTTTTATGTTTTTGTAGGGTACAGCATGCCAATATTTTTAGACCTTAGATTGAATGCAGTGGCAAACATTATTTTATGTAAAGGAACTAAGGCAATATCCTAATCCAATTTTTGGGATATAAACCATAAAATATAGAACAAGCCCTTTTTTTTGGGGAACTATTGTTAACTTGCCGCTTGTAAACTCAGAGTAAAATCTGCCAATAGGACAGGTCTATTCAAGGTATTAGGTATGAATTTGTTTTTAGCTCTTAGTCTTTGGTCTTTGGAAAATTCAAAATCGAAACATTCTTTACAAGAAGAACTAAAGACTAAAGACCAATTCGCTAAAGACTACCTTAATACTTAATACCAAACATATAACACAAGTCTTTTATGAGAAAATCCATGTTATTGGGATTGTTTTCCCTTTTATTACCGAGCCTTATGTTCGCGCAAGGTATAGATGAAAAAATCAACGAAGCTTTTACGCCTATATCTGAGGCATGGCAAAACATCGTTTTATTTCCAGTATTTGGAGTACCATTCGTTTTGATTTTGCTCGTACTTGGTGCAACTTTCTTTACGCTATATTTTGGTTTTATAAATATTCGCCGCTTTCCGCTTGCGATTGGCGTGGTGCGTGGCAATTACGATGATCTCGACAAAGATGGTCGTGATGATGCCCAGCACGGAGAAGTAAGTCACTTCCAAGCCTTAGCTACGGCAGTTTCTGGAACAGTAGGTTTAGGAAATATCGCAGGGGTAGCATTGGCTATCGCGCTCGGTGGGCCAGGTGCTACTTTCTGGATGATTGTTTGTGGATTGCTAGGTATGTCTACTAAATTCGTAGAATGTACACTTGGGGTGAAGTACCGTGATGTAGGTGAAGATGGTACAGTATACGGCGGTCCAATGTACTACCTAACTAAAGGTTTTGACGAAATTGGCTTTGGAGCAGGCGGTAAGGTTTTGGCTACCATCTTTGCGATTTTGATGATTGGTGCATCTTTCGGTGGTGGCAATGCCGCGCAATCAAATCAAGCAGCTTCGCAATTAGCATCCATGCTAGGTATGACTGGCGGAAGTGCAGGAACAATTATTGGTATCGGACTAGCTGTTTTAGTAGGCTTTGTTATTATCGGTGGTATTAAGCGTATCGCTGCGGTAACGGAAAAAATAGTGCCTTTGATGGCAGGCATTTATATTTTGGCGTGCTTATTTATTCTGTTGAGTAATTTCTCTTATATAGATGATGCCCTAGGTTTGATATTTTCACAGGCATTTTCGCCAGAAGCAGGTTTAGGTGGTTTGTTTGGGGTACTGATAGTCGGTTTTCAGCGAGCAGCATTCTCGAATGAGGCAGGTGCAGGTTCGGCTTCTATCGCACACTCGGCAGTACGTACTAAATACCCTGCGTCGGAGGGTTTGGTAGCATTGCTTGAGCCATTTATTGATACCGTTGTGATTTGTACAATGACCGCTTTAGTTATTATTATTTACAATGAAAGTGGCGGTGTATTTGAGTATGGTGGTAACGGTTCAGGTAGTGTAGTGATTGACGGACAAACGGTAGAAGGTGCGGTACTCACTTCGATGGCATTCGAGTCGGTGATTCCCTGGTTCCCTTATATACTGACCATAGCGATTGTGTTGTTTGCTATTTCCACGATGATTTCTTGGTCTTACTATGGCGCACAGGCTTGGATGTATTTATTCGGTAGAAGTAAGACTACGGAATTGGTATACAAAATCATCTTTTGTGTTTTCATAGTCATTGGCGCAGCAGCGAATATGGATGCAGTTTGGGGCTTCTCGGATGCGATGATTTTAGCACTCGTTTTCCCGAATATGATTGGTCTATTCTTCCTATTCCCTAGAGTACGCGAAGAATTGAAGAAATACTTGGATGCTATTAAATCAAGAGTGGTTTAATTAATTTATAACACACATAAAAAAAATATAAACGCAGATGTTAGATGAGTAGTTTAGCGTCTGCGTTTTTTGTCCTCTTTTTTAGGTCATTGAAAAACATGAATGCTCCTTTTGTCATTTAGTGACATTAAATATGAAAATAATAATATACTTTTGTGACTAAGTGATGACAAATAACGTCACAAGAATAGTTGTTTAGTCATTTAAAGCTTTCATTCAACCCTCAAAAATGCTCTTTTATAAAAGAAAGTAGTATTTTTTTAGTTGAAATGTATGTCACAAAAAGTTTAATTAAATGCTACTAAAATTTGCATTTATAAATACTTAGTGAGACCTTTACCCATATTAAAAGTGATAGGGTTGATTAAATGAAAACAAATTATTACTTTTGCACTCAAATTCTAAAATAACCAGAAGAATATAATATGCCTTTTCTGATAGTCGTGTGAGGGTCGTTTTGACTCTCGCACTTTTTTTATGTCTTTTTGAAAGAAAGAGAGAGCACTCCAATAATTACTAAACTTGTTCCAATCATCTGAAAGTTTCCAAACAATTCTCCTAATATAAAATAAGCAAGTATAATCGTAGAAATAGGCCCAATGCTGCCTACAATAGCTGCATTATTTGCACCAATGATACGTATCCCTTCCGATACCATTAAGGATGGTATAATAGTTGAAATCACAGCTATTAATAAAGCTAATAGATAAACAGGGCGAGGAAAATTAAAAATATCGAGCCCATATAATATCGCGTGATGTACTATGATGGTAGTTGCTGCTGCACACATGGCAATCGAAGTAAATCGGAATGTACCAATACGCGGCAATAATTCGCCACTTTGAACCACATAAATAGCATAAGTAAGTGCTGCACCAGCTACTAAGAATGTACCCAGCCAAAGATTTTCGCTAGTAGTATCTAAGTTTTTGTCAAAAAAAGCAAGAACAATGCCTACGTAAGTAAGCAATAGCGCGATTAATTGAATTCGCTGAATTTTCTTCTTATAAAGAATGGCAGAAATGAGTAGCACTAGAGTAGGGTACATGTATAAAATGAGGCGTTCCATGCCTGCACTAATATACTGTAAGCCTAAAAAGTCCAATAGACTAGCGCCATAGTACCCTAGTATGCCAGCTATACTAATTCTCCACCAATCTCGATTTGCTATAAGAGGTGCATCCTGCTTAAAGTTAGTCCACCAAAAAATAGTTACAAAAAAAGGTAAGGCAAACAAGAGCCTTAAAGTAAGTAAGGACACACTATCTATATCATATTGATAGGCAAGTTTTACTAAGATGGCTTTTAAAGAGAAAAAAATCGCGCCTAAAGCACACCAAAATATACCGAGTAGCCGAGGAGAAATATACATATTATATTGTTTTCGATTTAGCATATCAGAAGATTTAAAGATAGTTTTTCGTATTCATCTATAATCTTACTTTTGCAATCTACGTTTTCATGCTTGAAATAGGACATATTTCCCAATACTGATTTAAGCTAATCGTTCTTTGGCTGAAATACGAAATGAATTCCGTTTGATGAAACAGACGGTTCAGCCAAAGCACAAAACTAATTATGACATGACCATTTCCTTTACTCGTTTTGCAACTTTACTAACATTAATCTGCGGATTTCACGGCTTATTTGCCCAAATAAATCTCTCAGGCGTTATCAATCGCTATACCACTATTACCTCTATTGACTATTGCGATGGAAATATTAGTGTCACAAATATAGACGGATTTAGTATCGGTGATGCGGCCTTAGTGATACAAGTACAAGGGGCAACCATCTATGAAGAACGCGATAGTGATTTTGGAAGGGTGACTAATATAGGCAATGCAGGCAAATATGAAAAAGTGGCTATTGCCGATATACAAGGCAATACTATAATCCTCGAAAACCCTGTAATGAATACTTACGATTTGGAGGAGGGGACACAACTTGTATCTTTTCCACGTTTCACCAACGCCAATATAAGTAATCTAGTAGAAGCGCAGGCTTGGGATGGTGAAACAGGCGGCGTGGTAGCACTAGAAGTTACAGGAACACTCACACTCGATGCTGTAATATCGGCTAGTGGTGCAGGCTTTAGAGGCGGTATAGGCGAAGCTTCTGATAATGGCTGCAACTCATTCACCAATGCATCACAAGTATACTATCAAGTAGGCGATTGGCGCGGTGCTAGTAAAGGAGAAGGTGTAGCCAAATTTATTCCGAATAAAGAAAATGGACGTGGCCCGCAAGCCAATGGCGGCGGTGGTGGAAATGACCATAATACAGGTGGTGCAGGAGGCTCGAATGTGACAATAGGTGGTGATGGTGGTCAACGTGATATTCCATTATTATCGCTTTTATGTAAAGGCTTAAGTCCAGGTATTAAAGGTTATGCCTTAGCTGACGAAGAAGACCGTATTTTCTTTGGTGGCGGCGGCGGTGCTGGACACACAAACAATAGAAGCGATGTGAATGGTGCAAGTGGAGGAGGTATTGTGATTGTGCAAGCCGCTCGTATTATTGCAAACGGACAAACGATTTCAGCTAGTGGCGCAGATGCCGAAGACATTGTAGGCGACGGTGCAGCAGGCGGTGGCGCAGGTGGTACGATTATTTTGTTAACTGATGAAATAGTAGGCGACTTAAGCATAGATATTTCAGGTGGAAATGGTGGTAGCGCGAGTAGCGATGGCGACCCCAATTGTTTCGGGCCAGGTGGCGGCGGTAGCGGTGGTCGTTTATTAACCAATAGTATTAGTCCGAATGTAATTACCGCAGGTGGCTTGGCGGGTTTATCCCTTAATAATGGGGCTGCAGACTGTAATAATACTACCAATGGTGCAGAAGACGGACAGAGTGGTCGTCAATTGCCCATTAATACGATTGCCGAAAATACAGCTCCTGCTACAGCGGCAGAAATTT
This sequence comes from Saprospiraceae bacterium, assembly GCA_020629845.1. Classification (GTDB taxonomy): domain Bacteria; phylum Bacteroidota; class Bacteroidia; order Chitinophagales; family Saprospiraceae; genus JAAUTG01. The sequence continues at coordinate 1,737 of JAHDCQ010000251.1, read as the reverse complement.
TATTTCAGCCTTCCGATATTACAGCTTGCACCACCCAAGATGCTGTTATAGAAGTGGCAGTAGAGGGCGCAGGTTTAAGTTATCAATGGCAATTGGATAGCGGTGCGGGTTTCCAAGATTTATTTGATAATAGCGTATATGAAGGTACACAATCACCGCGCTTAATTATATCGAATCTGACTGCAAACTTGGATGGTTTTGAGTACCGTTTACAAATCAGGAGTGATTGTTTTGATGACTTGACGACAGATGCTATTCCACTTTCTATTATGGAAGGCATGCTCCCTGATGTCTCTTTTGAATACCAATTATTGCCCGGCGGAGCGGTGGTGTTTACCAATACTTCCACAGGTGGCGAGTCGTTTCTTTGGAGTTTTAATGGTGGTGTATCAAGTAATATGATGAATGCCTCCTTTGTCTATCCCGCCGAAGGAGATTATCCCGTGACGCTGACAGTAACGAATGAGTGCGGCTTTGTTTCTGTCACCGAGACGATTAATGTCATCTTTGAACCAACGGCTGCCTTTTCCGCAAATGTGCCAGATGGTTGCGCGCCTTATATTGTTGATTTTATGAATGAATCCAGCGATAATGCTACGGACTTCAGGTGGTCATTTCCTGGCGGTACGCCTGCTACATCTACCGAGCCAAATCCTAGTATCACTTACAATGATGGCGGGGTATATGATGTGGAACTCATCGCTACCAATATAGTAGGCGCAGACACCATATATCTTGAAGAGTATATCACCATAGCTTCCGTGCCAGAAATACAATTTAGTGTCACCGCTTCGGGTTTGACCGTATTTTTGGACAATGTGACCGTAGGTGCAACATCCTACGAATGGGATTTTGGAGACGGCAATACAAGCATCGAAGCAAACCCTACACACACCTATGATGACTTAGGTGCGTATACGATCACGCTTTTTGCAAGTAACGAATGTGGGGAAACCTTTGCAGAGGAGGAAATAGCAGTCGGCGCAACCCCGCTCGCGCTCTTTTCATCGAGTTCCGTTTCAGGATGCCCTGATTTGGTAGTGCAATTTTTAGATCAATCGCAAGGAGTCGTAAATGCTTGGTCGTGGAGTTTCCCAGGTGGACAACCGTCCGAATCTACGGATCCTAACCCAATTGTTACCTACAGCGAAGTGGGCACCTATCGTGTAGAATTGATGGTGTCGAACGAGCTTGACCAAGATGATGTAGTTATCGAATCCTATATTGAGGTAGGCGCACCGCCTGTCGCAAACTTTGATTTTAGTGTTGATGGCAGAACCGTAAGTTTTTTGAATCTTTCAGATGCCGCTGACCGCTATGCTTGGAGCTTTGGTGATGGCACTATTTCCACAGAAGCCAATCCAACGCATACGTTTCAATCCAATGATTTATACTTTGTAACGCTCAATGCTTATAACGATTTTTGCGGAACAAGTACGACCATTCCTGTAAGCATCCTTGTGTCAGGAACGACGAATATAGACGAAGATACACAGGTAGTCATCGCACCGAATCCAGCACAGAATTTTGTACATATTGATATAAAAACGCCTAGCGCGCAAGCAGTGGAAGTACGCTTACTAGACTTGCAAGGCAAATTATTACTACATACGCAAATGAATAGCAAGCAATTGCAACAATTAGATGTGTCCAAATATGCAAGTGGCGTTTATTTCATTCAACTTCTAAGCGATACATGGCAAATGACCGAGCGTATCATTGTGCAGAAATAAAATA
>JAHDCQ010000250.1 GCA_020629845.1 Saprospiraceae bacterium | reverse complement strand
AATCACCGTAGTTATCGTAGTTTTCCTGCATTCTATCTAGTCGGTGATTATAATCGAGTAGTAACAAAAAATAGCTAATGGTGGCGTTTGACACTTTGTACAGCTTAATTATGATGATAGAGAAACGCCTACTCCTGTATAATTTCCAAAAGATATTTCAAAATTTGGGTACTTCTATTGCATTATTTCTACTAAAAATAAATAACTCCAAGTTCAAACGGAAATAGGTCTTGTTGATTATTTCACTTTTGACCACTAGTACATTAAGTATTCATTTTTGATGATAGTAATGGTCATTTACGCAATGGCGAAGCTATGTCTAATAGCTAATGAAATAGGACTTAAGCAAGCATAATTCAAGCAACATAGTGTCTATAGGCACTATCAACATTTACGTTATGAGATTCAAGTATTCAATACTATTCATTTTATTTGCGCTGTTTTATCCGTCTATACAGTTAGATGCGCAGGATTTAATAGAACAAATCCAGACAGATAAATTCGCACCTTCATCAATAACAGAACTTAGTGAAGTAGCAAAAATGATAGCAATAGAAAAGCAGGCTGCTACTTTTCATCCTATCCAAACCCTACAACTAAGTCGCAGCATGTTCGAAGATACTTATGAGTCAGTAGTATCGGATGCCGTACTCTTAAGCTTATCGCCTCAACTATTGGCAAATTTAAATCAGAATCGTCCTAAAAATATACTATTTGGGATACCAGTAGCGAAAGATAAGCAACTACAACTAGAACTGACGAGTGTAAACATCAAGGCCAAAGGCTATCAAGTAGTGGATAGTAATGGTAGCCCTCAAGAAGTACATGAAAATCTATTCTATAGGGGCATCGTGAAAGGCCTACCTGAAGCAAGTGCGGCTTTGAGTATTTTCAAGGAAGAAGTTCGCTTAATTATCTTTAGTGCCGACGGAAATTATGTGCTAGGTAAATTAGATAATAAGCAGTCCTTTGATTATATATTTTACAACGACCGCAAATTGAAGGCTACACACCACTTCAACTGTGCTACAGAGTACCAAGATATTCCTGCAAGCCCTAAACTAGATAAAAACATAGAAGACTTAGAGAAAAACAGCTCTACCCACTGTGTTCAGATGTATATAGAAGCAGATTATGAACTCTATCAAGATAAAGGAGGCGTTGCTGGTACACAAAACTATGTAGAAGGTTTATTTCATGAGTCCGCCACGCTTTATACCAATGAATCTATCAATATAGTCATATCACAATTAAAAGTATGGGATCGCCCTGACCCTTATGATGAGAGCAGTTCTCGTAGTGCTTTACAGGATTTACGGCGAAACTTAGGCACTCAATTTGAAGGCGATTTAGCCCACTTAGTTACCACTTCTAGAAATAACAATGGTGGTGTAGCTTTCATAAATGTATTATGCAATAAGACCTTAGCATTCGCTTATAGCAATATCAGAACTACCTATCAAGAAGTACCCACTTACTCTTGGTCTGTTGAAGTATTTACACACGAAGCAGGACATAATCTAGGCTCTCCTCACACGCATGATTGTGCTTGGAATGGGAATCAAACTCAATTAGATGATTGTGGAAATTTAGTAGTGTCAGGCAGTGAATGCTTTGATGGTAGAAACCCAATTATTCCGCGAGAAGGAGGCACCATTATGAGTTACTGTCATCTTAATGGAGTGGGGATTAATTTTTCATTTGGTTTTGGAGAGCAGCCAGGTGAATTAATGAGAAACCAAGTAGCCTCTGCTGCTGGACGAAGATGTATATCTTCAGAAAGTTGTTCTAGGGAGACTTGTGTTATTGCACCTCCTACTATTGCACAATTAAGCACCACACAAATTACGACTATTTCTGCTCGACTGAATAGTTCAAAAGCGGATGTAAATCGAACAAACTGGCGCTATCGAGCAGCAGCACGCACGCAATGGAATGAAAGCATACCAACGGAAGAACAATATAAAACCATTATGAATCTTTCCCCAAATACCCGTTACGAATGGCAAGCACAGTCTATATGTGAATCGGGGGAAGGAGACTGGTCAGTATCTAAATTTTTTGTTACTCAAAATAATGCTATTAGTACAGCAAATGATTACGTAAAGCCTTATGATAAACCCTTTGGCTATGGTGCGAATTTAGGCTATTATCCTAATAGTAGTGGCGCAAGTAATTGGACAGACGCACAACTTGGCGATATAGCAATGGGCAACCCAAGTATCGGTGTATCAGGCATTGGGGTCAATACACTACGACCTGCACTACCAGAGTGGTTTCAAAGACAATGGGGCTACGAATTTCGCTTGCCTACCTTCCAGCATTTCGATGCACTGAATGCGAAAGATAATGTAGTATTATTAGGTTTTCCTTCAGAAATCAATCGAGATCCAATTACATACTGCGCGGGCGAACAATCCGAATTGTTCAAAAATATGTACGAAGCTATTTGGGACGGTGGTGCAAATGGAACGGCTGTAAACGAAGATAATCATTACGCTGCTTATGTCTATGAAACCGTGACACGCTACAAAGATTATGTGCGCTTTTGGGAAGTTTTAAATGAACCTGATTTTACAGAAAAAGTAAATGAACTAGAATTACGTACTCCAAATGCTACTTGGTGGACTGAGAATCCTGATCCTTGTGACTATGCCATCAAAGCACCTATTCAACACTACGTGCGCCTTTTACGCATTAGTTACGAAATCATTAAATCTATTGATGAAGATGCTTATGTAGCCATTGGAGGCATTGGTTATCCTAGCTTTTTAGATGCCGTATTAAGAAATACAGATAATCCAAATCAAGGACAAGTAGAAGCTGCCTACCCCTTGAGAGGCGGCGCATATTTCGATGTGTTGAGTTACCATAGCTATCCGCATTTCGATGGCAGCCTTAGTGTGAAAAGTAGTAGCGGCAACCATCTCTATTGGCAACGCAATACCGATAGGGCGGTAGACGGCATGATAGACCTACATGAACAATTCACGGAAGTATTACAAGAATATGGATACGATGGTATGCAATATCCGAATAAAGAGTGGATTATCACCGAATCGAATGCACCGCGTATTCCTTTGCGAAATCAATGGGGATCTGATGAAATTCAGGTCAATTTTATGATGAAGGCTCTAGTCGAAGCACAAAAGTACAATATCCGACAACTCCACTTTTACACCCTCGGTGATAAAGCTGATGAAGGACGACTAGAAGCCTCGCAAGATGAATATGATCTAATGGGCATGTATAAAAATCTCCGAAATATACGCCCTTACAATCAAAGTCTTAATGAAGTGGGCATGGCTTACAAGACAACGTCCTTACTACTACAGGGCAAACGTTTCGACCATAGAGAACTGCAACGACTTGACCTGCCTGCTGCTGTAAGAGGTGGCGCATTTGTAGATGATGCAGGTGTGCATACTTACGTATTATGGGCAAGAATTAGTAACGATCTTTCAGAAGAAAGAGTAGAAACACTTGACCTTAGTAGAGCATTAGGGACTACCGCAGTAGAAGTGCGAGAGTGGGATTTTTCTGCCACAGAAAGGGTATCCAATATGCCAAGCAATAGCATCACGCTCACAGGTCGTCCTATTATTATCACCATCGCAGAGACACCTGAAATATGCGAAGCCGCTCCAATAGAAATCACCTTAAGCAACCCAAGACGTGCCAGTTGTAACCAAGATAATGGACAAGTAGATATTAGCATCAGTAATGGTACGCCCAATTATGAAATTTCTTGGTCAGGGAGTGGCGAAGGGAATCGTATCACGAGCCGAAGACAGCTCACTATCACTAATTTAGCCGCAGGAGACTATGTATTTAGGGTAATTGATGCAAACGACTGCACGGCAGAAGCAAGTGTTACAATAGATAGAAGCAATGGCTGTAACGAGTGTGAAGATTTTGCAGTAGAATGGGAATATCCTGGTGATTGTGGTACCGATGCACGGACATTTGGAGCAAATGTAGTAGGTACACCTCCATACATGATAGCTTGGCTGGGTGCATCCGTTGGCAACCAAACATTCAGTGTTTCGCGAGCGGTATTTACAGCAGAACCTGGCACTTATAGCGTTACTATTATGGACGCAAGTGGGTGTGAAGCAGAAACAACCATCACAGCTACTGAAAAAGACTACTGTGCAGATTGTAACCAATTTTCCATTGAACTGCAAAATACTAGTTCCAGTTGTGGTATAGAGGATGGCAAAGTAGATGTACTTATTAATGGAGGAAGCGGCAATATAAATATACGTTGGGCAGGGCCAAAGCTTGGTACACTGGTTACAGAATATCGCTCTGCTACTATCTATCATCTGGCAGATGGAGACTATACCATTACAGCTATAGATGAAAATGGATGCTCCGTAGAAACGACACTAAATATTGCTGCACCTAATAATTGTGCCAACTGCGACAATTTCAATGTAAACCTCGACTATCTAGTTGAACCAAATTGCAACCCTAGAATAAAAGATGGGGTAGTGGAAATGGATATTGCATCAGGCACACCCAGTTTTAATCTAGATTTTTTCGATACTAGGGGATTTTTAATATCTAGTAATCGTACAGGAAGTCGTCAATTTAGGGCAAGCAATGTGATAAGTGGCTATGTCAATGTCACTAGTCAAGATGGCTGTGGAGCAAGTGTAGGTATAAGACGCTCTACGGATGACTGCACCGATTCATGCGAACTAAATAGCACAGTAAGTGTGGTGCAGCAAGCTGACTGTAATATTGCTAATGGTATTATTGAGATAGAAACAGATGGACAATTTTCTTTAAAAGTAGAAATTGACGGAGCTATCCAAACAGAAGTTTGGGCGCATAGCAATACGTTTCCTATTCAAATATACGATATGCCTACAGGTACTTATAGCATTACTATAACGGATAGCTATGGTTGCCAATCTACGAGTACGCTACAAGTCAGTTGTATATGTGATGAGCTAAGCCTCATTATAGAAGAACAAGCCGATGCTAATTGTGGTGAAGCAGATGGAAGTTTTTCTGCATTGGCAAGCAATGGTACACCTCCTTACAATTACGATATTGGAGTAGCTAGTAATAGAAATGGAAATTTCTATTATTTAGATGCAGGCATTTATCAACTTACAGTAACGGATGCTAATGCCTGTACCGCAACCCAAAGCATACGAATAGAAGAAGATTGCCTAGAAGAAGAATGCCAACAATTCCCCACTATTCGATGCGATGCTACTATTGAGGGGACAACAGCAGATGGCAACAATGATTATAATGGAAATTGCAATACAGCATTGCCTGGCAAAGACCAACTTTACAAACTATTGCTCAATCAATCTGCCCAAGTAGATATTGACTTAAGTAATATTACAGATGATATAGATTTATTCCTACTTAGTTCTTGCGAAGCGGATGCCATTTGTTTGGAAAGTAGTATCAATGGTGGTGTCTCCAATGAAAATATTCAAGCCACTTTATCGGCAGGTGCGTATTATATTTTGATAGATAGTTACAAAAGTTTCATTGAAAGTCCATACACCCTGTCCGTAAGTTGTAGCGGCGACGGCTGTCAATGCACCGATAGTACTGTGGATGCTTTTTGCGAAAACTTTGATAGCTACGAACTCACCGCACTTGGTCCACAGTCGGACTGCTGGACGACTTGGACGGGTAATGAAGGAACAGCAGAAGATGGTGTTTTGCAACTTAGTGGAAATAATAAATATCTACACATCAAAGGCAATCGTCCTAATGGTGGCACACAAGATGTCATCTTAAAATTAGGTAATCGTACCACAGGCAAATACCTATTTGAGTTTGAGTTATTTTTGCCTGCCGAAGGAAAAGGCTACTATAGTGTGTTGCATCAATTTGAGTCAACATCGAATTACCAACATGCGTATAATGTCTATTTTAATGGCGACGGCACGGGCTATCTACGCTATGGTGGCACAAATTATCCGTTCGATTACACCGCTAATCGCTGGAATAGTATCCGTCAAGAAATTGATATAGATGAAGATAGTGCCTCTTTAATTATTGATGGTAATGCCGTAAGTACTTGGCAATTTTCAGAAACCCCTGATGGCAGAACAGGCGAAAATGTACTAAGTGCAGTAAACTTCTATCCAATTGATGACACCTATGAGTTTTATGTAGATCATATCAAGTTCGAAAAAGTTGCCAACTTCGGCAATGCAATGCATACAGAAAATAGAGCGGCATCGGATACAACTATAGTGCAGCTTTCAACAGCAGCTTTGCTTAATTTTGACTACTATCCAAATCCTGCAAATAGTGAACTTTTGGTTAGCTTTGACTTAAGCACTGAAAGCGATATTGCTGTAGAATTTATTCCAGCAGTAGGGAAAACTACCTACAAAGCGACTTTTCCAAAAACAAGCAAATTCAGAGCAACATTCGATGTATCTAACTATACAGATGGCGTTTATTACCTCCGCATTACAACTAGCGAAGGACAATTGACCAAACAGCTAGTTATCATAAAATAAATCGTTCTCTAAGCAAATAATTAATAATTTGACAATTTTGTAAGATGGGCAGGCGCGTTTAAATACGCCTGTTCATCTTGTTTTATCGCTAAATTATCGTCATTATCCTGTTTGTGTGTCGGCAGTTAGGGTTTTAAACTTTTCCTATAATTTATCATTTGGATACCTTTAGAAATGATTCAGAAATAAATTTATTCCTGCACCATCTTTTCAATCGGCAAGAACAAACTGCCCTTCTGGACAGCTTGTTGTTGCTGCAAATTCATTCTCCTTACTTTTCAACTTGGCTTTTAAGCAAAGCAAGTCCTCTTGCATTGATATTTGCCATTTCTTGTTTTGCGCCAAATAACCACATGAAGAAAGCATCCACAATGCCTGATTCTACCTTAAAGTCTTGGGTCACTACGACTCCATCAGCAGACTTCGAGAAAGAATAATCGAAAGTTGGATTTGCTTCAAAAGGCTTTTGAATATCACATCGCACTCCGATGAAACTGGGCTCATCAATTTTTATAATTTCTTGATAGCCGAGGTCTTTGCCACCATTGCCTTCCCAATGAAATTGAACCCCTACCTGACCGTCCGTTCCTTTGACCTCATATTGTTGAGCAGGGTCGGCTTCTAAAAATGGCGACCATTTAGGATAATTCCCCAAATACTTTACCATATCGAAGACCTCTTGTTGTGTGCCATCAATGGCCACTTGCTTCGTAATGTGGATATTCGTCAATTTATTCGCTTGGAAGAAACCAAAACCTAAAAATGCAATTACTGCTACTGCTATTATTGAAAGAATCATTTTCTTGTTCATTTTATAGTATTTGAAAAATTTGAAAAATAGATTTTTGAAAACTAGGTGATTACATCGGCAGAATTTCTCTGATCTCAACCGAGCCACCCATACCTAAAATCGGGCAACCTTTAGATAGGTCGAGTGCATCGGATACAGAATCTGCTTTCACAACCATATTGCCGCCTACTGCTGTGGCATTTGCCGCATAGATACTATTAGTAGTGCTTTGGTCGGCATGTAAAACTGCGCCCTCAAAGCCCAATTGCGAAGTAGAAACAAATTTGCCTTGCCCTGCTACTGCACCAATCCAATTGCCCCATTGCTTACCTGATTCTGCTTCCTGTTCAGGTGTCATTTGGAAGTTAGGGTCTGGCTGGAAACGGAAAATTAACATATACTCTTTCAT
>JAHDCQ010000592.1 GCA_020629845.1 Saprospiraceae bacterium | reverse complement strand
TTAGTCCAACGAATACGCTTGAACTCGCTGAAGACAATACCATACTTGATGGTACTGGTAAATACCTCATGCCAGGACTTTGGGATGCACATGTACATTTTGCGTATATGGAAGAACTCGCGCCGAGTATGTTCAATTTGTTTTTAGGCTATGGCGTGACAAGCGTGCGCGATACAGGGGGTAAAATTGGCTTCGTAAAAGGATGGAAGGATAAAGCACTTGCCAATCCTACTGCCGCACCCCGTGTGATGATAGCTGGCCCGCTTTTGGATGGCGAACCGAATGTCTATGATGGTAGTAGTGCAGGACGACCGCCACTTTCGGTAGGTTTGGATGATGTGGACGCGGTAGTGCAAGCGATTAATAGTTTAGATAGTATTGGAGTTGATTTATTGAAAGCCTATGAAATGCTCACACCTGAACAATTCGCTAAAGTAACCGCTTTGGCTCGTGATAAAGGACTAAAAGTTACAGGGCATGTTCCCTTGAGTATGGATGTAATTAGTGCTTCCAATGCAGGACTAAATAGTATGGAACATATGCGAAATTTGGAACTTTCTTGTGCTTCCAATGCAGATGAATTGCTCGCAGAACGTCGCCAATTGTTAGCAGCAGGTAGCGAAGATGCAGGTGGTATTTTGCGTTCACGGATTCATGCCGCACAGCGCAAAACGGCAGTCGAAAACTATGATGAAACACAAGCCGATAAAGTACTTGCGGTATTAGCTAAAAATGAAACTTGGCAAATTCCGACTATTGCTTTGTCAACAGGCTTTGCGGAGCGGCATTTTACGCGCCCAGCATGGAAAGCTACTTTCCAATACTTACCAAAGGATATAGAAGACCGCTGGTTGGACGAAATCAAAGAAGTCAATCAGTTTGATGTAGAGCCTTTTACCCGCGAATATGCCGATTGGATGCTGAATATGGTGGGTAAAATTCATGCGGCAGAAATAGACCTAATGGCAGGCACCGATTGTCCGATTTTTTACCTCACCCCAGGCTATAGTTTGCATGAGGAGTTGGCATTATTAGTAAAGTCGGGCTTATCTACCCAAGCTGCACTCCAAACAGCGACGCTTAATCCTGCGCGTTATTTTGGTATGGAAAAAGAATTGGGACGGGTACAAGAAAATATGTGGGCAGATTTATTAATTTTGGATGCAAATCCGCTGGATAATATTGCACATACAAAACGCATTGAAGGCGTGATAAAGCAAGGAAAATATTATGATAGAGCGGCTTTGGATGCTTTGTTG
>JAHDCQ010000249.1 GCA_020629845.1 Saprospiraceae bacterium | reverse complement strand
TTGAAACTTTTGGAAAAAAGAATCGAGCTTTGGTGCTAAAGGTGAATTATTGGTTAGTGCTGTAGCAGCAGTCGAGTAAAGTATTGTTTTGAGAGTTTGAAATCTTAAAGATGTTAAGATTTTAAGGGTAAAATGACAAACAATAGCAGCCGTTTGTACGTTTTTTTAGTGCATTAATCGAAAAAGAGTCCACATTCATAGATAGGGCTTGTTAGTCTATCGGAAAGATGTTATCTTTAATAAAAAATTAACCTTCTGATGAAAATAGGAAAAAGGATCACCCATATATTTATTCTAGCAGCTTTTCTATTAGCAAGCATGTTCTCAGTAGTCTATTTATCAAAAGTATCTACTGAAATGAATTTGCTAGAAACTTCAACTGTATTGGAAGTAGAAGAGGCTACGCCACAATCTTACTTACCTGATGTGGCGGTAGTGGAAGCAATTTTTGGAGCAGCACAACGCTTCTTTGGCGTTCAAGAATAAACACTACATTTTTCGAGTAACAAAAAAGCAAGCATTCTTTAAAAATGCTTGCTTTTTTGTTTTTATTCCAAATGCAACATCCCCTTTCGAGCTAATAATACCTCATCGGATTCCTCCCGTTCTGGATCAGGCACACAGCAATCTACGGGACATACCGCCGCACATTGTGGCTCTTCGTGGAAACCTTTGCATTCCGTACATTTATCGGGTACAATGAAATAGAAATCCTCTTCTACGGGTGCTTGTTCTGCATCCACATCCACTTCATTTCCTCCTTCTAGCACATAAGTACCTTGTACTTTTGTGCCTTCACTCACTTTCCACTCTACACCACCCTCATAAATGGCATTGTTCGGGCATTCTGGCTCGCAAGCTCCACAATTGATGCATTCATCTGTTATTATTATCGCCATAACGCGTTCTTTTTTTATTGAGAATAAAAGTGTGACAAAAGTATAAAACTACGCTTACATTATCCATGCTTCCATGAAAAGTACGCAGTCAAATATTTGTTAATTTTCCAATCGCAACATCCCTTCTAGGTACGTTACAGCTTGCCCTTGTAGTTCTACGCGTTCTCCTTTCAGTATGCAGGTCAACGTGCCACTTCTAGTAGAAATCTGTCGGGCAGTAAGCGTTTCATTACCCAATTTTGCTGCCCAATAAGGCGTGAGTGTGGTATGTGCAGAACCCGTCACAGGGTCTTCATCAATACCCGACTGTGGAAAGAAACAACGCGATACGAAATCTACGGTTTCGCCTTTTGCAGTTACTAATAAGCCACGTGCATCCAATTGTGCAATTTGCCGAAAATCAGGCTGCAAACTGGCTAAGGCTGTTTCGCTTTCAATAACTGCCATAAAATCATCTTTTCCACGATGAAACTCTAAGACTTTTGTCCCTAAAGCTGCTTCTAAATAGTCAGGCATGGAGGTAGCTTGTACCTTATCCGCAGGGAAATTCATTGCATAGCCATCCCCTTGTCGTGTCACCGTAAGCCTACCACTTTTGGTATAAAACGCAATACGCTCCTTCGCATAATTCAGGTGCTGAAATAATACATGTGCTGTAGCTAAGGTAGCATGTCCACACAAATCCACTTCTACCGCAGGCGTAAACCAGCGCAAGCCATAGCCATCTTTTTCAGGTACAAAAAAGGCAGTCTCCGACAAATTATTTTCGAGCGCGATTAGCTGCATTTGTTCCGTAGTGAGCCAATTTTCTAGAGGCACTACTGCTGCTGGATTACCTTTAAATAATTGATTCGTGAAAGCATCAACTTGGTAGAGTTTCAACTGCATGTGTTACTATTTCAAAAAGAAACGCTTTAAGAAAGGCTTTGTTTTAAGAAGCTTCTTGAGTGGGGAATTGCCAAAGGGGTTTTAGCTTTCGAAACCACTTCAATTCTTGCCATAAATTACGATAAGCAAAAGCTCCTTTAGACTTGGGTGCAAAAGCGTGAATAGGGGCGCGTTCTTGACTCATACGTTCCACACTCGCAGCATAGGGAATGGATGAACGTAATACCTTACGCTTGTCTTTACGAAATTGCTTGATAGTATCTTTATGGATGCGTTTACGCTCATCTACTAGGGTGAAGAAGGGTACTAATTTACGGCTATCATAGCCTTGCGACTCAAAAAAATCGCATAGACGACCATAAGCATGTTCCGATAAGCGCGAAGGAATCATTGGTACCAATATAAAATCAGCGGCATGAAATACATTTTCTATAGCTGTGCCTAAGCTAGGTGGGCAATCAATAAATACATAATTAAAATCTCGTTTCGCGCCTTTCAGCAATTTCTTGAAGCGATGATTGGGGCGTTTAAATTCATTCAATACCACATCTAATTCGCGGGTACTAATATCGCTTGGGATAACATAGGTATTATCGTAAATGGTTGGTTTGATAATACGGGGGAGTTTCGTATTGGGCTGTAGCAGTTTATGAATACCGCCTTTTAGTTTTGTTTTTTTACCGAGCAAATAGGTCGCACCACCTTGAGGATCAATATCCCACACAAGCGTCCGATGCCCCTCACTGGCTGCAAGGTAGGCAAGATTGACACAAGTAGTAGTTTTCCCTACTCCTCCTTTTAAGTTGTATAATGCGAAAGTCTTCATCCTGCTCGGTTCACAAATTAGTTTTGCAATTGCAAAAATACGCAATTTAACAATCAATTTAAGTTTACAAAACACTCACGTGTGTATAACAAATTGCACAATTGTATGATTTGGTGGGAGAAGCAAATCATACAATTGTGCAATTGTTATATCCCCCAAAACATTCACATTAGTGCGTATACGGCAAAGTTTTCACTAAAGTTAAGGCTTTATATAAGATTGTTAGATTTTTTGAAGAAAAAATTATTATTTTGCATATCTTCTTACCTGCCTAATAATAAACTACACGTCAATCAAGTATGCCATGATGAAATGGACACTAGCCCAAGCATTAGCTATTTGTTTATTATTTTGCTTGTTCCACAACACACTTATAGCGCAAGCTTCTTCACCAGGAGCAATGCCTAACGATACCCTTTTTATATGCGACGCTATAGGAATATTGCGTGTACAAAACGACCATACAGAAAGTATTCAAGCGGGTGATGCATTAAACTATGTGATAGAAGATGAAGCAGAAGATGTGCTAATTGTCTCTAGTGATGGAGTGTTTGAATGGGAACACTTACTCGACACGCTCCGCTTTAGTGAGGGTAATTGCGATGAATTTATCGTGTATGCCGTAGCTGGTCAAGCGAACGCAATGGGTTGGGTGCAAGATATTGGACGCGCAGCAAAAAGTAATGCCCAGTTATTAGTCACCTTCGGTATAGGCATACCTTTAGATACCAGTGCCCCTGAACCCGTAACAATACCTTTAGAAGCAGGCTCGGAAGTAGCAATGATTAGTCCACCTTGTGAAGGCTTATTGGCTAATTCACTATACGAAAAATCGGTCGCTTGCGACTATGCCTGCCCTTGTATGGATACGGTTTATGTGACTAGTTATGATACGATACAAGCCACTTGGTATGTACTTGCAGCAGACTCTACCAACATCCGCATACAAGGCGATACTATTTTTAGGCATATCCCAAACCCAAGCAATCCCACAGCTACTGCAACACATATTGATACCATTATCATCAGTAGCATAAGCGATGAAAATGCAAGTATTCAAGTACAAAATGCTCAAAATGCAATTGCTGCCACTAGTTTTCAGCTTGATTTTCAGCCTTTTGAGATTATTCCCAACTTCATAGAAGGGGAAGCCATAATTGATACGCTATTTGTAGCTAATTGTAAAGAAGGGGTTGGAAATACTTGCGGATTCTTAGCAATCAATGTGACATATACTGCCAATTGCTTCCCTTGTTGTGAGACGATTCCAGAAGTGTCACGCTTCGAGCAGGTGCCTGTCTTTTGTATAGGTGATTCCATTTTTCTTGAAGCAAGGCAAGTAGAGGGCGCAAGCTATGTCTGGAATACGGGCGATACCACCACTACTATTCTCGCCACACAGGGTTTTTATGCCGTCACTATTACCAATGAGTGTGCTGAATTCATTCAAAGTGATAGCCTGCGGGCGAATGCCACACCTACCTACGCTAATATGGAAAAAAGTTGTAGCTACGAACGGCAAACCTATAAAGTAAGCTTAAATTTAATACAGGCGGTGGTGGAAAGTATAAATAAAGGGGAACTGGCGAACCCGCAGCACGATAAAGTTATTATCAAAAATATTCCACTCACAGATACGCTCCAATTTAGTTTGAGGCATCCGCTTTCCAATTGTGTGCTGTCGTATACCGTCTATCCGCCGCCTTCTTGCAATCCGCCTGTAGGCTTAGCGGTCAATAATTGTGAAGGAGAAGCACAAAAACCGCTAGTAGCGCACAGCGACGAGCAGACCACTATAGACTGGTTTAGTAGTGCAAGGGGACAGGATATGCCTCCTCTACCTTCTGGGAACGAATTTCTCCCGAATATGTCGGGTACGTATTATGCCCAAACGCGCTATTTGGAATCGGGCTTTGTGGTAGAAGAACGTACGCCTATTGCTTGGCAAGTAGTAGCTGCGCCAAGTCTTCGAGCCACCCAAGCAGCACTCATTGATTGTGAAAAAAAAGATGGTATGCTAGAGCTTAATGTCAGTGGCACTAATACGCCTTATTCTCTTTATTGGTTGCCGAAAGCTAACTCACAGGCGGAAGTGCGTAAATTAGCCGAAAATCATTGGGCAATCCATCAATTGACAATAGGTAAATATCCGCTTGAGCTTACTGATAAATTTGGCTGTATTTACCAAGATACAGTTGCTGTGAAACACGACCCTGAACTTTGTGATAAGTTCTTTCTGCCTACTGCCTTTTCCCCGAATGGAGATGGCAATAATGATAGCTTCAAAGTGGAAGTGGCAGACGGTTTCGATAAACTGATTCGCGTCCAAATCTTTGACCGTACGGGGCGACTTATCTTCGCAACAGCCGATGACAACCCTCTCAATGGCATCAACTTAGTAGCTTGGGATGGTACATTTCGAGGAAAAGCACTAAATCCTGGCTTTTATATGTGTACGGTAGAAATTAGGCGCGCTTCGGGTAGGGTTATTATTTATCGGGAAGAGGGGGTGAATTTGATGCGATAAACTATCTTACTCGTCTATACATCACATCAGTTCTTAGTACATATTTCGTGCCTTCAGTCACAGGACAACCTTCATGTTTTTGTTCGTGGATAAAACATAATGCTGTTCCCGCTTTAGGCACAATAGTGGCATTATTAAACTTTGTTTCACCACCTACAAAGTCGTCATTGAGATAGAGCATAAAGGTGATTCTACTTTCTTCTTGTTCGTTCCTTTTGAAACGGCCATCTATATGTCGTTTGAAACGTTGGCTCGATTCATATTTATAAAAACGAAACTGCTCATTTAGACCTATGGCTACACTATTTTCAATCTTTTTAGGGCAAAACTCTTGCAGTAGCTTCCAATACTTATCAGCGAGTGTGTGGTCTTTATATAGCAATCTGTAATTATTGCGAATCCCCTTTATCATTTTTGCGCCATTCGGCAGGCTTACCTTCGCTTCTTCATAACCTTTTTGTTCACTAAAGAGTATCAAGTCTTCACATGCTTTTTCGGAGAGAAAATTGTCTATTGTCCAGATTATATCGCTGTGTTGATTGACGTTCATGTTGTGTGTATTTAGGTTAAAATAACCGTTTTTTACCCTAGCAACTTTTTATGAGCGGCTGTGGCGGATAGCCGTGAATGGCAAGAGTGCGATTTTGAAAACGAAACATTTTGAGTCCAAGCAAGAAGTCAAGTGAGTATGCTTTGATGCTATTGGCTTGTACCTTGCCCGCACTCAAGATAAGCCTCGGGCGTATTTCAAAAACAACATCAAAAAAGATATGCCTAAACTTATCGCTCAGAAAGTCATAAAGAGCGGTCTCAAATTTTCCTTCTATATTTTTATGGTTGATAAGAGCAGCCCGTTCTTGATTCTTCAATTCTACCAAATGAATTTTATAGAAATTATTCTCCAAACAATATTGCACTATCAAGCAATCTACCGAAGGTGGGGTTTCTTTTAAACCAAGCGAATTGTAAAAGTCATCCATCTTTACAATGAGTATGGCACTTTTGTCAATTCCCTTTTCAAACTCGACACAAATGCCTTCATCCTCACAAGTTGGTACGATGAATGGCATTAGCGTTGGTTCTGTTTTTAGGCGGTTGATGAGTTCCATATTAGTCTACTGATTCTAAGGTTTCGAGGCGTTCATTGTATAATTGCTCGGCTACGGTTACAAAGTTTTCATCTTCAATTCCTGTTGCTGTAGGCTTGCTTTTATCGCTTACAATACTGCCTTTATCCGTATGAATCATGTGATAACTCGCTACATCTTCTGCTTTCAATTCGCCTTTTAGAATAAGGTTATTGATTTTATTAAAAATATAATTGCTATGCGTCGTCATCACTATTTTAACATTTGCCTTGCTGAGTTTGGCAAATATTTCGGTGAGCTTTAGCTGCACTTCGGGATGGAGATGGGCTTCGGGTTCTTCGATGAAGAGAACCGTTTTATAATTCTTTAACCAAGAAGTAGAAGGTTTTCGGATAACGTATTTGAGATATGCAACTATTGGAGCTAATTCAGACACCATGGAAGAAGTCATGGACAAATCTAAATTTAATTTTTGACTAGAGTTATGATATTCAAGCGTTTTTCTAGTTTCATTAAAAGTAATTTCTGCTTGAAGAATTTCTTGCTCTATTTGTCTAGCATAACCTTCATAAGTACTTAATCCCAATTTAGAATTAATATTAGCGAGATTTAGAAAGTAATCAGATGTTGCTTCTGGTAAAGATGGAATTTCTATTTTTTCGTTGAATGCATGTCGTACTTGTGAGAGTTGCGCAAAAACTGAACTAAAAACACTCATTCCACTATACAAACCAGATCTTGAAGCAGGAAGGAAATAAACATTATTGCTCATTAATCTGGCCTTTTTTATCCTATCTATTATAGCCTTTGCAGGATAGAATTTTAATTTTTGATATAAAGACCAGTAAGCCTGTGTACTTGAACCTCTTATATAAAATCGAAATTCTTTTTTACCATGATATTCTTGACGAGAAGTTTTTACTTTTTTAACTGTAACATTTTTTTTGAAATAAAAGTTAGACTTAATAATTGTCAAATGTTCATCAACAACTCCAATCTCAAAGAAAATTTTATCGAAAATTAAACGAATACTCAAGGTAGCCTGTGAGTTCTTGTTCTTTAGATTTAATATACTGCCATAAGAACTAATAAGTGACTTTTCAATCGCTCTCACTACAGGTAACATAACTTGTAAAAAAAATTCTTTGTACAAGTCTGTTATATCGGTAGTTTCAGTTTTATTTACCTCTATTTTTCTTTTTATTTTATCTAAAAGTTCTTTTCCATCGTCGCTATATTGGCGAATCTTATTATCAATTTCTGTATTAAGAATATTCTTCAAAATCAAATACACCGTCGAAATAGCATAGGACTTGCCTATATTATTTTTCCCATAAAGGACATGCACTTGTTTATCCAAGTCAAATTCAAATTCGTGAATGGGACCAAGATTGCGTATTTGAATTTTCATCTGAGTGTATTTTTATCGTAAGTTACGAAATTCATTTTAAAGAACAATTTACACTTACCAACTAGTTCACCACAAAACCAAAAAAGCCCATCCCGCAAGGAATGAGCTTTTTTGTGAACCTAAAGTTCTATCT
>JAHDCQ010000248.1 GCA_020629845.1 Saprospiraceae bacterium | reverse complement strand
GAAAAAGCAACGCAATTTTTAACCCTATTTTTGAACACCCTACCCTTTCAGGGCTGAATGCAAGAAAAATAAATGCTATTGCTACAATAGTTGCATCCCTTCGGGATTAATGTCTCATTCGTATGCATACGGTAGTCTATTGTTCCTATAAAATATTCGCTATGACAAGGATTTATCCAGCAAAAAAGACGGGTATGTTTTTATATGTGATGCTAGGAGTGGGTGCATTAGTACTTGGTATTGTAGCTATGGATATTGCGGCTTTTTTGAGTCAGCCGATTTTGTTGTTTGCTACGCTTTTACCAATACTGCTATTTTTATGGATTTATTACGACACCTATTACACCATCGAAGGAGAGATTTTGAACTACAAATCGGCTTTTATTCGTGGTAAAATAGACATCAGTCGTATCCGAAGTATTGAGAAAGGTAAGACGATGTATGTAGGGCTAAAACCTGCATTGGCTGAAAAGGGCTTGATTATCAAGTATAATAATTTCGATACGATTTATATTGCACCTGAAGATAATGAGGAATTGATAGCGGATTTGCTAGCGATAAATTCGGGGATTGTGGTAATATGAATGCAAAAAGTTTGATAATGAAAGAGACAAATTCATCCGCTAACGGGAAGTTAGCAGATGAATCGTTCTAAAATTATATTTTATTGCAACATAAATCGAACCACTACCCCGCCCCTAGCACTTGTGATAGGATAGGAACTAGATACCTTTGGTTCAGTTTTTGTATAATCCACGAAGACACGTAGCGCGAGTTGCTCATGCACTTGGTATTCCAAAGCTGGCGAAATACTCAAGGAGCGCGTACCACGCGTTGGGTCACGGTTGTCCTCATCCAACTGATGTACGAAGGTGACATCATCGCGAAGCGAGAAGTCGAAGGTGATGTTCAAATCGCCTGGATTGGCACCACCGCCGCCGCCGCCACGACCACCGAATGGCGTGGTCTGATTCGGATCTGGATCGTCGTTTTTCTTATTTTGAGTGGATGCTTGGTTCACTAAATTTTGCAAGAAACCAATATTCACCTCTTCTAGCAACCAACCAAAGCCTATCGTAATATCTTCCGACTGCTGCTCGGAGAAGAATCCATTGGCAAAATCGGTAGATAGTGTTCTAGATTTATTAATATCCAGATTGAAGGAAATATCATTGGTGGTCTGCACATTGATACCGATAAGTGGCGAAAAGCCTTCCCGAATAGAGATTTCCGACAAATCAAGTACGGGGAAGTAATTATCAGAAGGCAATTCTGTTCTTCCGCCTGGGTTCACAAAGTAGTTGGCATCCGTCTCAAAGTTATTAATGCCCATCTTTGCGGTATATCCATGCGAAATACCTACTTGCTGGAATATATCTTCAAACATCGGTAGTTTAGCCAAGCCATTATAGGTGACGCGCCAATTCGGAAGCGGCAGTCGCTTGAACAATACATCGCGCCCATAGCTTTGACTCACATCTATCGTATTCGGGTCTCTACCCTCATAAGCAGCTAGGAAGGCAGGAATCATAATATCCTGTTGTGCTTTTCCATAACCGAAGGTGTAGCCCTGAATCTGTTGTGATTCATCGGTATGCAAGCCATCTCCTACACGCTGCGAAATAATCGGGCGTATTGCCTCAAATTGCTCAAAGCGGTCAATAATTTCAGATAAATCATCTTGGAAGAGTGTCTTCAAAGAGTAGTAAGACAAATCCAATGAACCCACATTGAGTGGCGCATTATGTACCCATATGGATTGATTATCCTCATTATCATCTTTAAAACTACGCGTATGATTTTCGGAGAAGTTGCGCGTGGCATCCAAATCAATACGGAAGTCAGGTATGGGTTCTAGATTAAGCTTTGCGTCAATGCTTTGTGTGTAGTTTTGGATAACTTCGCTATTTAGGAAAATATCATCCGTTATCCAAGAATCTGTACTACGGGCATTAGAGATGGTGTTGAGCCAGTCTTGTGTCTTTCCTTCATCATTCTTTGATAAGGTTCGGATAGTAGGCTGCCAACCCGTTACAAACTCCCAACCCGGTGCCTCAAAGCCATCACTTAGACCAAAGAAACGAGGCGTTTGTGTGAAGCCTGGCACTACTGTTTTATAGTCCTCCGAATAGTTAAAGCGCGCCTTACGGATGAACATAAATGGACGTATCAATGCACGCTCTGCGGTAGTAGGTTCACGCTTCTTTTTCTTCTTATCGTCCTTCTTCCCATCTTCTTTCAGCTTACTATTCGGGCGCGGACGCGGTGTCGCATCTCTACCTCCTCGTTTTCGTTTAGGACGATTGATTTTCTTCAAATAATCCGACTTATTATAGAGTTGCTCGAAATTGAAGTCGGCAGTCAGTTGTCGGCGTTGTCCATTTTCGATAATACTACCGAAAGTCTCCAATTCTGTTAGACTCCCTGCTTTAAGTGGTGCAGATGTCCAATTAAAGTTGGCCGTATATTGCGCTCGTATATTTGTCCAATCTAAAAGCGGGAAAGACTTCGTAGGTACAGTAAAGTTCACTCCGATATTATGGTCGTAATTCTTAGTACGTCCCAAGCTTTGTAATCCTTCTACTATCGTCTCTCTGCGCTGCTGCACTAACTGTTCCTCTGTATAGTTTGGCCCGTCGAAGAAGGCATCACTGGATTCATCAAATTCATCAATCACTCCATAATTATTCGCATCAAAATTGACTTTTAAAGATTTCGCTAAATCCCAAGATAAGCCATACTGTCTATCCCATGTAAATTGCTTATTCACATAAGTCTGGTAGCGTGGCTCGAACTCTTCTGTGAAGCGATACGTAATGCTTTCGTGCCGACGGTCGAGACGAGTGCTAAAATTGAGCGTATTTGGTATCGGATTGAAATTAAAATCGCGCAAGAATTTCAGCCATTCATTCTTTGGCAATTTCTCCAAAGGCTTGATGTACTTCGGTCGTAGACTATAACTATAGTCCAAGATTCCTTCCTGCGTATCTATCGTATTTGCCTTGATGAAAGGATCGCGGCGCGTTTCTTCCGTATCAGTATAAGAGACACTAAAGTTGGAAATATCCCAGGGTTTGGGCTTTCGCTCTTTGCCATTTTTCTTCGGTTTGGTCGAACGTTCCTTCCGTACATTCGTAAAGCTAAAACTCCGAATCGTGTTTGCTTCTTGCGCCTGTTCTTTATCCGTTTGGCTTTCTTGCAAAATAATATCTAAGTCGTAAGGGTCATATTTTGGCGTATTCACCGTATTGGCATAGGCTGCATAGAATGGTATCTGTATACCCGATTGCTCTGGCAGGAATTTACCTAATTCCAAGTTCAATGCCATATCGTAGGTGGTGGTTTCTTCTAGCGAACGCTCTTGCACGCGCTGGTCAATAGCACCAAAGCCAATGCTATTATAACTCGCAGAGGCACTTACTGCACCAAAGTCTGCTAATTGCATATCCAAGCGCGCAATACCTGCATAACCACCACTTTGTTTCTCCTCCAAGCCTGATAAACGCAACTCATTGACCCATACTTCAGCACATTGCAGTTCGGTACTATTATTCCGAATACCAATCATTACGGACTTCACATAGCCCAAATTTGGACGACCAGACACCGAAATCCGATGCCCTTCTGGTATTTGAATATTAGCAGAAAGTTCGCCATTACTTTCAGGGAAGCTGAATTTAGTCTGGTCTTCAGGTATTGTCCCATTTTGTAGTGCGACAATGATAGCCTTTTTCGCCTCTACGAATAAATCCAAATCAACATCAAAGTTATTTTCAGGTCGCCAGACTTCATTCACGTATGCTGTAGTCGGCTGCAAACCTTCGGCAGGGCAAGGCGTAGCAGGATCAGAGAAAGTAAGCGGTATTTCATATTCGTAAAAGTTGCGTTTGAAGTCGCTACCTAAACGTATGAAGACAGACATATCACCATTATCGGGGACATTCGTGCATATAGAGTCGGGGAGCGATTCGGCATGCACGAACATTTTCATATTGTCGTAGTTCCGCATGTCTAAATCAATATTTTTAAAAATACTCCTCGAATCTCGCGCTTGTAACTCCCGCACTGTAAGAGCCAGAGATTGCTCGTTCTGTAAAGTTGCAAAGGCATCAAAGCCACGCTCGCGCTGAATACCTTCGGGTAGTACATAGGCAAATGGCGAACAATTGCTATTACGCTCAATATTCACCGCATTCATATCGAAGAAGGTACCTGCCCCCACATCACCAATGTCTTCCAAATCTTCGCAGTAGCGTCTCCATTGGTTACTCACCAAGTTAAGTTCTGCCATACGCAAGGTCACAGGCTCTTGGAAGCCCGTCATATACATACGCAAGAAACGCACGGAACGGAAATCCTGAATACCACCTATTGCTTTACGATTCTGCAAGTCATCCAATGGAATACGGAAACGATACCAGATGCGTTGCCCATCCGTAGAAAATACCTCATCGGTGATATAGCCTTTGCCTTCATCCGACATACCTATAGCCCGTCCATTCACATCCTTGCGACGAATCGGGATGCGATATTGGAAGTAAGCCTCGGTTTCGTTCAAGGTATTATCATTATTCAAATCCTCTGTATCAGGCGTAAGGGTCGCGGAGAAGGAACGCAATGAATTGCCCTGGGCAATAGGCGAATTCCCCTGCTGATTGTTGAAGTATTGATAGCGATCTTGCAAACCATCCGAATCCGAAAAATCTTCATCCAGATAGTGGATAAAGTCATCATTAGCAGGGTCGTCTGCATTACCTGCGGAACCTGCTTGGCTCAACCAATCGCTATAGAACAAGCGTTCTTCTTCATTATTCATTCCATCCAAACCTACATCTTGCAACGGACGCGTAGATGGATCGTTATCAAAGGCATTTACAATTTTTCTGGCACGTGGAACATTTCCCCAATCCGTCTGGTCTACCCGACGGTCGGGGTTGGTAGGACTTGGTAAACCATTTTCATAGTACAGCCTAGAGTCGCGCATAATATCCTCAGAAACATTTCCCAATTCCAGATAAAGGTCGCCCTCCATGCCATCATTTTGGTTTTCTAAGAAGGGACTCATCACCCACATTTCTACATATTCCACATTCGATAGCTCAAAATCGGCTCGCGAGTTCGATAAATCGCGCATGATACCCGCCCAACGAGTTTCAGGTTCTTCTAGTCCTCCAGAATTTGTGAGACCTGCCGATAATTGTTGCCCACCGTCGTCCACACCACCAGGCACATCGAAGTTGTATGGCCCGCGTTGGTCAGGATAATAAGCCAAATCGAAGGTCAAAAAGGTGCTTAACTGATTGGCTGCAATCTGCTGATTCGGAAATACCTCACGGCGATCAATACGTTGTGTGTAAGGGCTTGCATCTGCATTTTCATCACGCACACTAGGATCAATTCGATACCAATTCAAACGTGCTCGATTGACTCCTACATTTCGATTATTGCTTAGGTTGGTGGCATCCGATTCTTGGAACATTTGATGTAGCGTACCATCAGGTTTTGTTACAAATACGCCTGCATTTTGCGGTACACTCGCTATTTGCCATTGGTTTGGCTGAATCATCAAACTCAATGGGTTGGCACTACCTTCAAAATCATCAATATATACCGTACCGCTACGGTCTATTTCTTCATCCTCTGTGCCTCTAGCGCGCACTTCATTTACCCCACGTGCATGCCCTGGTTGCAAGGCTGCACCTTCTGCAAAGAGGCTGATGCTAGAAGGAGCTTTGGTATCAATGAATGGAATTTTGTCCACAAAGCGCGTTAGCCAGGGCGCATCTTGTGTGACATTCAAATCCAATCCATACATTTTATTACTAATTGGGTCGTCCCCAATGTTTACTTTTGCCGTTAGTGGTCGCTCGAAAAGGTGCATATAGGTTGCCCCTAAGTTCACATTATCGCTCGGTTTATAATCGGCTCGAAGTCCCAACATGACTTTGGATTGTAGCCCAAAGAGGGTATTATCCTCAAAGCGAACACGGACGGTTTGCCCCGATGATAAAATCGCATCGTTCAAAATCCGCAATCGCCCAATATTGTAATCAATCTCGTAGTCTACTCCTTCTGTCAGAATACCACCAGGCCCTGTTACTGTCACCGAACCACGTGGAATATTGAATGCACCTAACGAAATATCTGCTGTCACGCTGGTTTTGTAGCGTCCTTTGAGGGTGAAACGATTCTTTTCTGGTGTTTTTTGAGCTAAAGTGATGGTTTGATCGTAGAGTTCATCGTATACGTATTTTTCCGCCAATTCATCATTCATAATACTATCGCGTAGATAGTCGCCGAATGGTTCTAGCGCGGGAAACATGATACGCCCTGTACGTGGATAAATCGTGAGGTTTTCGACGAAATCAAAGGCACCATCCCGTTGGGGGTCGAGCCGCGAATTCAAACGATCGAGGTTGAAAACTTGCAAAAGTGGCTTTCCTCCAATGCGTGTATCAGGTATAAAGCGACGTTGCCCTTTGCCTGGGTCTTCATAGAATACGTCCATACGGAAGTCCTCTCTGTCTACTTGGTATGCTCCGATATTGTAGACGTTTTTCATCATTAAATCCCATATCGGACGACCTAAGTTCGGCGCACTTGCTTTCAACATCTTTACGAACAACACCTTTTGGTCATTGACCGTCATGGTGTCAGGCATTGCTGGATTAGAAGGTGCTAAACGTGGCGACACAGAAGGCGTACCATTACTAAATTGTCCTACGGCATAAGGTTCACCATCGTAGGTATAGGTATAGGCAACCCCCAGTACGTGATAGGGTTGTAGGTTAATATTTAAGGAAACAAAACCTAAATCACGATTGACGGTATATTCTTGCCCTTCGCGTAGCATACGCGCTTGGGTTTTTTCAAAATCTATGGATTGAATCAAGCCATCTTCTCTTAGGCTTCGTACTACTTCATCTATATTATCTACGCCCTCTCCATCTAAGATGTCTTGAAATAAGGTGTTTGCTTCATCGCTTGGCAGATTTCTACCTTCTCGCACGATAGGATTCAACGCACTAATAATATTTCGCTGTGGGTCGGTTAGGCGTGTGGATTCCCCTAAATCGGACAATGCTACAATGTCGCGGGCTGCTCGATTTCCCCCTTCTCCAGGGGTGTTTACATTACGATCGTTGGTTACCCATACTTCTATTTGCTTTAGTTTAAAACGGGTTTTTATTTGTGGTAAATTGACTAAAGCCTCTTCAAAACCTTCTCTATTAAAATGCGAAAGGAAGAAGTGACGATTGACATCGTATTGGTCGGCACGTACTTCAAATTCGCGGATTTGTGCGCCGCCTTTTAGTTCAATTTGTTCTTGCTCCGATTTTTGCTGCGATGCAATAGCTGTTACGTAAAGGTGTCCGAACTGCAATTGCGTTTTGATACCAAAGAGGTTTTGCGCGCCTTGTATAAGCGTACCTTGTAGCGGCAAACTCACATTACCCGCTTCAATGGTCTTGATGATATCATCTTCGCTGAAGGCATCGCTGGCATATTCGAGTTTCATTTGGTTATCGAAATCGAAAGATGCATTAGCATTGTAGTTGGTGGAGAAATTGAGTTTTTCTCCAATTTGACCATCTACATTCATTTGTAATTGTGAAAAATCAAAATCAGGACCAATAAATCGCCTTTGCCGTAATGGCCAAGCTGGATTATCAGTATATTGATATCTAAAACCGAAGTTCATATCAATATTGCCCTGCACCTGAATATCTACACCTGAACCTCCAAAGAGACGGTCGCTTAAGCTATTCTCCACATCAATTTTAGACAATGGATCGGTGCCATCCAAGCCATTTTTCCCCGAAGCCACAC
>JAHDCQ010000591.1 GCA_020629845.1 Saprospiraceae bacterium | reverse complement strand
GTTTCGAGTGCACATTGCGACTTGAATAGTCCGATAACAATATGGAGCAAGCCAAGGAGCAGATTTTTTACAGAGGGACTATTTTTAAGATATAGCATTTTTTATCCTAATTTGTGGAGGAATCGAACATACAGCACTACAACAGCTATCAAACATGGAGGTAAAAAGGTTTAGAGCGTACCGCGTGACAGAGCATGCGTCTGGAAAATACGTAAGAAATATCATCGAGCGAAAGATAGAGGATTTGCCAGATGGCGATGTGCTGATAAAAGTGCATTATGCTGCGCTCAACTATAAAGACGCGCTTTCCTTTTCAGGCAATAAAGGCGTGACACGCAAATATCCACATACACCTGGCATTGATGGTGCGGGCATAGTGGAGGAAAGTAAGTCGCCAGACTTCAAAGTGGGAGATAAAGTACTCGTCACCAGTTACGATTTGGGCATGAATACCGATGGCGCATTCTCCGAATATATCCGTGTACCTGCGGGCTGGGTAGTGCCGCTTCCAAGTGGCTTGTCCTTGAGAGAAAGCATGATTATTGGTACGGCAGGTTTGACGGCAGGCATCGGACTTTATAAAATGGAAATGATGGGGCAAAGCCCTGAAATGGGTAATGTGGTAGTGACAGGTGCAACAGGCGGTGTAGGAAGTATGGCGGTTGGCATATTAGCAAAGGCGGGCTATGAAGTAACAGCTTCCACAGGCAAATCGGAAAACACAGCTTACCTAAAAAGTATCGGCGCGACAGAGGTGGTAGATAGAGAGTTTGTAAATGATAATTCAAGTCGCCCACTAATGCGCCCACAATGGGCAGGCGCGATTGATACCGTTGGTGGCAATACTTTGGCTACCTTGGTTAAAGGCTGCAAATCCGAAGGTAGTGTCGCAGCTTGTGGCTTAGTGAGTTCGCCCATACTTTCAACGACGGTTTTTCCCTTCATTCTCAATGGTGTTCACTTATTAGGTTTGGATTCTGCTAACTTCCCAATGGAAAAACGCAAAGCCGTTTGGAACAAACTCGCCAATGATTGGAAGTTACCCAATTTGGAAAATCTAGTCACCGATTGCAGCTTGGAGGAATTAGACCCTTACATTGATGCCATGCTAAAAGGCGGTTCCAAAGGGCGTGTGGTAGTAGGATTCTAAGTATAGAGTACAATGTATTAAGTATTAGGTTGACTTGTCACGAAATCCCTTGTACCTAATACCTAAATGAACACATCATGCAAGATTATAAAGCACACTACCAAAAAAGCCTTGACCATCCTG
>JAHDCQ010000247.1 GCA_020629845.1 Saprospiraceae bacterium | reverse complement strand
AGCTACAAAGTTAAATTTTATAGCCTAATCTCACGATGGGTAGTAAATAGCTACTCTTTTTTAAAAAAATACAATAAAAAATATTGAAAAAAAACAGGAAAAAAATATCAGGAAAAAAACATCTCCAAAACATTGGTAAACAAATAATTAAACCATAAAAAATATTATAAATCACGGGAAAACACCAAAAAGTGTGGTCTAGAATAATCAAAAGATTTTTGACATTTGTGTACATGGGCTATTAATTAATTCAACTTTTTATTTAACCTAACTATTAATTCACATTTTTTTCATAAAAAAAGTCAATACTACTGCAATAGTACTGACCGAATGACTGAACTTGTACGCTTCCGCGTAAGTAAAATCGAAGGCAAGTTAAGGTTTAAAATGAAAAGATACAACCTTATTGATAGTATTTTCTAAAGCGTGTTGGTTTTTAAATAAATCAACACGCTTTCTATTTAAAAATGACCTCATTTAGAACTCTTACCATTTTTATTGGTTATAAATATAACTGAACTTGTTCAAGCTTCCATAAATAAATTTATATTATGGAAAGATTTGAGTTATCAAAAGCACCTCAACAAGGAGAACCACCAGAGTTCTTCAAAGTAAAATATTTTTACTTCATTTTAGGGTGTTGCTGCTTTATTTTAAAGATTATTTACTTTTGGATTCTCTTAACTAAGTAATGAGGTAGATAGAAGATATACTTTATAAATGTAACATCTTCTTTCAATTGACTGCAAAAGCCCTCCGCAACACGAAGGGCTTTTGTAAAACCAAACTCAACACCAATCCTACGCCCCTTCCAAAGCAGCAGCACCACCCACAATTTCCGAAAACGCTTTCGTAATTGCCTCTTGACGCGCTTTATGATTTTAGGTATCTTTGTCTAAAATATAAATATGAACCTACGCCCATCTCTTTTTTGGGATACAGACTATGCAAGTATCAATTGGGAGCATCATGCAAAGTATGTCATTGAGCGTGTATTGCATCGGGGCACTTGGGAAGAGTTCAAAAGTATGTTAGCGTTTTATGGGCAAGAACGTATCACAGCAGTCATAAAACGCTTGCGCTATATGGATAAGCGCGTCATGCACTTTTGTCGTGTTTATTTCAATATTCCCCTCAACGAAATGCGATGCTACAATATCAAACAGTCGAAGATAGTACACTGGGATTATTAAAAGCTTTGGCGAGCAAAGACTACATGAAGCAGTTTGCTTTGGTGGGCGGTACTGCTTTAGCCTTACAACTAGGTCATCGAAAATCGGTGGATTTAGACTTCTTCACTATTGAGGATTTTGATGCTAATATCCTGTATGAATACCTAGCCGAAGACTTCAATATCACGCAAGTTACTGTCAAATTGCGCCAAACCTTAATCTTGGAAATTGACTATGTGAAAGTGGATTGTATTGGCTTCAAACATCCATTTATTCGTCCTATTCATAGCATTGAAGACATCCAAATTTTGGATATAGAAGACATTGCACCTATGAAACTAGATGCACTTTCGGCTAGAGGTGCAAAGAAGGATTTCTACGACATCTATTTTTTACTTCAACGATATAGCCTTTCGCAGCTACTTGATTTTTATCGTGAAAAATATGAGCATGATACGATTTTCCATGTCATTCGTAGCCTGACATATTTTGAAGATGCAGAAGAAGATGCAGACCCAATCGTATTTGATAGCGCCATCACCTGGGAAAGTGTAAAACGGGGAATTGAAAAAGCGGTTGTAAGCTTATAAACACACAAAAGCCCTCCGCGCAAAACACGAAGGGCTTTTGAAAGCTCTAAAAAGAAACTCAATCCTACGCCCCTTCCAAAGCAGCAGCACCACCCACAATTTCCGAAATCTCTTTCGTAATTGCTTCTTGGCGCGCTTTGTTGTACGCGATTTTTAATTCGCGGCGCAGTTCTTCGGCATTTTCGGTGGCGTTGTCCATCGCGGTCATACGCGCACCATGCTCCGAAGCGTGGGTATCGAGTACATATTTCTGAAACTGCGTTTGCAGAATACTCGGAATCAAATAATTGAGCAAGCTATCTTGGTCTGGCTCGAAAATGTAGTCTGCTTTTGTCTTTTTCGCACCTTCTTCCTCCTCTATTTCAATCTTCTCTACGGGCAAAAACTGCGCTACGGTTGCTTCCTGTGTCACCACATTAACAAATTTTCCGTAAGACACCTCAATTTTATCAAACTCATTATTCTCGAAAGCCGCCATCAATCGCTTCGACACTTGCGCTACATTATCAAAGCTGAGGTCGTCGAATAAAGCAACGTAATCATCAATGATAGTAGCTGTCGTGTGCTTGCGGAAAAACTCTGCGCCTTTCTTACCAATCGGTAATACCGTCAGATTGCCTGCCGCTAATACGTCTGCATATTCTCCTTGTAGCTTTGCCTTTGCTGCTTTAATCACGTTGGTATTAAATGCACCACAAAGCCCTCTATTGGAAGTCACGACCACCAAGCAAACCTTGTTTACTTCGCGCTCTACACCAAAAGAAGTGCTGGCATTGCCATCCAAGTTAGAAAGAATATTGATAAGCATCTGCTGTTGCTTATCCGCGTAGGGGCGCATCTTCTGAATCGCTTGTTGTGCGCGACGTAGCTTGGCAGCCGCTACCATTTTCATGGCTTTGGTAATCTGCTGCGTCTTATTCACGGAGGTAATCCGCTCCCGTACTTCTTTTAATTTACCAGACATATCTTTATGAATGGACAATTGATAATTGACAATTGACAATTAGGCGCGTGCTTTCATTGTCAATTGTCAATTGTTCATTGTCAATTATTTTTTATTTGTATTGCGCTGACAATTCGCTTGCCAACTTCGCTAGAACATCGGTTGCTTCTTTTGGCAACTTCTTTACCGTCTTGAACGAATCCAATAGCTCGCCATGACGTTGCTTCAAAGTTGTCAAGAAAGTATGTTCAAATTCTGTTACTTTATTCACAGGAACATCTTTCATCAAGTTGTTTGTACCTAAGTAGATGATTGCGATTTGCTGCTCTACGGGTACTGGTGCGTATTGTGGCTGCTTTAGCATTTCCACGTTACGTGCGCCCTTGTCTAGTACTGCTTTTGTAGCGGCATCCAAGTCCGAACCGAACTTAGAGAAGGCTTCTAGCTCACGATAAGCTGCTTGGTCGAGCTTTAGTGTACCAGATACTTTCTTCATCGCCTTAATCTGTGCAGAACCACCCACACGACTTACGGAGATACCTACGTTAATCGCTGGACGAATACCTGCGTTAAACAAGTTCGACTCTAGGAATATCTGACCATCTGTAATCGAAATTACGTTGGTTGGGATATATGCCGATACGTCCGCCGCTTGTGTTTCGATGATAGGCAATGCCGTCAAAGAACCACCACCTTTCACGATACCTGCTTTCTTCAAAGACTCAGGTAGGTCGTTCATGTCGTTTGCGATTTCATCGTTGTCAATGATTTTCGCAGCACGCTCTAGCAGACGAGAGTGTAAGTAGAATACATCACCAGGATATGCCTCACGCCCTGGAGGACGACGCAACAATAGCGATACCTCGCGGTAGGCTACGGCTTGCTTCGACAAATCATCGTAAATAATCAATGCTGGACGACCTGTATCGCGGAAGTATTCCCCGATAGCTGCGCCCGCAAATGGTGCATAGAACTGCAATGGTGCAGGGTCAGCCGCCGATGCAGAAACGATAACCGTGTAATCCATCGCGCCACGATCTTCCAAGATACGTGCCACAGATGCTACCGTAGATGCCTTCTGACCAGAAGCCACATATACACAGTAAACAGGTTCGCCTTTATCGTAAAATTCTTTTTGGTTTAGGATGGTGTCAATCGCAATCGCTGTCTTACCCGTTTGGCGGTCACCAATGATAAGCTCACGTTGTCCGCGACCAATCGGAATCATCGCATCAATCGCTTTGATACCCGTTTGTAGCGGCTCACTTACTGGCTGACGATAGATAACACCTGGTGCTTTACGCTCCAATGGCATCTCGTACTTATCACCACTAATCACACCTTTACCATCAATTGGTTCACCTAGTCCGTTCACTACACGCCCTACGAAGCCTTCTCCTACGTTGATAGAAGCAATCTTGCCTGTACGACGTACTTTAGAACCTTCACGAATACCTTCACTTGGTCCCATCAATACTACCCCTACATTGTCTTCCTCTAGGTTCAATACGATTGCTTGCACGCCCGTCTCGAACTCCACCAATTCACCCGCTTGTGCTTTCGTCAAGCCATATACACGTGCAATACCGTCACCTACTTGCAATACGGTACCTACTTCTTCCAAATCAGTTGCAGTATTGAAACCAGACAACTGCTGCTTCAATATTGCAGATATTTCATCAGGTTTAACAGCGACAGCCATATTATTTATATTTAATGTACAATTGGCAATTGACAATTGACAATTTTGCTATATAGACATTGTCAATTTTCAATTTTCAATTTTCAATTCAAAAATTATTTTCTTTCTATTTGAGAAACATATAAGTTTCCTGTAAAGTCCTTCTTTAGCACTTTTAGCTTGCGCGAAATGCTGGCATCGTATAGCTCATCACCAAACTCTAAGATGAAGCCACCGATGATGCTTGGGTCTATCTTAGTAGTCACCTCCACATTCGCTGTGATAGCTTTTTGAGCAATCAGCTTTTGCTTGATTTTCTCGATGGCAGCATCACTTAGCTTCTCCGCGCTTGTAATCTTCAGATTTGAAACGCCTTTGATAGCTTTGTACTGCTCCGTGAACTCCGACATAATAGCTGGCAAATGCGCTTCACGTCCTTTTGTCAGTACGATGTTTAGGAATTTCTCCGTCAGTTCAGTCGTCTTGCCACCAAACAAGGCTTTCATCACGCTACGCTTCTTATCCACATTGATGATTGGACTACGCAACAAAGCGGCAAAGTCTCTATTCTTTGCTACTTCTTGGAACATCTGCACATCCTCGTTTACCTTTTCTAGCTCTCCGCGCTCCTGTGCCAAGCTAATCAAGGACTTTGCGTAACGGGTGCTTATTCTTTTTAAAGACATAAGATTAATTTTGAATTTTGAATTTTGAATGCGTGAATTTTGAGCGATTCTTCCATACAGTCATGGACTTATTTATTCAAAATTCTTAATTCTCAATTCAAAATTAATTCAACTTAATTTCATCCACCAACTTGCCGATATAGCTTTCTTGCTGACCAGCTAGTTTTTCACGCATCACCTTTTCCGAAATCTCGATTGCCATTGTACCTACTTGATTTTTCAAGTCGGTGATAGCAGCCATTTTCTGATTTTGGATGTCTTCCTTTGCATTCTCCATCAAGAGTTTGTACTCTTTCTTAGCTTGCTCGCGTGCTTCGCCAATGATGGATTCTTTCGTTTCCTTCGCTTCCTTCAAGATACTAGAACGGTCTGCCTCTGCTTGTGCCAACAATGCTTGATGCTCTGACTTCAAGTTTGCCATTTCTTCACGCGCTTTCTTTGCTTCGTCTAGTGCTTCTTGAATATCGTTTTCACGCTTCGTTAAAGCATTTTGGATTGGCTTAAAGGCAGTACGACCAAGTACCAACCAAACCAATAGGAACATCAGCGTCGTCCAAAGAAACTGACCAACGTAAGGCAATATCGGAGAGAATTCTGCTGCTAGGAATATCATGTTATTTGCTTTTAGCCTTCGGCTGTATTATGTATAAAGTATTAGGTATTAAGTACGTTTAGACTTTTGCTAATACTCCAATATTTTTTAATTATTCCGCATTAAGTTCAAGAAAAGTATTGGAAAAAATGTACCTAATACTTAATACCTGATACCTAATACCCACAGAAACAATCTAGCCCGCAGCCAACCGCTACTGGGCTAGATTATTATTCGGTGCGTCGTAGTGACTACGACAAGAAGAATGCGCCTACAATCGCAAACAAAGCTGCACCCTCAACAAGTGCTGCTGCGATAATCATCGCTGTTTGGATTTGACCAGCCGCTTCTGGCTGACGTGCAATACCTTCTGTTGCTTTTCCACCAATTTGTCCGATGCCGATGCCTGCGCCTATTACCGCTAGACCTGCACCAATTGCTGCTAAACTTCCAGTCATGGTAGCAAAAATTTATATAGTTATTGAAAATTCGTATTAGGTATTAAGTATTAGGCACAAAGTAGAACCTCGCCTAATACTTAATACCTGATACCTAATACAATATTTTTCTAATGTGCATGCGCCACATCATGCTCATGCTCATCGTGATGATGTCCTTCATCTACTGCTTGTCCGATATAGATAGCAGAAAGTAAGGCGAATACATAAGCCTGTAAGAATGCTACGAACAACTCTAGGAAGTTCATCGCAAAGGTAAATGGTAAACCTATCGCGCCACCTGCAACAGCACCGCCAACACTTTGTCCCATTTTACCCATAATGAATATCAAGCCCACCAATACCAAAATCAGGATGTGACCTGCGGTAATATTCGCAAATAAACGAATGAAGAGTGTAAATGGCTTGATAAAAATACCTGCAAACTCGATAGGTGCAAGCAATACACGCACTGCTTTTGGTACACCTGGCATCCAGAAAATATGTTGCCAATAGTGCTTATTGCCGCTAAAAGTCACCACTAAGAAAGTGAAGAATGCCAAAGCTACCGTTGTCGCTACATTACCTGTAATATTCGGGCCACCAATGAATGGAATCAGACCTAATAAATTACAGAATAATACAAAGAAGAACAGCGACATGATGAATGGCATATAACGCTCCCACTTTTCTCCAATACTTGGCTTCACTACATCATCACGCATGAAAGTGAATAGCGGCTCAAAGAAGGATTGGATGCCTTTAGGTGCTTGTCCGTTGTTCTTTTCGTAGCCTCTGCGTACTGCCCCGAAAATTAGGAACATAAGCAGTGTAGCTACCATCATGAAAAACACATTCTTGGAAATTGACAAATCAAACCAAGATGCGCTGCCCATATTGTAAATCATTGCAGGACGCTCCAACAAATATTCTTTTCCGCCTTGTAATGCGTAATAATTAAACTCTTCTCCCTCTTCACGTGCTTCTGTACCATCTATATGGTGTAGTTTTTCTGCTGCATCCGCACAAGCAATTCTTCGCACTACGCCATGATCGAGTACATAACCATCAATTACTTTGTGTCCATGCTCAAATGAACTAGACATGGTAAATGTTAAACCTTTGTCTTTGGAGTATAAAATACATGGCAGTGGGATGTGTACATCGCCCCAAAGGTGAATTTCATTTGCATCGCCGATGTGGTGCATCACCATATCCGTGTAGCTTTCTTCATGCGCGTGGTGCTTATGCGGTGTGCCACAAGAAGTTGCTATTGGTTGGCTTTGCGCGTGTCCATGTCCTGAATGGTCATGTCCGTGTCCAGAGTGGTCGTGATTATGACCGCTGTGATCATGGTTGTGTCCACTATGGTCATGGCTATGATTATGCCCAGAATGGTCGTGCGAATGGTCATGATTGTGACCACTATGATCGTGGTTATGCTGACCAAACACCAAGATTGGTGCAACCATCAAAAAAGCGAAGAAAATGAGTCGTGATACCTTGTTTATCATGCGATGCTATTGATAGGAGTATAAAAAGCACTTTCTCAATTTTTGAAAGCCCAATGACTGCGAAATTGCCTTCTAACTCTAACAGGTTCCTAATTTTGCCGCGAAAATAGGCATTCCTATTAACATGAGGAAGTTAATTTTATCTTTTTTCAGCAAGGAAAAGCCATAGTAAATTTGGCATTTTTTAAGCAAAATTGGCGTTTGGCAAATCTACATTGGCAGATGTTACAAAAAGTAGATTTTAGCAAAATTAAGAAGATGTTAAAATGGGCTTT
>JAHDCQ010000012.1 GCA_020629845.1 Saprospiraceae bacterium | reverse complement strand
CGCAATTCATTGATTATGAGCAGGGCGAAGTGGAGACTAAAATGGTGGGTTCAAGGCTAGAAGCAATGGGCTATTTCTATGATAAGTGGTATGGTTCTCATGCAGGGTTTGGACGAATGTGGGAACGCGATAAAACAGCTCTAGTGGAAAAAATGCAAGAAACACATGCTATTGTAAAAGAAGTAATAGAAAGCGCAAAATCCTACGATTATAAATATTCCATATTAGATAATCACTACAATATGGAGGAACGATTTGAACGAGAAAGTATAAGAGAAAAACATGCAGGCACTGACTATATTGCCCATTTAGAGTTTGAAGAAGTATATCAAAATCCTTCTTATTACAATATTGAAATCGTTACGAAAGGGAAAAATAAAATTTTTGTCAAAGACTTAAGTAATAAAAATCCCGAATTAGCAGCAATGCAAGGTGTGGTTTGGATATTTTCGGATAAAAATTTTACTAAAAAGCATCAGTTCAAATTAACAGAAAAACGGTTTTCAGATGTACGTATTAAACGCATCAAGCGAAAAGATTTTGATTACCAACTTATCCTAAAATATCAAGGAGAATTAATTCGTGTACCAGTACGAGCATCTAAAACTCCTGATAAGACTTTAGCTAAAAGTTATTCCAAGTATAGAAAAACACTTAAAGAAAGAGAAGAACAGTTCGAAAAGGACAGAAGACAACAGAACAGAAACTTGCAAGAGCATAAGTTATCGACGTGTATACAGCTCCTTTTTCCTAGAGAACTACCAACTCTTCCTGAGCATTTGACAGATATGGAAGACCAATACTTGGAAGATATCAACGGACTTACCATGAACGAATTGCAACGAAGTCCAGACTTAAAGTCTAATACTATGACTTATACTTCTAGCTTAAGTTTCTTTGCACTAGAATTTGTACCACGCTACCAACCCGATTGGTTTTCTAAAACGTATACGAAAGCAGAATGGATAGAAAAAATCGAAAACTACACCCCTGCGGTCTATAGCGAAGTGCCTATCTACCAAGAAGTCTACAAAAACTTGGGCGAACCAGTACCTGTATTGCGCCTGAATAACATAGGCGTATTCAATCTAGATGTGCTAAAACGCTTTGAAGAAGAGAAGAAGATTTTAGCCACCTATGAAACAGAAAGTGGGCAGCCAATAACGCTTTTCAAAGTGGAAGTGATTAATCATCGCTTGAATGGCTTATTGCGATTCACGAAACCAGAAATCTACTTGGATTTAGGTTCGCCGACTACTCTCGTAGCACATGCAACGGATGGCAAAGTCTATTGCCTAAAACCTGACGACATGAAACAACTTGACTTAAAAACTGCTGATAGCTACACCTTTCAAATGAAACCATTAGGCGATTATGTAGCCAAGCCTGAATTGATTCGGGAACTATTGGCAGGCACGTAGCAATGCGTTAAAATATCCTAGTACTGTGTAAAATAAGTCTTTTTAAATTTTTGCTGGTGCGGATTTTCAATCCGTCACCGACTTTATACGAATATCTGATTCGTATACTTTTCTACAAATCAGATATTTGTAGAAAGAACGTATCGGACAGATGTCCTCACGAGCAATAATTTTAAATTATAAAAAACTTATTTTACAATGCACTAGTCACGATAAAAAACGGAGATGCTCCTGCATCTCCGTCATTCATTTCGTGTTTACGCTACACAAGCCGCAAGTAAAAAGACTTGCGCGTTAAAATTATATATAAACCATTTTTAAACACCACGTACGTCGCCGCTGCCATTGATAGTAACATCCACTTCTGGATCGCCTTTGAAGAAGACATCGCCGCTACCATTGATGACTACTTCTAGGAAATCCAGTACATTCACCTCCACATCACCTGAACCACCCACATCTACACTAGCACGTAAGGTTTCCAAATCAAATGCTTTTACATCACCAGAGCCGCGAATCACTACATTCAAATCGTCGGTGGCACCTTCTAGTTTAGTAGTACCAGAACCTTCAATGCGGATAGCAACCTCTTCCATATTGGCTGCCAAATCCAAGTCACCTGAGCCATCAATTTTTAGCTCTAGTAGTTCGCCTTCTAGCGCGTTTTCGCTAGTAATACTACCACTTCCATGAATTTCTAGACGCTCCACATTTGGCATTGTGATAAAAATATCTAAGCCATTATGACCACGTACGCAGCTTCTATCAAACTCTATCTCCCAAGTGCCGCTTCGTACGCTAGTTTCTAGCAAATCAATTATATTTTCCTGCCCTTCAGCTTCTACTTTAAACTCTGAACCCTGCGTAATAAATACATCTGCCGATACATTCAATTCAATACTGTGAAATTCTACCAATTCCAGTTCTTTGGTCACGGTAGGGCCTTCGCCTGCTTCACAAAGTTCATCCAATTCGCAGCTTGTCATAAAAGTAGCTACTAGAGCTAAAAGCAATAAGAATTTTAAGTTATGCATGATAGATTGTTTTTAAACTTATAGAATAGTTGGCGATTTGGATATATTAGTTGTTTGGATATTTAGTTATTTGGTCTTTAAAAGTATCTAGAATCAAATAACTAAACTACGCTGCCCTTACCACGGCAGTCTAAAACGATTTTCATTGCAACGCTTGCGGCAGTTTCTGCGATTTTTGTCCTTGCCAAATAAGCCGAAACGCAATGCCAAACCTGCATGTAGATTATCGGTATCCCAATTGCCAATTTGTGGTGCATCATCGAGTCCATTATACCATTGGTAGCCTACTGTACCCGCTACTCTGAACCAGCGGAATATATTCACTTCTAAACCCACTTCAGGTGTAAATACAAAGAAATCTTCATTGGTACGGAAGTTATCATCCGTGAATTCTATATCGGCTGCGCCCCATCCAATACGGGTACTGATGTACGGGTGAATGACAGATGACTGATAAGGTACATAACCTACCCAAAGTCCGCCATGTCCAGAAGAAATACGAACTTCTTCGCCTTCTATCACATCGCGCCAATCGAGGTCGCCAGAGCCATATGCTCCAATGAAGGTATTGCCTAATACTATACCACCGCCGCCGCCTCTAGAGACCTCGCCATTGATACTTAAATCAGAAAATTCCAAGATGGGAGCTCCAAAAACGCCAAAGCGTCCTGAAGAATTGAAGAGCGTGTTGTCGCGTTGTGCGAATAATCCCGTTGTGCATAATGAAAGGCACAATACTAAAAACTGTAGATTCTTCATTTTAAAATCAGATTGAGGAATGTGAAAATAATCGGGTGTGTTTTTCCCGTATCCCTTTATTTGAGTTCCATAACACGGAACATTTAAATCGTTTCAACATTCATCAAAGACCAGCGTTTGGATAAGGAGTTGCACGAGGCTATCGTTAAAGTTTTTAACGTCGTCTTAAATTGTGTTAGGATGCTGATGAGAGATGAAATAAAGAGAGAAATTATTTGGATTGAGAGAACAAAAATTAACGGAATTATCCCTTAGGGAGCAAGCAAAAAATAATCTACCCACTCCGAGTTGTTCTTTTTTGCCCTAAAAGCACTTAAAAAATGAACCGTAGCCCAGCTATGCTTAATTTTTGAAGCACTTTTAGGATAAAAAATTACTGCGTCATAATGGGGAGCTTATTTCTTTCTTGCTCCCTTAATTGATTTTTTATCTGAATCAGTTCCCACCAATGAATTGGTGGGCTAAAAAGTCATAAATTGAATGGTTTAGCCCACCGTTTCAACGGTGGGACATAGTAGAATCAATTAAGGCATAATTCTGAAAATTAATTAAACTTTGGACAAAAGGTAAATTAGGGCAAACGCACATATAATCTCTACTCCCTCAGTCCAAAGGAAGGTCTCTGCTTTCACTTCTAAAAATAAAAAAAATGGCAAGCAGTTTAAAAGCATTATTCGACATCATGCCGCAAGTGGGTAGGGTAGAGTGGATAGGGATACGCCCTGAAAAGCGATCGGACTTGAAAGTCGTACAGGAAGTACAAGTTGATGTAGCTACAGGCATAGAGGGCGACCATTATAGCAAAGCAAATGGCAAGCGTATGATTACGCTCATTCAGGCGGAGCATATAGCCGCAGTAGCGAATATTTTACAAAAAGATAGCATTGCGCCTGGCTTACTGCGCCGCAATATAGTCGTATCGGGCGTTAATTTATTGGCGTTAAAAGATAGGACGTTTCAGATAGGATCAGTTGTTCTAAAAACAACGGGGAATTGTCATCCCTGTTCTCGTATGGAAACGAATCTCGGTGCAGGTGGTTATAATGCCATGCGTGGACATGGTGGTATTACTACTACGGTTATTAAGGGAGGAACGATTGCGCTCGGCGATGAGGTGTTTTTATTGCTAGAAGAAGCTACTGCTTAGGGAATCGGCAAGAAATAACCTACCCATAGTTTGGGTTCGTTATTTTTTCAGGCAGTAAGGCGCGAAGAAGGCGCATAGCTGGTTCTGTAACTGATGAGCAACGAAGCTGCCTGGAAAAAGAACAAGAGAAACGGGTAGGTTATTTTTTGCCGATTCCCTTAATCGTCAAATTCCATAAAAAAGCTATCTTTGGCTACATTTTTTGAAATGACTTGATTGTTCTAATACGGATAAACATGAAGAAAGTAATTATACTATGCTTATTTACACTAAGTATATGGTCTTGTGACAATGAGTTAAATCTTACAACCGATTGGGAGGACATCCCTATTGTATATGGTATGCTTGCTCAAGAGGATGAGGTGCATTATGTACGGGTGGAAAAAGCGTTTTTGGATGCGGAAACGAAT
The DNA here is from genome assembly GCA_020629845.1 of Saprospiraceae bacterium. Classification (GTDB taxonomy): domain Bacteria; phylum Bacteroidota; class Bacteroidia; order Chitinophagales; family Saprospiraceae; genus JAAUTG01. The sequence continues at coordinate 36,605 of JAHDCQ010000012.1, read as the reverse complement.
GCATTTGAATTAGCAAAAAATCCAGATTCCTTATATTATAGCAATGCGCTAGTACAGCTAGAGCGTCCTGCGTTTAATTCTACGATTACCCTAGAACGTGTGGACGTAAGCAAGGAAGGCATTGAGCGGGAAGAAGGTGTTTTTGCTACTGACCCTAATTATCTATATACCTTCACCTTGCCTGATGATGAGCCTTTTGATAGTGGAGAATCCGTAACGCTTACTATTAATACAGGCGAAAGCCAAAAGGCATTGAGTGCAACTACAAATATTGTTGGAATGATGGAGTTGGTGCCCGGGCAGCCAGGCGACCAATTAAATTGGGAATATGACCGTCCTATACGCTTTTCTTGGCGACCCGATCCAAACGCTTACATCTATGATGCGCGTTTGCTGATTAATATAGAAGAATCACTACCTGGCAGCAATTCAGAGTTTGCTGATCGGCAAGTAGTGTGGACACTTGCAGAAGGTTTAGTGCGCACAAGCTTTAGCGAAACCGCCCGCGAGCGAATAGAAGTGCTAGGCGAAGATTTTTATCGCTTCATGGAAGGAGCTTTAGAACCAACAGAAACGACTATCCGCCGATTCAAGAGCATAGAGTTTGTGGTGACCGCAGGTGGAGAAGAACTAGTAGAGTTTATTCGTATTCGACAAGCAAATACAGGTATTACAAGTGCTCAAGTAGTACCTACTTACACTAATATTGACGGAGGAGTTGGTCTATTTACTTCTCGCAGTAGAGTATCTAAACCCGACATAAGAATGGGAGCAATAGCATTAGATTCTTTAGCGAATGGAATTTACACTAAGAATTTAAATTTTAGATAAAAATAAATTCCCTCTGTAAATTTTTAGCTAATGTTTGGCTTGAATTTCTATTCAGCTCAAGCATCAGTTAACTTTTATAGAGGGATAAATTTACAAGAAATAATTAGGCAGGTTTTACCTGACGTTTTCTAGCCTTAAAAGATGTTTCTTTTCAATTAGATGAGACAGCTAAAGGCTAAAAAAATGTAAGTATTTGATAATCAATCTCAATTTTCAAATTATTAGCTTTTCAGAGCTGTTTATCTGTCGTATAATTACCAATTACCCTATAAATGTGACAGTTTACTTAATAGTTTTGTCAAAATATTATTTTAATTTTTGAATTCCAATTAGAATTATTACTTTCGTTCCTAGAAAAGCTAACAACCGTTAGTTTATGATTACCCACATCATCCATACTTAGTTTTAAAGACGTATATTTTTTCTATAAACATATCCAATAAGATACGCACACTTTATCCAACTAAATTTTCTACACTAAGACAAATAGTCACCAGATTGTACAACGAAACTATTCAGTATAAGCTTGTTATACAAGGCTTTGCTATTTATTAAATATAATTACTCAACGTAAATAACTATCTAAAATGCGCGTACTTACTCTGCGGTTTGCAACCCTTGCAACACTATTCACGCTGTTTTCTGCTGTACTGGTAGCACAACCAGAAATACAGATTGCAGCCGAATACCTCTATGAAAACTCTACCAAATATGGTATCAATCAGGATATTCAATGGCGAGTATCGGATAATTACACCGACACCGATGGCTTGACCCATGTTTATCTTCAACAAACCTATAATGGTATTGATGTTGATATAGCTCAAGTTGGAGTTCATTTAAAGAATGACGAAGTAGTATATGCAGCGGGTCGGTTTGTGGCTAAAATTTCAAAGTTACTTTCGAATAGAGAACAAATCACCGTTACAAATGCATTACAAATAGCCTTACAAGATCGTTCTTTAAACACTTCGCGCTCGCTTACTCCATCTAGTACTTCGCGAGGTGCAAACAAGGAAACTTTGTTCAACCTAGACGACATCGCTTTACAAGAAGTGAAGTCGCAATTACTTTATATCAGACATACGGATACTGATGTGCGTCTAGTTTGGGATGTAGATATTTATGAAAAAGATGCACAGAATTGGTGGAGTGTACGTGTAGACGCACAGACTGGTGAGGTATTAAAGGTACGCGATCAAGTACTACATTGTGATTTTGGTGCACCAAACCCACATGACTACATCCGAAAAGTAAATGAATTAGCAGAAATGACTTGCGAAGAGCAACAAGCGGCTTTGGCAAGTGGTCATTTAGATTACACTAGTACAGGAACAGTACATGAACACAACCATGCTGGACACGCACACACACATGCACATACGCATGCAAGTGCTGCTCCTGTTGCAGCAAACTCTTACCGTATTTTCCCTTTAACTGTAGAAAGTCCAAATCATGGCGGGATGGCATTAGTTACCAATCCTGAAGCTAACAATACAACAGCTTCTCCCTTTGGATGGCACGATACGAACGGAGCGGTTGGTGCGGAATATACTATTACGAGAGGTAATAATGTTTGGGCGCAAGAAGACCAAAACGGTAATAATGGTACAGGCTATAGCCCTGATGGTGGTGCAAACTTATGTTTTGACTTCACATTTGATCCGAATGCTGACCCTGAAACAGGTGAAAACCGCGATGCAGCGATTACCAACCTATTCGTTTGGAATAACTACATGCATGACATTTATTACAACTATGGTTTTACGGAAGCATGCGGAAACTTTCAAGAAAATAACTATGGTAAAGGCGGCTCTGGCGGTGATTCCGTAAATGCAGACGCACAAGATGGTAGTGGTACGAATAACGCTAATTTCTCTACACCTACCGATGGTGGTAATCCTAGAATGCAGATGTTCCTTTGGACGGCTTCTGCTACTACAGCATTTACCGTAAATTCTCCAGGTGGTATAGCAGGTAGCTATGGTGCAGTAGTAGCGCAGTTCGGACAAACTACTTTCTCAGGTATTACTGGTGATTTAGTGATTGCGAATGATGGTACAGCTGCTCCTTCGGAAGCTTGTAATGCTTTGACGAATGGTGGGGCAATCAATGGAAATATTGCTTTAATAGATAGAGGAAACTGTGAGTTTGGTTTAAAGTGTCTGAATGCACAAAACGCGGGCGCAATAGCAGCAGTCGTTTGTAATAATGTAGCAGGTGCGCCTATTGCTATGGCACCTGGTGCAAATGGAGCTTCTGTGACGATTCCTTGCGTTATGCTTAGTCAAGGCGATTGCGCAACTATCCGCGCACAAATACCAACCGTGAATGTAACAATGTCAGCTAGTGGAGGCAACTTCCAAATTGATGGCGACTATGACAATGGTATCATTGCACACGAATACGGACACGGTATTTCTATTCGTCTTACAGGAGGAGCTGGAAACTCAGGTTGTTTGAGTAATGCAGAGCAGATGGGCGAAGGTTGGAGTGACTGGTGGGGCTTAGTACTTACTACCTCTCCTGCCAATGTTGCAAATCCTGATATGCCTAGAGGTATTGGTACTTATGCTGTTGGAGAGCCTACATCGGGTGGTGGTATTCGTCCTTTCCCGTACACCCGTGATATGGCTGTAAATCCAGTTACTTATGCAAGCACCAACAACACAGCACAATTTTCACAACCACACGGTATAGGCTCTGTTTGGTGTGCGATGCTGTGGGATTTGCACTGGAATTTAGTAGACCAATATGGCTACGACTATGACTTATATAATGGTACAGGTGGTAACAACCGTGCGATGCGATTAGTAACAGAGGCTTGTAAACTGCAGCCTTGTGGAACAGGCTTCGTAGATGCAAGAGATGCTATTCTACAAGCGGATCAAAATATATATGGAGGCGCAAATGAGTGTATCATTTGGGAAACCTTCGCAAACAGAGGTTTAGGTACAGGTGCGAGTCAGGGTGGCTCTGGAAGTCGTACTGATCAAACAGAAAGCTTTGATTTACCTCCAGGGCTTGGTGGCGGTTCTTCAACACCTACCTTCTCTAAGACTGCTGATAAGTCTTTAGCAGTCTGTGGTGAAGAAATCACCTTCACACTTGAAGCAGCAGGTGCAGCATCTGCTTGTGGTGCAGCTCCATCTAATGTAGATATTGCGGATATTCTTCCTGCAGGTTTGACGTATGTACCAGGCTCAGCATCGAATGGCGGTACAGAAAGCGGTGGTACAATTACTTGGCCACAAATCGCTACATTGAATGGAACTGTTACTTATACCTATCGTGCTACAGTTGATTGTAATAATCTAACCCCTACACCTGCTGTACCTGTAAATGATGATGTAGAATCAGGGACAGATCCATTAGCTACTATTTCTAATAATACTGGTTTAAGTAATTGGACAATTGTAAATACGCAATCGAATAGTGGTAGCAGTTCTTGGTATGCAGAGGAGCTAGAAGCTGATCCACAAGGACAAACTGATGAAAATCAGTATCTAGTATTTGGCCCAATGGTACTTACTGGGACATCATCTATGTCTTTCGCACACTTCTATGATACAGAAAATGATTGGGATGGCGGTAAAGTAGAAATTTCAACTGATGGCGGTACTTCTTGGACAGATGTTGATCCATCTATCTATGGTGGTAGTTTTCTTGCCAATGACCCAAGTAATCTTGGTTTCTCAGGCTTAATGACGACTTGGACAACGGTTAATATAGACCTTTCTTCTTATGCTGGTGCAAGTGGTTGTGACGGAAGCGATACTTATATTCGCTTCAACTTCTACTATGACCCACTAGAAATTGGTACGGCTGGCAATGGTGTTGATGATGGTTGGTACATTGATGATGTTTCGATTAATACAGAATCAGCAGCAGTTGTAGTAAACCAAGCTACAATAACACAAGGAGGTTCCACACAAATGGTTTCGGAGTGTGTAGGAGTAGAGGTAAGAGAAGTATGCGTAGAGCCTAAAGTATTCTTACAAGGTCCATTGAGTGGTACTACTATGGCTACTGATTTGAATACAAATACGCTCATTCCGAATACATCGCCATATGCAGATAGCAAATCATTCACTGGTGCTTTACCTGCTACTGCAATAGACTGGGTAGAAGTGGAAATTCGTGATGATAATACGGCTACTCCAGGGATTTCAGAAGCACAATCAGGTATTTTACTATCTGATGGTCGAGTGGTAAATCCTGATGGTTCGCCATTGTGTTTCAATCAAGCACCGGGTATGTGGTATGTAGTGATTAAGCACCGTAATCACCTCGGTATCATGACGGCAAATGCCGTAATGCTCAACTAAGGCAACATGACTATATGCACTTGGGGTCACTGGTTTCAAGCTAGTGCCTCAAGGCTTTTAGTTTTTTATATATAGAAGGTCGAAGATGGTTTATATCTTCGACCTTTTTGATTTACAAGTAGTAAAAATAAGGCTAAAAATGGCTTTACTTTAACCTACTCGATTTGAATACGCTGAACCTCCGCATTCAACTATCAAAGCCGATAGCCCTGCACGCCTAGCAAAGTCTCTCCCAGATAAAAATAAACGATATAGCCTTTCTTACGATACTTTTTCTTAAAAGCATTCGGACTCATAAAACGTACTGTATTTAAGCGCGAAATATCCAAGCGTTCGCGGAGGCGGCTGCTTTCGAGCTGTCCATCTTCGGGCGTGTGTAGTAGGCGTTTTGTGCGGCTTTTGCCGAGCAATTGATGCACTTCCACACTAATCAATTGCGGGTCAGTAGGCTGTGGACGATTGCCAAAAGCATCCTTAAACTGAAAAGAAATTTCTAGTGTGTTGTTATCCTCATAGGCTACTCTAGCATTCTCCAAAGCAATGCCTTTTGCCGATTGCACACTCAATGCCTGAATCAAACCCGCCTGACTTGTAATGATATTTTCTTGCTTCGCAATAATTGCTTGCTCTGTCTCCAATAAATCCGAAAGGAAGCGGTCTTTATCGCGTTCTTGGGTCAGTTCTTCGCTTAGGTTTTGGATGCGTTCGCTGATGTCGCGCACTTCCTTATCCAGTTGTGAAATAGTATATTCCATCTCTCGAATTTCGCGCTGATATTGCGTGGCAAAACTGCCCATATTATCTGTAATGATGTCTTGATTCGTATTGATTAAGTCATCATTTTTTTTGATTAAATCGCCATTGTCATTAATCGTGCTAGTCGCGTCAGGATTGAGTTCTTCGCCCTCACGCAAGAGTACGATTTTCGGCAATACGATATTGTCATCGCTCGTAACAATCAAGTTATTGTCATTATAGCTCACATAACCTCTTCGTGAAGCCGAGACCTTGACCCGCGTATTCAAGTGGTTTTTAAGCGACAGTTTAGTCGAAAATTCGCCATTGCCATTCGTATATACCGCAATCGAACTTCCGATTTTCACGCGCACATTACTGATACCTTTATCCTTAGAATCCACGATAGTCCCTTCCACCGTACACGTCTGCCCTACCACTATTATAGGCAGCACCAATAGTAGAAAAATGATGTATTTCATTGTCTTATTTTTATGTCTTTAGCTACTGGTCTTTGGTCTTTAGAAGGTAGCTAAAGACCAAAGACTAACTCCTAAAGACCTAGTTAATTTTATATAACACAAACTTCATCGTTTGCATCTTCGATTCGGTGAGTTCGAAGGCTTGTTCATCGGTTTCGTAGCCTTTTGAGCTTACGATAATTTTGAGATTATCCCCTACATTTAATGCCGTACCGATACCGCGTCGCTCCTGAATTATAAACGTTCCATCCGAGCCAGATTTGGTAGACCCTACGCGATTAATCAGCACCGATGCCCCTGAAATTGGACGATTATCTTCATCCATTACCACGCCCTCGAATACGTAGCTTTTTACGGGGGCAGCATTCGTGAGCATGCGTGTGCTTGGTATAATCATTAAGCCCATCACGATGCCCATAATCACGCTTAAGACTACGGAATGCCAGTTTTTGCGTGTACTACTATTGAGCCATTTTATTACTCCCATGTTTGAGAAGTTTTTTTAGTCTTTGGTGCGTCGCTGCGCGACTTTTAGTATTTAGTAAAAAATCATAAATCTGAAATCAAATAGTTCTTCAATCATATATCTATTAAGATGTGGCAGATGTATGATTTCAGATAGAAGATTTATTTGATTTATGATTTGCTAAATTTTGAATTGTAGACATTTTAAATTTTTCTAAAGACAAACTCCCAAAGACCGAATCAAAAATCCCTGCAAATATACTTATCTTCGTCGGATGAAAAACGCCTATCTCACCATAGACGATTCGCCCTCTGAAAAAATGGGTGATTTGATTGATTTATTGCAAGAATGCGGCATACCTGCGGTCTTTTTTTGTATTGGGCAAAATTTGGAACGCTATCCACAGTTCGCAATTCGGGCAATTCGAGAAGGATTTGTCTTGGGCAATCATTCCTGGTCGCATCCGCATTTTTCTAAGCTATCTATAGAACAAGCCTTCACAGAAATTCAGCGTACGGATGAATTACTGGATGCGCTCTACCAAGAAGCAGGCGTAGCACGACCTATGAAATGCTTCCGCTTCCCTTATGGCGATAAAGGAGACGGCAGAAAAGGACATATCTTCAAAGCCTTGAAGCCGAAAGGTGCATTGCGCTCACAAATTATTCAAACCTTACTTCGCGGACTCGGCTATACGCAACCCACTTGGGAAGGCGTGCGTTACAATTATTATCAACAAAATTTAGGCAAAGATGTAGATTGGCATTGGACATACGATGTAATGGAATGGTCGGTGATGCAGCGTCGTCCGAGCTTGGGCGTACGTGCGTTGCCACAGGTATTGGAGCGTATGGATAGTGCTGTACCGCCTGATTTGCGTGGTGATGTGGAGGAATCTTCTATTTGGCTACAAAGTCCTTCGGACGAAATTATTTTAGTCCATGACCATAAAGAAACGGCGCATCTTATGCCCGCGATTTTGAATGCGTTGCAGGGGAAAGAGTTGGTGTTTCAAGCATTTCAGTAGCAGCCATATTATGCACTAAAAAAATAAAGCATCCCATCTATTGCCCCGCACTTTAGGGCGGGGTTTGAAGAAAAAAGCTTAAGTGGACTTTAGCCACTAACCGCGTCTCTGTTAGGGCTTGAAAGCCCAGATTCTCTCTTTTTAAATCCCCGATTTGAAAATCGGGGCAAGGGAAAACATAGGACGTTTAATTTTTTTATCTTCATCAAATGACTAGCATACGCATCAATACAACCACTCCTGACTAAAGGCATTATAAAAATTAAAGCCAATCTTATAGGTAATATCCGCCCGTTCTAGATTATTATCTGCCGTTACGCCATAAAGCGCGATTTGTACGGTCTCTCCAAATAGGCGAAATTTCTTTCCAATGCCTGCATAAAATTCAGCATGGGTAAAATTTTGGTCAGGAATGCTGAGGACTGCCGCGCCGCCGAGCAATTCCATTTGCAAGCGATTCAATAAAGGCACTTTATCCAAAAAGAAGCCATCGAAATGATGAATCACTGCCCCATAAAAATAAGGATTGGGCGTGGAAAGCGTCGGGCCGAGGAGTTGCATATTATTAAGCGGGTCGGAGAATAAAAATCTATCCGAGCCTCGGAAAAAGCGATACTCCAGCTCGCGCAGATTGCGATTATTGAAGAAGCTACCTGCTTTCACATTCCAATTGGTACTGCCATAGCGCATTGGGAGTGTTTTTTGATAGAGGTTGAATTCGATTTGGTCAAAGTCTACTTCGGAATTGCCGATATTGGGGACACCTTTCCGATAAATCAGTTTGAGGGTAGGATAGCGCGTACCGAGTACGATTTTCTTGCGTCCGCGTGTGATGTATTGCTGCTTGAATTTGAACATCATTTCCACATTCAGAAATAAGCCGCGATAGCGGTCAAATTCCACCGGCGCGTTGAGGTCGCCAAAGAGTTCATTCGACCAATTGGCAAGTTCAACGCCTTCAATAGATTGCTTATCGGCATATTCAAAATCGGTGGTCAAGTAGATGCCATTGGTGATTTCAAAAGAATGCCCAAAGCCAAAATTCTTATTCTGAATAAAATTACTTCTACTAAAAATGCCTTCAATGGATTGGTTCAGCGTGATGAGTTCGTAAGTATTTCCGACATTGCCATAGAAGCGTGCAAACTTGCGCGGCAGATAGGTATAGCCTACGTTAATGTCGCCTTTCCAATCATCATTTTTGAAGCCATAGCTTACATTACCACCTACATACAAAAGGTTTGAGGATAGAAATTCTTTCGTGATGGAAGCTCCAAACTTTTGCCGATAACCACCCACACCAAAAGGCTGAATCGTCTCCAATAAAGGGTCAAAATAGAGTGTGATGCCTTTTTCACGTCGCTTCCAACCAATACCTTCAAAAAGGAAGTCAATGATGCTGTTATCATTGTAAATAGAATCTTGGATGCGGTAGTATTCAGGGCTTTGTCGGTATCGCCAAATACTATCTTGTTCTGATTGGAATTTTTGTTGTTTAGCTGTCAGTTTTTCAGGGCGCATATTTTTTAGAAAAGCTGTGTCAGGCTCTAGCGCACTAGCTTCGTAGACGATAATTTCATTATTAAAAAAGTTCTTTTTGAATTCGGGATTAAATTCAAAATTGCTGTCTTGGGCTAAAGTTTCCACTTGGTATTTCGTGCCATTAGTACGTGCCGAATAGGTGAATTTTCGATGCACAGGTCGCCAATATTTCCCATCTAGCAGTGCATATTCGAGTTCCATTTTGAAATCCTTCGCAGCATTCAATGCCCCTGAAGGCAGTTTCAAAACGGCTTCTTTTAGTAAATAGCCTTCCTTTTGTATTGCCAATGTGCCTGAAAACAAAGGCTCTTGCTTGAAACGCGGCTCCACGCTTATCACATAAAAAGTGTCGCCTTCAATTTCCTTGATGTCTGTGAGTTTATATTTATAATTCACAAAAGCCGCTGCGCTACTCAAAGGCGACGTAATAGGTCGGTCAGTCAGCGAAGGATTATTGACTTGATTTTCATAAATGTCTATCACCGCATCTTGAGGCTGTCTGAAATATTCTAGCGGATTGTATTGGGTATATTTGCCTGTGCCAGCAAAGTCCCTATCTACGCCCGTCAAACCCGAACGCTTTAGGTTGCTATCGCCTGTTTGCTTGAGTTCTGCCTTTACTTGTCGCTTGTATTTTCCTTTTTGAAAATGCTGTCGAGCAAAGTTTTCATTCCAATAAGCAGGTTGCCAGCCTTCTTCCACTTCGGTGGTGTCGCGTGGCTTTTTTTCTACCCATTTCTCCATGCTGGTGCGTAGGTACGAATCGCAGCTATAGGATAGGTCTTTAGTAAGCACTTGGTCTTTATTAGCGATGACCCGCTTCATTATTTTTTTGCCGACATTTTCTTTTTTGCCTTCTACTACGGCTTCTTTGAGGTCTAAGGAAGCGGTTTTTAACTTGACATGTACCGTTGTATCATTTTTTAGCGCATAGCGAATTTGTTGCGACTCATAGCCTAATGCACTAAAGGTAAGTGTAGTTGCTCCTTCTAGTTCTATACGAAAAAGTCCCTTTTCATCCGTTACTGTTCCTTGAGATGTACCTTCTACATACACATTTACGCCAGGGAGTGTTTCGTCCGTATCGGCTGCTGTCACCAAACCGCGTAGGAGTTGGGCTTGCACATTTCCAGCTATACTTATTAGCATGAATGCCAAAAACAATCGTTGTAGATTCTTTTTCATAGATTTTTTAACTCAAGTTGCCGAGCAACTTTGTATTAGGTTAAAATCTAGTGTGCGGTTTAAATACCTAATACTTGATACTTAATACATTCGTCACAATAACCGTAAAAAAAGCATGCGTGTTGTCAGAATTGGGCGAACTACGGTCATTACTCGACTAAAAAACGAGGAAAAGAGGGGATAGGTTGTGTGGAATTAGAAGAGCTTTGTGTTTTTAAGAAATTACCCAGTATAAAACGGGTGTAGGACAAATTTTCCTTTTCCTGTCCAATGGAACACGTTCCATTGGGATAAATCATGTGATTTGGGAAATTTATCCTACGCCCATATAAAACATATTCTAGCCTTCGGAAAAGCCCATCATCAATAGACTACTTTCTACACTTTCTTTCCTTACTTTTGCGCCGATTCTTGAACTATACAATATCGTCACATGAAGCAAGCAAAGCGCGTAATGCTCCTTATTTTAGATGGTTGGGGACACGGACAACGCCCCGCCGTAGATGCCATTGCTCAAGCCCACACGCCCTTCATGGATAGTCTTTACATGGATTATCCAAACTCCGAACTCATCACCTATGGAGAGCAAGTAGGCTTACCAGCAGGACAAATGGGCAATTCCGAAGTTGGGCATTTGAATATTGGTGCAGGGCGCATTGTGTATCAAGAATTGGCGCGCATCAATAAAGCGATTAAAGAACGCAGCTTGCATAAAAACCAAGTGTTGCTCGATGCACTTGCCTATGCCAAAGCCAACAATAAAGCAGTGCATCTCATGGGCTTGGTGTCGGATGGCGGGGTACATTCGCATATCGAACACCTAAAGGCATTGTGTGATATTACGCAAGAGCAAGGCTTGGAGAAAGTCTACATTCATGCCTTCACTGATGGGCGCGATACCGCTCCAAATGGTGGTTTGCAATATCTAGAAGAAGTGCTAGAGCATATCGAAAGCCAACATGTGCAATTGGCTTCCGTAGTGGGACGCTATTATGCGATGGATAGAGATAAACGTTGGGAGCGCATCAAATTGGCCTATGATTTGCTGGTAAAAGGCAAAGGAGAATCAACGGCTTGGCCACTCGAAACCATCAAGCAGCGATACCAAACGGAGCAAAGCGATGAGTTCCTAGAACCTATCGTTTGCACGAATATAAAAGACGAACCAATAGCGACCATACAGGCAGATGATGTAGTTTTGTTCTTCAATTTCCGTACGGATAGACCGCGCGAAATCACGACCGTACTCAGCCAAACGGATATGCCAGAATACGATATGCAAAAACTCCCCCTGCGCTTCGTGACCATGACGCGCTACGATGATTCGTATGAAAATGTGGACGTACTTTTCACGAAAGATGACCTCCCCAATACCCTCGGCGAGGTGTTAGCCAATGCAGGCAAAACCCAAGTTCGTATCGCGGAGACAGAAAAATATCCGCATGTGACCTTCTTCTTCTCAGGTGGGCGTGAAGCGGAATTTGAGGGCGAAAGCCGCATTATGATTCCTTCGCCTAAGGTAGCGACCTATGATTTGCAGCCTGAAATGAGCGCGCACCCCATCACCGCTGCTATCGTGAAGCGTATCAAAGAAGCGCAGCCAGATTTTATTTGCCTTAACTATGCCAATACGGACATGGTGGGACATACAGGCGACTTTGATGCCGCGCAACGGGCAGCCGTTACCGTAGATGGCTGTGTGCAGCAGCTTGTAGAAGTCGCTTTAGGACATGACTATCACACACTGATTATAGCTGACCATGGCAATTCGGACTTTATGCAAAATGCCGATGGTACGCCACATACTGCACATACCAAAAACCCTGTGCCGTGTATTTATGTTACTAAAGATGCTGATGGCGTACAGCTAAAAGATGGCAAACTCGCCGACCTCGCGCCGACTATTTTAGCCCTCTTTGGCTTAGATGCGCCTAAAGAAATGGATGGGGCGGTGCTGTTGGAGGCGGAGGTGCAGGCGTAGCATTTTTTGTGAAGACATAATAAGAAGCATATAAGTTGCAGTCTTATGTGTGCTTTCGTTGTGAAAACACTTCAATTTCGACCTTATTTCTTTTAGTGGAAAAAGTGGGAAAAAAGCGTTAAAAATACTACACTGTTTGAGCTGAAAATCAGTTCAGGAAAAAGAACAGAACGTATTCAATTGATAAGTTTTGTTTGAAAAACTGTTCGTCAAAGCGAGTTTGTAGGATTTAGCTTTTTTGTCGCTTTTGTAGCATGAATGAATTGAAATATCCCAGAGGATATTTAGATGCATGAACCGCACAGCGGATGGGCTGCAAAGAAATAGAGTCTTGATTTTTTTGGTTCGTTTTTTTATCAAGAAAAAAATGAACATGCCCCTTTTGCAAAATATCTATTAGCAAGATATAGTTCAAAAAAAGACAAAATTCACTCACTATAAAACAGTATATTATGGCAATTCGATTAGGGCAAGTAGCTCCTGATTTTACGGCTAAAACCACTCAAGGCGAAATTTCTTTTCACGAATGGCTCGGCGATGGCTGGGGCTTATTGTTTTCGCATCCTGCCGATTTTACGCCTGTATGCACCACAGAGTTGGGCAGAACGGCTGCGCTAAAAGGCGAATTCGAGAAGCGCAATGTGAAAGCAATCGCTATTAGCGTAGACCCGCTAGATAGTCACATGGAATGGATAAAAGACATCGAAGAGACGCAAGGCGTGGAGATGAACTTTCCCGTTATTGCAGACGAAGATAGAAAAGTAGCCGAGCTATACGATATGATTCATCCAGAGCAAACAGCGAAAACAACGGTACGTTCGGTATTCGTAGTTGGGCCAGATAAAAAGGTGAAATTGACTTTGACCTACCCACCTTCTACAGGACGTAATTTCTTGGAAATTTTGCGCGTCATTGATTCCTTGCAGCTCACGGCTTATCATAGCGTAGCCACGCCTGCCGATTGGAAAGATGGCGAGGATGTAGTGGTATCGCCTTCTATTGCTACGGAAGATATTCCAGCGCGTTTTCCGAAGGGACACAAAGTGATTAAGCCTTATTTACGCATGACTCCGCAACCGAATAAGGATTAAGAATATAGCATCCCCATCAATTTATTTGGTGGGGATATTTCCATTCTATAACTTCCGCATGGCACGTCGCAAGAACAAAAATGTAACTACTGCCGCCAACACATCCGCAATAGGGAAGGCAAACCAAACGCCATAGATACCCCAATAGTTGGGCAAAATTAGAATGAGTGGAATCAAGAAAAAACCTTGCTTACTAAGCGTGAGTAGCAAAGCAGGCAATGCCTTACCAATCGCTTGAAAATAAGCCGAGCCAATGAGCTGCACACAAATCAAAGGCATGGCAAGAAAACTGGCGCGCAAGGCAGGGGTGGATTGTTGTAGTAAGTCTTCATCCGTAGTGAACACACTTACTAGAGAAGGCGTGAAAATCATAATAATGGCGAATAGTAAAATTGCCAGCCCCGTACCTGAAAGTATCGCAATGCGGATGGTCTCGCGGACTCTTCCCCATTTTTCAGCACCATAATTAAAGCCTGCAATGGGAAGGAAGCCCTGCGTCACACCCAACACGGGAAAATTCGCAATCATCATAAAACGCGTGATGATGCCATAAATAGAAATGCTCAATTCGCCGCCATACGCATAGAGGGTATTATTTAGGATGATGTATAGCACACTAATAGTGCCTTGTCGAGCAAGGGTAACACCGCCTAGCGAGAAAATTTCTTTTACAATCGGGAAGTCTAAGCGCAAATTTTGTCTTGTAAGACGCAATTCCGAACGCCCACTCGCAAAATACCAAATTGCAAAACCCGCGCTACCGATATAGCCAATAGTCGTCGCCCAAGCCGCGCCGCGCATACCCATTTCAAAGTAGATAATCAGAATGGGATCCAGCACAATATTGAGCACCGCAGGCGTAATCATGGTGAACATGGCTACACGCGCCGCGCCTTCCGAGCGAATGACATTATTGGACATCATCGCAAAAGCAAGGAACGGAATACCATATATAATAATCTGGAAATATTCTATGGCATAGGGTAGGAGGTCGCCTTTCGCGCCATAGAGAATCAATACATCTTCAATATAGAAAGAACAGAGTAGCATGGCAGAAATAGCCAGCACCAAAGTTAGCACTACCTGATTGCCAAAGGTGCGTTGCGCTTTATCCTCATTATCTGCACCTAAGGCCCTTGATATGATGGATGCCCCACCAATACCAATAGCCATACCAATGGAGCTAATGAGTAGTGTAATCGGCCAAACTACCGTGATAGCTCCAATACCCAATGCGCCAATAAATCGCCCTACGAAAATGGTATCTACTATCCCATAAATGGACATGACTAAGATGCCAATAGAAGCGGGAACAGCTTGTTCTAAAAGTAATTTTGGGATGGGAGCTGTTCCTAAGTGTGCCGAGCGATTTTTCATGTATATAAATTGAAGGCGTGAAAATAATAGCAAATGCTCCTTGTTCGGTTTTAATTCCAAAAGCATACGCCATAAAACGTAGGTACCTGGTATTAAAACTCAACACTTGAAAGGAGCATTTATTATTGAGTTCATCCTAAAAGCGCAAGATAGGTATTAAGTGAATGCAATAATGCAAAAAGAATAATGTTAATTTCTGCGCAAATTCCGTTACTTCTTAACATTTTCAACGACTAAAGTAGGTAAGTAAAAAGGTTGCCACATAGGTTGTTTTGATACTTATATAAGTGTGACAGGGGATTAGAGAATAGATAAAAAACCTGCTTCACCAACAACTCACAGGAGAAAACTTAAATTTCGTAATACTTATCATTTGTAATTATTTAGGTATCAGGTACAAGGTATTAAGTATTAAGTACTTAAATCTGTAAAATGCCTTTGAAAGGTGGAAAGAAATTAAATGTATTCTATGTAAATACTTAATACTTTGTACCTAATACTTAATACCTATAATTTACGATCATTTAAAATCCATTTAATTTATGCGAGGGCTTCCATTGCTTTTTGGCATAGCTTTATTGCTATGGTTATTATATGGTGCTAGGTGGATAAATAATAATTATCAAAATTTGGATTGTTTTGGCATTGGTGGCACGACTAAAGAGCGTGTCGTTACCGAAAACAAAGCAGTTCAACCCGCACCCGCACCTACTCCCGCTCCAAAACCGAATCCAGCCGCTCTGACCATTCAAGATGGTAGCGCATTCAAAGAGACCTTGGCTAACGGTTTCAATTTTGATGTTTCAGGCGATGATCCAATAATTCCAAACACGACTATCAATTCATTCCGAAAGTTGAATCAATATCTATCGGCTAATCCAGATAGAAAATTACAGCTAGAAGGACGCTACACCAGCGATGAAGCTAATAATACTGACTTCCTAAATCTTGGTTTGGCTAGGGCTGCGGCTATCAAAGACACGCTAGTGAGCTTAGGCGCAAATGGCGAACAAATTGAGCTATCCAGTAGAAGAATGCCAAGCCTGAAGGTGGTAAATAATAAAGTGCTGAATGGAGTAAGCTTCATATTTGGTAAGAAAGAAGTGGTAGATGCAGGCGAGGCATTGGATAAGCTAAAAGCTAAAATTCAAGCTAATCCAGCCATCATGTACTTCGCTACCAATAGCGCGAATGTAGACATTACACCGAAGTTTCAGCAAGATTTGCGCGACATTAAGACATACTTGAATAGTGTGCCTAATGCAAAAATCAATGTGACGGGACACACGGATAATGTAGGAAATCGTGCATCGAATGTGGCACTATCGCAGCGCAGATCTGAAAAAGTGAAGCAATACTTGATGCAGCGTGGCTTCAATGCAGCACAAATGGTAACAAGTGGCAAAGGCCCTGACCAGCCTGCTGCTAGTAATGATAGTCCTGAAGGACGCGATAAAAATCGTCGGGTAGAAATAAGTTTACGTTAGTAAATCTTGCCGCTCGATACGGAAAACAATGGAAAATTACATTATAAAAACAACTTAAAATATACGTAAATCATGAATCCATGTATTTGGCTCATATTTATCATGTTCCTAGCCGCTTTATTAGGCTTTTTACTCGCATGGTTTTTGAGAAATAGTAAAATCACAGAATTATTAGGCAATGCAGATCGCGATCGCAATCGCTACCTAAAACTAGAAGGCGACTATAATACTTCTATAGCGCACGGCAAAAAGATGGAAACAGAGCGTGGCAGATTGCTAGGCGAACGTGACCGCTTGAATGACGACGTAATCAACTTAAAATCTTCTATTTCGCGCTACGATACTCAAATCGCACAACTAGAAGATGATAAGAAAGGACTAAATGTCAATATCGAAGATTGGAAAACGAAGTACCGTAGTATGGAAGGCTCTTTACAAGAAAAGACTTCTGCACTAACAAAATTAGAAGGTGAGCGCACGACTTATGCTACACGTATAGATGAGCTAGAGGGGCAGTTGAGCAGAAAAGATACCGAAGCAAAAGAAGCGGCACAGAAAGCATCGTCTTATAAGCTAGATTTTGACCGTGTACTAGGAGAGCGTCAAAGCTTTGCTACGCAGCTTGACCACTTCAAGTCTACACAAGGCAATAAGGTACAAGAACTAGAGGCGGCTAATCAAGCATTAGCGGGGGAGAAAGATAGTCTAGCTGCACAATTAGCAAGCTTGAATGAGGAGAATGGCAATGCGATTTTAGAAGTGAATAATCTGAAGGCGCAATTAACGAATACACAAAGCAGCCTTGAAAATGCTACCAAAGCGAAGGGCGACTTAGAGTATCGTTTCTTAGCTTTAGAGCGTGAAAAAGCACAACTAGATGAGCAATTGGGTACAGCAGCGGGAGACAAAGAGGAACTGGAACGCCTACAATTGTCTTTGAGCGCACGTGCAAAAGAAATTGTAGACTTGCAGGGACAAGTAGGGAATAAGGCGAACGAAAAGAACCAACTAGCCGCACAAATCGCAAGCCTACGTTCTTCAAATACAGACCTAGAAGAGCAAATTAAAGCACTAAAACAGCAGCAGGCAGCGACAAACTCTGATCACAATACTGAGATAGAGTACATAAATGCAGCCCTACGCAATAGCAAAGGCGAACTCGACCGCCTACGTGATGCAAATGGAAGCTTGAAATCAGAGATTGAGCGACTAGAAGTAGCAGCGAATAAGCCAGATCATTCTGTTGAGCTGGCAAGCTTACGCAGCAACAATAGCGAATTGAAATCAGAAATTGAGCGACTAAAGGTAGCAGCGAATAAGCCAGATCATTCTATCGAGTTGGCAAGCTTACGCAGCAACAATAGCGGCTTGAAAGAGCAAGTAGCACGCCTACGTAGCCAATTAGCTATCAATACGGATAAGTCGGCAGAAGTGGCACGTCTAAGCGCGCAACTAAACGAGCGTCCAGACAATTCAGCAGAACTAGATAAATTACGCGCAGATAACGCTACTTTATTGGAAGAACTTGCACCATATCGCGCAGCAGCAGACAAGCGCAAATCAAGTGCAGCCGACAATGAGCGCAAGCGCAGAGAAGTACTAGAGCGTATTCGCAGTCGTCAAAACCAAGTAGATTGGGATCGTATCGGTCGCGCTACTATCGAGGATAAAGACAACCTTAAGCGACTACGTGCGCTTGGTGGCTTTGTTCAAGAGAAATTCAACGCGCTTGGCATCTTCAAGTTTAGCCAGATTGCTAAATTTATGAAGCAAGACGAGGCAACTATCAACGACTTGCTAGAGCTTCCGAAGAAGAAGATTCAGAAGGAAGATTGGGTAGTAGAAGCACGCCGTCAGTTGGGCTTGGAAGTAGATAACGACCCAGGTGCAACACTTGCACGTGTAGCAGGCAAGCAGAAGAAAGTGAACTTCGACCGCATCGGTGTAGCATCCGCAGCGAATAAGGATGACTTACAGCGCATTAGCGATGTATCGGCATTCGATGAGGCGAAAATGAACGCTTTAGGTATCTATCGTTTCAGCCAAATTGCGAACTTCTCGAAGAAAGATACGGAAATTGTGAATGAAGCAATTGAGGTATTCGATGGCAGAATTGCAAGCGAAGACTGGGTGAAGCAAGCAAAACAGCTTGAAGCAAGCAGCCTAGAAGAAGTACTAGAGCGCGTACGTGGCCGTGTGAGTAGCATGGACTTCTCGCGCATTGGTTCGGCTTCTGGTAAAGACAATTTACAAGCCATCAATGGTATCGGGCCATTCATCGAAGCGAAATTGAATGCATTGGGTATTCAGACCTTCGCTCAAATCGCGCGTTTCAGCGATGCGGATGAAGTTGCCGTAAACGAAGCTATTGAACTCAACGCAGGACACATCCAAAGTGATGAGTGGGTGCGCCAAGCGAAGGGCTTAGGATAGATTGAAGTTTTAGCCGAAATCTAATTGGCTATACAACTAAATATAAGACAAGGGCAAGTTTCCATATTTGTTAATAAGGAGGCTTGCCCTTCTTGCTTTTTGGTAGCTTTCGTAGCTTTTGCTACTTTAGTGCCATGAGTGAGAAAAATGGAAACATTAAGATATCAAAAGCAGCTTTCAAGGAGTGGTTAGAAAAACTCCAACAAGAAAGCTGGCAGTTAGAACTCCTTATTTCAGGTTTTGCCTTATTTGCTATACTAGAAGCTAGAGTATTAGTAGATGGTTTGGAGACCTACCGCGAACTCAATCGGGGAGATGGAGCTAGATCTTTGAGTGTTTTCTTTAGTGCTATTATCACTATATTAAAAACAGGCTGGCGCATCTTTTTTTTCAATTTACTTATTCATGTCGTTACTAGAGGGCTTTGGATAGGGGCTATTGGACTCCGCTATGTATCTTCCGAAATTGAATATGATTCGCTTAATTATGCCGATAATTTTACCCGTTTTTTAAAACGCCGCGTTGGTGATTTTGATGATTATATCGAAAAATTAGAACGTTTTTCAAGCGTGCTTTTTGCCTATACCTTTTTATTATTTTTTGTGTTTCTTTCCTTGATGCTTTTCTTTGCTCAGTTTATTATAATTGTAGGACTTATTGGTCCAAAAAATCCAATGCTTATTTCTTTAGCTTCGCTCTTTTTTGTATTTATCGGTATGCTAGCATTCGTTGACTTCGTCACAATGGGCGGCATCAAAAGAATCAAAGAGCGCAGCATTTCGCGTATCTATTTTGTGTTCTATCGTCTCTTTAGCATCCTATCTTTTTCGTTCTTATATCGTCCTTTACTCTACAATTTTTGGGATGAAAAATACACTCGTCGCTTATTCTTTATTTCACTTCCTTATATGTTAGCGATCATTATGCTTCCTAATTTAGAGATGGATGCAACACCCTTTTTTCCTCTGCATAAGCATACCGACATACATAGTCGAAGCCTAACAGAACCAATGGCATTTTCTAGCCAATACTATGATGACGAACGTGCAATGGTATATGAGCAGCGTAGTATTTTTGCCAGCCAGAAAAAGATGCTTATCAAAAGAATTAGTCTGCCAAGTATCGAATTGGAAGGCAACTATGGTTGGTTTTTCTTGCGTAGCGTACCCTCGGATAAAAAGCTATTGGAGCAAGAAGCGAATTTTACTCCCTATAAAAAATCGGGGCTGGTATTTAGAAATATGCGTACACATCTTACTGATAGCCTATATCAAAAAATAGAGCAGCAACAATCGGATGCATTGCTAAAGGTACGCGAAGCAAGGAAAGCCATGTCCAAGCAAGTAAGAGCAAATGAAATCGTTTCTCCAGTAAAAGGTGCGCGCTTGGTGGATGGAGCGTATGAGTTAGATAAAGTATATTGGAGAGGCTTAAGCGATAGCATTAACGAAATATGGGATGCAAGACTCGAAGCATTCGAGCAAGAAAAACTGCAAACGCTGAATCGTACACTATTAGACTTCGCGCAAGTGCATATAGACGGTGTTCCATTCAATGATAGCTGTAGTTGCAAATTTTATATTCACCCCAATGCTGGAGAACGTGGTTTACGCTGTTATTTTCCCATGCAATCCTTATCGGAAGGCGAACACCTCATCCATCTAGAGCGTAAATTTTATGAAGAGGAGGCCGCTGAAGATTTTGAGATAAACGATTATTATGTACCATTCTATAAATTAAATTAAATGAACAACATAGCTGTAAAATATGGTCTCATCATAGGAGGGGTTTCTATTGGGATATTGCTGGCTAAATACCTCATTGATCCAAAGTTAGTTTTTACTACGCTCAATCTTTGGTCATTGTTTGCAACACTAATAACTTTAGCGTTGCTCTATATAGCTGCTACAAAAGTGCGCGCGCAAAAAGGCGGTCTCATCACCTTTGGCGAAGCCTTTAAATCTACTTTTATTACCTATTTAGTGAGCGCATTTATGGGGATGTTTGCCTTCACGATTTTAATGTTTTTAATAGACCCAAGCCTGCAGGATATTGCGGCAGAAGCACAAATAGAGGCTTCTGAAAAAACTATGCGCTTTATGGGAGCTTCGGAGAATGAAATATTAGAAGCGAGTGAGCAACTCGAAGAAATGGAGGTGAATCCCATCCTAAATTTCTTTATTGGTTTTATCAATGCGGCCTTGTTTTTTGGATTACCCATCTCTGCTGTCATAGGAGCTATTGTGAAGCGTACGCCTAAGCAAACGGCTTAAGCCACCTCTGGAGATATGACAGATAGTAAAAGAAAATGTCCAAATACAAAGATTAAGAGCTTGGTGTAAACTTCGTTAGGAAGATATTAATATGACAAAACAAGAATGCGCAACACAAATAGCAAGTATACTAGAAGCCAAATACCCTACTACGCCTATTCCGCTCGACCATAGCGATCCATATACGCTATTAGTGGCCGTATTACTCTCGGCCCAATGTACCGACGAGCGCGTGAATAAGGTAACGCCTTTCCTATTTGAGCGCGCAGCCAGCCCGCAAGAGATGATACAGTTATCTGTAGAAGAAATTCGGGCTATTATTCGCCCTTGTGGGTTGTCGCCGCGTAAGTCGAAAGCCATTTATGATTTATCGCACATTATATTGGATGAACATGCTGGGGAAGTGCCGCAAAGTTTTGAAGCTTTGGAAGCCTTGCCTGGGGTAGGGCATAAGACCGCCTCGGTAGTGATGTCGCAAGCCTTTGGTGTGCCTGCTTTTCCTGTGGATACGCATATTCATCGCTTGGCATACCGTTGGAAATTGAGTACTGGCAAAAATGTAAGCAAAACCGAAGCTGACCTCAAGCGTCTCTTTCCTAAGGAGACTTGGAACAAACTCCATTTGCAAATCATTTTCTTCGGGCGCGAATACTGCCCCGCACGCGGACATAATCCTTATGAATGCCCCATTTGTAAAGATTTTGGGAGAAAGACCCTATTTCAGGAATGGGATAAGAAGTGATGAGCGATGAGATATGAGTGATGAGTTTTTATCTATGTAAATTTCTATCGGTTCAGTCAATGGATAAAGACTAGGCACCAATATAAATTTTCACTCATCACTCATCACTCATCACTCATCATTCCTTAACGAAGCGGATGCTTTGCTGTTGGTTTTCCTGATTGAGCTGTAGTATATAAATGCCTGAAGGCAAATCTGTAACATCAAGTCGTTCGTTTTGGAAGCCGTTTGTTGCTGACCAAGTGTCGCTTGCATACAATTTTCCTTGTACATCATAGACGGTATAATTGACCACTTCGCCTGTATTTTGAAACTGTACCATCAAGGCATCCGAAACAGGATTGGGGTATGCTCTTAGCGTTGAAGTACTGCTATTGCCCCTTAGCTGTAGTGCTGGATTGGGCAAGAAAGTCCCCGTATTGATGTCTAAGACGGCTTCATCATCTTCTAGCACTTCGCAATTCGAGCCACCTATATCGTCCGAAGAATCAATATCGTCTTCTAAGTAATTAATGGTCGTAGCTCCTACGCTGATAGGCTCATCCGTCAGGGTATATAGGGTGAAATCGAGGGTCGCGCTTTGTCCTGCATTTAATCTAGGAATCAGCCAAAGTTGCTCTAAAAGATTGTAGCCACCTAGAGAAGTATTGGCGTTGCTGTTGGCGTATACAATGCCATTTGCACCAAAGAAGATTCCTACATCAGCCAAGCCACAAGCATATAAACTCACAATTACATCCGTAGCAGCGCGGTTGCCCTTATTTTCGATAGCTACTGTTAAAGGCACTTGCTTGAATTTACCTACATTTGGTTTGGGCGTGGATATGGATAGCTCAATGTCTATTTTATCCGCATTGCCGCCACCGCTATCACCGCCTGTGAAGGCCACTTCATCGTCCTCATTAGGCGTACAGCACGTTCCATTGTTTGGTGTAGAGTCTATATCGTCTTGATTCATAGCAATGACTTGTGCGAAAGGCACATAGTCTGCTGCTAGTGGAAAAAGTCGAATATCTAAGGTCGCGCTTGCACCTGCGGGAAGATCATTTACATACCACATGCCATTGAAATAGTTGTAATTGCCTTGCGAAAAGACGGGTGTATTGCCGCCTTCCAATACCACTTTGCCCTGCTCCAATGGAAAATACACTACCACACCTGTCGCATCGCCATCGCCTGTATTGGTGATAGTAAGTGTGAGTGGTAGCGGTACAAATGCTGCCACAGCTTCGCTACTAGAGCTAAATGCCAATTCCAAATCCACATCACCTACTTGTCCTACCGTTATGCGCTGGGTGTATTTGTTATTTTCTTCATTTAGTTCTACCACTTGCCCATCCACATCCACTACTGCGATGAGGTAGTATTCGCCAGGCATTACATCCTTGGCTACATTAGCTACGGTTCTAGCTTCGTGTTTTCCAACCGTCAAGTCGCCCGTGCGGATGAAGCCGATAAAGCGGTCGTTGTCATTCAAGTCTTCATCTTCTGAAATGTAGAAACCTACCGAAAAATCGCCTGCTGCGGTGGCGTAGCCTATATTATCTACATCAAAATCGAAGCGAATATCCTCGCCGCGCTCTACTTGACTTGGGAACATCACATTGCTAAGAATGAGGTCGGAAAGAAGCGTGGTTTCGTCATCTTCCATTGGGATGCAACATACGCTATTATTAGGCGTGGAATCAAGGTCTTCTTGATCGGCTGTCATTACCTCTGCAAAAAGATTTAAATTAGGCACTTTGCTGAATAAATCGAGGGTAAGTGTAGCTATGCCGCCTGCTGGAATGTTGATATTACTCCAAGTAGGTTGCGTGTATGTGCCTACCGTTGTACGCGGACGTGTGCCACCTACGAGGGTGACTTCATTGCTTGGAAGTGGTAGGCTTACGCTTACGCCTGTCGCATCTGTTTCACCTTTATTTTCGAGCGTGAGGGTGTAAGTGCCACGCTGCCATTGTGCGATGTCTGGTGTGTCGGTGCTTAGGCTGAGTTCTAAGTCAATGAGTCCTAACGGATTTCCTGCTAGGGTAAAGGTTTGTGCTGCCTTGATTTCGCTATTTACTAAGTGTGGACTTTCAAGATTAGTAGCAACAGTAAAGCTGGGTAGTCTTGTATCTGCTGCTTCTGTGGCGGCTATGGTAAAATCTACATGCATACGCACCATTTCGCCTGGCTTTAATTCAGGTATGAACCAATATTGAGGTGATTCTAAAAAAAATGCACCAATATTGGTATTGTAAATAGAAGTATTGGCAGGATAATCCACATTATTTACAAAGCCTGCACGCGGACCCGTTCTAGCATAAATGAGTCGAAGATTATGCACATCTGTTTGACCTTCATTATGTACTAACAGACTGTAGCTAATTTTGCCATCTGCGCCATAGGTTGGAGTATTTGTTTCTACGACAAGGGATACGTTACTATTATCTTCTTGGCAGAAAATATCAATAGGATAGCCACGCTCTGTAAAGGAGGGAGTATCCAAAAAAGTCAGTACTTCCGTACCTACTGAAATTTCGAAGCCGAGTATAGTACCCCTAGTCAATATTTGTTCAAAGGGAATGTTGTAGGTCACCGTAAATTGTCGGGTAGCTCCTGCCGGAATAGCTGGAATACTTGCTGCGTCATATTTTTCGCTCGTAAAAGCCCCTCTATCAAAATTTATTATACGAAACAGACTTAAATTTTGCGGAGGCGAAGCTACATTGGCATTGTTCCGAACCGTTACATTGAAACTAAGTGTTCCATTGGGTTGTGGATGTTGCGTAGGGCAGGTATTCCCCAGTATTTCCAAATTAGCTATATCGAAATCCTCGCCGCCGCCACTATTATTGTCGTTTGGGAAGGTGGCTTCGTCGTCTTCATTGGCAGTGCAGCAGATACCATTATTTGGACTTGAATCTATATCCGTGAATTCGCCATAGCTGATTACTTGTGCAAAGAGGCTCAAATCAGGTACTTTGCTAAAAAGGTCAATCTGTAAAGTTGCCGAGCCACCTGCTGGTACAGCGATATTTGTCCAACGCGGCTCACTATATTGTCCAGATGATGCAATGGGTTGCGAACTACCTACGCGTGCCACTTCGCTATTGGGTAGTAGCATTTCTACTACTGCCCCCGATACATCTATTTCGCCTTTGTTTTCGAGTGTGAGTGTGAAAGTACCGCGCTGCCATTGTGCGATGTCTGGAGTATCCGTACCAATGGAGAGTTCTAGGTCTATGGTTTCTTGAATAGCTCCTCTTCTCTTAAATACTAAACCTGTGCCATTATTTTCGGTATTGCTGTCTATTAAGTGTGGACTTGAAAGATTAGCATAAACGTGTACTTCATCGTGAGGTGCATTTAGTTGCTCTATAAATGGGACGCTGAAGTTCACTTCTAAAGTCGCTTGTTCTCCTACTGCTAACATTGGAATATTCCAAGAAAAAGGATTATTAAAACCACCATCGAATGAACTATTGGGCGGGGTAAAAGTCATCACTTCTGGAAAACCATTCGCTAAAATATCGCCATGTGCATAAGGTGTACGAAGATTATATACGTCTTCTGAGCCATTATTAGTAACGGTAACGGTATAGCTGCATAAGCCATCATCGGCATAGGTCGCATCCTCGGTAGTAATAGTTACGGCAATATCACTTTCATTTTTTTGACAAAATAAATCTATTTCATAATCGAAGGTTTCGCCTCCATTTAAGGATAGAATATTAGAATGAACTGTATAGACACCTAGTGGCCAGATATAATCCAATGGTATGTCGAAATGAACTGAAAAGGTGCGTGTTTGTCCTGCGGGAATACTACCTATAGCGGCATCGCCGTATTTTGCTCTAATTTGTAAACCAGGTCTACTATTACCCAATTGATAGAGACCTACCATTTGCGGTTCGGAAGGCACTGTTCCATTATTACGAATAGTTATATCGAAGCTTAATGTGCCTTGAGGCGTAGGGTATTCTCTGGGGCAGGTATTGCTTAGGATTTCTAGGTCTGAAGTATCAAACACCCCTTCGTACCCTACTTGCGCGATAGCAGCATGACTCAGGGCTACTAGTGAAATGATTAGGAGTTTTCTAAGTACTTTGAATCGGTTCATAATTATATTAATTTGAAAGCAAAAAGGGAAATCCTAAGCTTGGTATCATTTAGCTCCGAATTTCCCTTTAAGTTGTTTATTAACACGAAGATATGTATTTGATTACATTTTTATACTTAATTAGGGTAAGAATATAAACCCTATCGGAGGCGTATTTTAAAATAACTTCTTAATCCATTTTGTAACTATTCAGCAGAACAGAGAGCAGAGACGGTTTCACTGTGAGAACAGAGACAAGGATGATGAAAAGTTGTATTTTAAGTCTCTATTCTCTCAACAAAGTGGTCTCTGCTCTCTCTTCTGAATAATTACTCCATTTTTATAAATCGAAGTGGTGATTTTACCTCTTGTAACTTCAAATAATAAATGCCATTAGGCAGATGCTTTACTTCTATTTGCTTATTATGTAAGCTGTCATTATGGACTAATTTGCCGTATACATCATAGATTTGAAAAGTAGAATTTTCATTTTTCAAGCCATGAATCTGTATAATGTCTGAACTCGGATTTGGAGCGAGGAAAATCTTGTTGGAGTTTCTATTACCTCCTGTCGGCGCAGCCATATTTTCAAAAACAGTTATGGGTATTGCTTGCTGATTATTTTGTTCGTTGCTTTCTGTTATTTGTGCATTTGCATCTACAGTAGCGATAAGGAAATAATTGCCCACAGCAACCACCGAAGAAATATCTACGGCTGCGGTTGAGCGAAATACACCAACACCTAAGTTTCCTGTGGCAATAGCACCAACTGGAAGGTCATCATCACTCAATATTTCATCATTGGAGAGTACGAATTGTATTTCAAAATCGCCTTGTACAGTTTTTGCACCAATATTTGCGATTTCCAAACCGAAACGACTCACTTCGCCTACTGGAAATACTAAAGGAGATTCGATATTTTGTAACACCAAATCGGGTAGGGCTGGAATAGCTTTGAAAAATACAATATCATCTTCGTGAGGATGACGATTATTAGGATAAGAATCTATATCAGGAGTGTACCGACCTAATGCATATTTTACTTCTGCCAGAAAATCTAGACGTGGTACTTTACTAAACAATTGGAGTGTGAGTGTGTCACTAGCACCACTAGGCAAATCAATAAATTCCCATTCTGAGTAATCAGCGTATTCTAAGGAATTGTATTCTCTTAATACATTAAAGTTTCCGTCAGTCATTATGGGGCTTGTGCCACCTGCAATGATTACTTTTTCAGGCAGCAGGCGAAAAGCAATCACTACGCTATCTATATCAATATTTCCCTTGTTTTCTATGACAAATTGAAACTTCCCCTTCTCCCATTGCTGAATATCAGAATTATCAGTAGTCATAGAAAGTTCCAAATCTGGGCCGTTCATATTTCGATATGCGGTGTATGTGCCACTATTATTGCTTGGGTTAGTATCATTCAAATTGGGACTAACTACTCTAGTAGTGATAGAAAAACTATCTGGCAATATTCGTACTTCATCATCTGCGGTGACATGTTGAAGACCATAGGGATAAAAATCCGTGAGTAGGTGTCCAATTTTTAGTATCGCACTATCTCCTGCTGCTAGATATGGTACATTCCAATATTGGTTATACTCAGGTGGACCTGCTGCCAGACTAGTCGTATAGCTATCGCTTATGTTATTTTCCAGAATTCGATATTCGTCATGTCCATCATTATTAGCATACAAAACCCTTAAGTTGTAAGCATCGACTGGTCCATTATTAAACAGTCTGATCGTATAATCTATAGACCCCATATAGCCATATTTAGCACTACCTATAATATCTAGCGCAATATCCGTACTCGTATTTTGACAAAAAATATCTGTAGGGTAATCATAATTAGGAAAACCATCTTCATTCTTTCCATCGGGAACTAAGGAGAAAAAATAGCTTCCCTCACTTACTTGAGGTATCCAGATATTTGGTCTATCTCCAAGAAAATAAATTTCATCATAAGGGTAGGTATAAGTAGCAACGAAGCTGCGGCTATTATTTGCAGGAATAGATGGGATATTAAATGAGCCTAATCTAGCGGTGGCATCCCCATAATCAAAGCCTAAGCCAGCCTTAAATAAACCTAGTTCTTTGGGTAAAGAAGGCACATCATTCGGATTTTGGATGCGAACATCAAAGCTCAATTCGCCCTTTGGTTGCGGAAATTGGTGCGGACAACTTGCATAAGTGATTTCTAAAGCTACATCCTGTGCTTCATTAAGAATGGTCACGGGCAGAGCTATTTGATTATTATTTTCGTTCAATTCTTCTATTGCTCCATTGGCATCCGCAAAACCGATAAGAAAATAATTGCCTGCTGCTATTTCAAAAGGAATATCCACCGCCGCATTAGAAGAGAATGTGCCAAGACCAAGATTTCCTGTCGGAATAGTACCAACCACTAGGTCATTAGCGTCCCATCTTCCATCTTCTGAAAGTATAAATTGCACCTCAAAATCGCCTTGTACACTTGCTGTACCGACATTTGCAATTTCCAATTCAAAACGACTTACGTCGCCAGCTTGAAACTCTAAAGGGGATTCGATATTTTGTAAAATTAAATCAGGCAATTCAGCTACACGCTCTCCAGTATTGAAGGCGATACTAGCTTCATCATCTTCGTCTATATTGCAATTTCTATAATCGCCATCATAACAAGGGTCGGAGTCTATTTCTATATAAGAGTAGCCATACGCATTTGCTCGGAGGTGAAAAATGTCATCTGTTCGGCTATAAAGATGGACTTGCAAAGTCGCGCTTTGTCCTGCTTCTAGTCGGGGTATTCGCCAAGTCTGATGCAATTCCTCAAATGTACCAGTAGAGGCGTTGAAATCTGTATTAGCATATACAACTGGAGAGTCTGTCCGAATAAAATTGGAGTTTTCGGTATTACATTCCCGTAGTTTTACCGAGAAATCAGTAGCTGCAAAAGTACCTTTATTATGCACCTTTATTTCAAGAGGGAAAGCTTGAAACTGACCTACATCAGCAGTAGGTGTACTTAGTTCCACTTCTATGTCTGTGAAATCGTTTGCAGCCATACCATTTCTGCTGAAAAAGAACGCTTCGTCATCCTCTTTTGGTTGTCTGCAGGAGCTATTTCTAGGAGTAGAGTCCAAATCAGGTTGATAGGCTTCGAGTACATGAGTGAAAAAAGCCAAATTTGGCACTTCACTTGTCAGTTCTATTTCTAAAGTCTCGCTACGACCAGCAGGAATGTTCAACTCCCACCCAATTCCATAATTTACATCATAAGTTCCTGTCGAAACAGCAATTTCCAAATCGCTGATACTAGTAGCTAGGCTACCTTTATCAATAAAGGTTGTTATACGCACATCCGTTGCCTCTATAGTTCCTTTATTTTCGAGTGTAAGTATGAATTTTCCTCGTTCCCCAGGTGCTATATCAGGATTATCGGTACTGATGGAAAGCTCCAAATCTATAAGACTACATGGCTCGTCACAACTAGTAATTATTTCATCTGCTGAATTACAACCAGCAGCATTATTACTGATTTCAAAAAAATCACGATTATCCGCGATAAGCTCACATAAGTGAGGTAAAATTTGACAAACACTCAATAGAGGGTTGTATCTGATGACGTATAAAATCCCATTGTTGATGTCTGCGTTTTTTATAGCACTTACGTCAAATAAGTACCTATTGCCCCAAATTACAAGTAGATAATCTACGCGTTCCAAATTTTCTAAGCCTTTGAAGGTACGCAAAAATCTATTGCTATGAATGATAAGATGCCCTGTATGTGTCAATTGCTCTAAACCTTTCAAATTGGAAAGTATAGTATTATTCACTACATACAGACTCTCTGCGTAACGAAGAGAAGATAAATTCAATTCTTGTAGTCTAGAATTATTACGAATTTCGACATGTAAGGAGACAGAATCAATATTTTCTAAGCCATCTAAGTTACGAACCAATGTGCTATCAACGATAACATAAACAGCCTTCTTGAGCTGACTCAAGCCTTGAAGATTCGTAATATTTTCACCTGCCACTTTGATGGTATACACTTCTGTACAATTGGGATAATTGGCAGCAAAATCATCTATCTCTTTTTGTGTCCTAAAGGTGAACTGTCTGTCTATACAATCTTCTGAAGAAAATCCTTGAATTTCACTATGGTTATTCACGTTGGAGTAGTCTTGAAGATGAGGCGTATCGCTGCTGCTGGAAAGTTCTAAATCAATCTGTGCAATGGCTATTGTATAAGAAGCAAATAGCATTGCTAAAAATAGAAGTGTCGTTTTTGCGAAACTATGCATTGGATGTGTTTTTTGTCTGTGCCTAAAAAAGAATGTCTCCTATAATTGTGTCGGAAAACTTAATTTGTTTTTCCAAATAGGCAGCTTTCTATCTTTTTATCTACATTTGCAGCAAAATTCATAGACGATATATCTGCTTGTAGCGAGCAGTTCAAAAAATAACAGTTATGTCAGGAGAAATAAAAAATTCAGGACGGAAAGGACGTGGCTTTATGTGGTTTTTTGTGTATTTCACATTGCTGATCCTTTTGATTATTTGGGTATATAACTACAATCAGAAGTTTTTGCCTTACTAAATAAGTAGACGGAGAGATTTAAAGATGTGAGATATGAGTAAGTACTCAATGAGTGAATGAAAAAAAATTGAATGAGTGAATAATTCTAAACTTCATTCAGTTATTCAAAATTCACTCATTGAGTATTTACCCTCTATCTTAAGAGTATTACTTCCCCAGTAAGCGTCTCCAATTCATGCGTGATACTGGAGCCTGGTATGTCCCGCAATTGATAGCGATAGATATAAATATACACATCAGAAGGGATTTCTTGCTCATTCCGCATGCCATCCCAACGGTCGGTAACACGGCAGTTGGCATCTTCGCAAGAATCATACACTAATTCGCCCCAACGGTCATAAATCATTAATTGGGAAGTTTCAAAACGATCAAGATTGATGTCGGTATCTCGGCAATGTTGATTGTGCCCTAGCCCGAAGGTGCTATCTAGCCCGCCGCGTCCAGGTGTAAATACATTTGGCATCGCTACTTCACAAATACACTCTTCTATGCGAAACGTTTGACTCAGCGTATCTGCTTCCCCCTCTACAATCCAGCGCACACTTACGGCTACATCGCGCACCGATTCTGAACGGATACTCGTACCCAAATCAGAAGTCATCGCGCCTTCCACGCCATCAATTGACCAAAATAGCGTATCTGGTAAAGGGTCAAGTCCGCCTAAACTAAAGTTGGCAGGCTCTAGGGCGCACAAGTTACTGCCTGTTAGTACAGGTGTTTGGTCTTGTGCGGAAACGGTTTGCACAAAACTAAAGCATAATAGACTAATAAATATAAAGACTACACGTAGTTGCATAACATTTTTTTTAGGTCGTAAAGGTAAATAATTTGTGAAGGTATTGGGTACAAGGTATTAATATGCTCGCCAAATGGAAAATTGATAATTAAAAATTGAAAATTAGCAAAGTGATTACTTTATAAAGTGTTTGCTAATAATGAATTACATATTTAGTGTTTCAATAATTTTCAATTATCCATTTTTAATTTTCAATTTGTACCTTCCTACTTCACCTCCATCACATCTACATAAAACAGTTCGGTGGCTACTTTGAACTCACTTTTATTTAGGGATTGTAAGATGCTTGTTTTCCAATTATCGCTAGGGTAGAGCGTCCAATAGGATTCTTGTTT
Organism: Saprospiraceae bacterium; assembly: GCA_020629845.1. Classification (GTDB taxonomy): domain Bacteria; phylum Bacteroidota; class Bacteroidia; order Chitinophagales; family Saprospiraceae; genus JAAUTG01. The sequence continues at coordinate 4,819 of JAHDCQ010000012.1, read as the reverse complement.
ACCCGCTAAAATAGGCATATCGAAGCCTTCCACATCTGCATTCCAGCGATAGCGCACTTGGAGGTCTTTGCCTTGCTGTTCCAATTGATATTCCAAAATAGGAATGCTTGGATAGTATAAATATTGCTCAAAGAAGCGTGAAAAATCGCGACGGGTGCATTGATTGACGTAATTGAAGAAGTCTTCTGAATCAATATTGGAAATGGCATAGCGTTGGTAGAAAGACTTCAACAAATCGAACCAAACGGCATCGTCGCCAATGGCGTGGCGCAGTGTATGCAATACCCAAGCACCTTTGTAGTAGTGGTCGCTGCTTTTCCAATCTTCCCAATTCACATCCTTCGGCCCGATGATAGGTTCTTGATTATAGATGAATTGACGTTGTGAAATCAAGTAGCCAATCGCTTCCTCAAAATTATAAATACATTCTACATAGAGGGCTTCCATGTAGGTAGTAAAGGACTCATGTATCCACATCTCCGAAAGGTCATTGCAACTAATGCTATTCCCGAAATATTCATGCCCTGTTTCGTGGATGATGATGTAGTCCCAATCCATGTGCTTCGGGATGAGCCCGCCCAAGTAGCCGCGCATATATTGGTTGCCATAAGCAATGCCGCTTTGGTGTTCCATGCCGAGATAAGGCGTTTCTATCAGCGAAAAGCCATCCTTCCAGAAGGGATATTTGCCGAAATAACGTTCGTAGCATGCCAGCATTTTTTCTACTTGCTCGAATTGTTTTTTTGCTTTTTCTAAATTATAAGAAAGCACGTAATAATCCAAGTCTAGGGTTTCATCATCCTCTGCCGTATAGGTATCCGAAAAATGAGCAAAATCTGCAATCGTGATACTGACATTATAGTTATTGATAGGGTAAGAAACGAACCAATCATAGCGCGTATAGCCATCATTGAGTTTTTCCGTTGCGCGCAAATTGCCATTCGATGCACACACGAGTTCATTCGGCACTGCTACTTTTATGGATACAGAATCGGGTTCATCGGAAAGGTGGTCTTTATTGGGCCACCAAAGGCTCGCACCGTCGCCTTCGCAAGCTACGCCTACCCAGGCTTTGCCGTTTTCATCTTTCTTCCACACAAAGCCGCCATCCCAGGGGGCATTTTTTGCAGCAATAGGTTTGCCCTCATAAGCAATGCGGATGCTACCCGAACTGCCTTGTTTTTGTCGCTTTGGAAAATCTACAAATACTGCGGCAGCCTCTCTTCGATATTTCAATTTTTTCCCTAAAAAAGTGATGCCATTGATTTGCATATTTTCAAACAAATCAATTTGCAGCGTCTTAAAATCCTCTTTCACTTGATAGGTCATATCTACATAACCCGACAGATATTGACGTTCCACATCTACTTTGATATCGAGTTCATAGAAGGTGACATCATAACAGGTACGCTCGGCGCGCAATGCACCGCGTAACGTGTCTGCTTTGGTAAATTCATAACTTTGGTAGAAATCGCGTTGCGCGAAAACACTTCCTGTTACTAATAAAAGCACTAAGAGGCTAAGTATATGTTTCATGTGAGTGATGAATTATGAATGATGAGCGATGAGTTTCTTATTCATCACCCATAGCTCATCATTCATCTCTAAAAATGTTATTTCTTCCACTTGATATTGCACCCCATACTTGGATATTGCTTTTCGCTTACGGTTTTGCCTGCTAGCACGGTATCTAGTGCCGCACGTAAATCGCTACCCGTAAGTGGTGCATCATTGCCAGGGCGCGATTCATCCAAGCGTCCGCGGTAAACAAGCACATTGTCCTTATCAAAGACATAAAAGTCAGGTGTACAAGCGGCATCATAGGCTTTCGCTACTGCCTGCGATTCATCGTATAGATAGGGAAAAGGGTAGCCTACTGCTGCGGCATGGGCTTTCATTTTTTCAGGGCCATCTTGTGGGTAGTTTACAACGTCGTTGGAGCTAATTGCTACCATGCCGATGCCTTTGGGCGCGTAGTCATTCGCAAGCCGCACCAATTCATCATTTATATGAATCACATACGGACAATGATTGCAGATGAACATAACCAAAGTACCCTGTTCGCCTTGTACTTCTTTTAGACTAATTATTTTTCCTGATACTGTATCAGGCAATTCAAAACTAGGCGCGCTAATGCCTAATTCCAACATATTGGATGGTGTAAGTGCCATTTTTTTTAATAGATTTGAGATGATTAGATTTGAGATATGAGATTTCAATTACTCAATCTATGCCATCGTTCTAAAGCTTCATTTTCTTTTGTTCGCATCAGTTGAGCTTCGGCTTCCGTTTTATCACCATAGCCACAGAAATGGAGTAAGCCGTGACTCATCACGCGCAATAGCTCCTGCTCAAATGCGACCCCAAATGTAGCAGCATTCTCCCGAATTCTATCAATAGAAATAAAAATATCACCTTGTATGTTCGGTGGCTCGGCATAAGGAAAGCTAATGACATCCGTAAGGGTATCATGGTCGAGGTATTCCACATTGAGTTGATGTAAATAAGTATCGCTACAAAAGATATAGGAAAGCTGTTGTAGTTTTGCCTGCTCGGTAGCAATAGTTGCTTTTATCCAAGCCTCCAAGCGTGTTTCTGAGGGCAAATCAAAATCTATATCTTCTTTAAAATACAAAATCACCCCTTCCTGCGTATCAGGAAAACGTGATTCAAGCGGGCTTGTATTCATATAGTTGCAAAGAAAAAGTGGAAGATACATACTGCATCTTCCACTTTAATCTATAATAAAAAAAACTAAATTCTAAATCTCATTTCAACGGTGCTTCCGTTGTTAAGGTAGTGAATATCATCTGAAAGCTCGCGCATCAGAAAAACGCCTCTTCCTCCGCAGCAAGTAATATTCTCTGGTGCTGTTGGGTCTGGTAAGTTGTTGTAGTCGAAGCCTTTGCCTTCGTCTGAAACGCGAACGGCTACTGAGCCGCTTTCACGTTCTACGCTTACGTTCACGCGTTTATCTGCGTTGTTTCGATTGCCATGAATCATAGCGTTGTTTACTGCTTCGGTAAGACTAACTAATATATTTCCAAACGTGTCCTCGTTTACATTGAAACGCGGCATCACTTCTTGGACGAATGATTGTACCTGAGCAATATTAGAAGGCTTTGATTCTAGGCTGAGCACTAAACGCCCGCCGAACGATTTTGAAGATGGTGGTTTACTCATGTTGTCCCGTGTAAAGAAGTTCCCCAAATGAATAATTTTTGTGTAGAAAATAGTTAGTTACGTTTGAACTAACAGCTCGCTTTTCATTTTGTTTCTTCGTAAGAAAACAGAAGTACAGTTCATGCCAACAACATCGGGTGCGACTAAAAATGTTTCAACTAAGAGATAGGATTGTTCTGGATATGCTAATAGGACCAAATGAATTTGTTACATTCGATGTAACAGTATGCAAATTGTAAAAAATTTTGCTTTAAGTCAATAAAAAGACAATATTAAATTGTTTTAATATAAAAAACATAACATGTAAAACGCTTAAAATCAGGTGTATATAAGTTTTTGTGATTTTTTTATTCTGGAAAAAAAATACTTTATAAGCTGAAAAATGGCAGCTATACTCTCAATTCTTGTTTTTTATCCAAGTGACAGAGAACCAATATAAAAATGATAAAGGCTGCAAAAATTACGCCTTCCGATAAAGTGGCAGGGTAGAACAGCGCAGCAAACCACTTGCTTTAGAAGTCTCTTTATAGTCTACATCAAAGGTCTCGTAGCCTCTGCGGTGCAGTTCAGTTTTGAGTTCCGTAAAGCTGCGTTCCACTATAATTTTAGTCGGTGAAATAGAAAAAATATTTGGAAACATGCGGACTTTCTGCTCCTGTGTCACCCGAATAAGCTTTTCCTCTGGAAATAAATCGAGTATACTGTTAGGGCGTTTTGCAAAGCCTGCTTCATAGAAAATCGCTTCATCTGTGCCGATGGGCTGGAACACACAATCGAGGTGCAAGGTGTGCGTATGCCTATCTTTTTCATTTACCAACAGCTCTAAGCCATGTACTTTTTTATGTGGAAACTTCTCTTGTAGGAACTTTACGGCTGCGACATTGGAACGCGCTCCCAACCCAACGAATACATGCTCATTCCAAAGTACCACATCCCCGCCTTCTACGGTGGCTTCCTCTGGTAGTCGAATGATATTTTCGACTCCAATTTCTTCTAATAAATATTGGATACCTTGAATTTCTGGCTTGCGCGACTCCTCCTTCATATTGGCAACCACAAAGTAATTATCTATTACAAAACCAATATCACGCATGAAAATCTGGTCGAGGTTTTTGATGTTTTTGGGGCGGAGTAGTTGTACGCCATTTGCTTTTAGCACGGCTTCTAGCGTCGCTATTTCTGCTTGAATAATTTCGTCATTGGGATAAGTACCATTTTTGATATGATAACGCATCATTGGGTTGATACCAATGGGCGGCCCGATTTCTGTACCTATGCCTAGTACTACGGTTTCAAGTGGTGCGCTTTCGTTCGTAACGTGTAGTTTCATATTTGTTAGGACTTGCTTTTCAAATGTTAGGAATGAAGGACAAATAAAACGCTTATCCTTCATTCCTTAGCCGCGAATATAAGATGCTACACGGAAATTTTAACGACAATTTTCCTATCTAAAGGTCGAAACTAGGTCTTTAGTCGAAAAGCTTCGCCAACTACTCTATATCTTGAGGCTAGGCTATCTTTTTTTGGTATCTTTCCAGTCAAGAACTAAGTTGTATGTATTAAGCACTAGAGATAAGACATTTAACAATTCTTACCTAATACTTTGTACTTAATACCTAATACACAAGTTGTAAAC
>JAHDCQ010000246.1 GCA_020629845.1 Saprospiraceae bacterium | reverse complement strand
ATTCAGCAAGGCGATTGGTTGAGTAAGGTAGCGGAGAAAGCTTATGGTTCGCCGCACCAATATGCGCGCATTATCAAAGGCACGAATCAGCGTGCGGCGACAGATGCCAGCTTTCGAGTCATTCAACAGCCGAATCGCGTCAAGTTGGGGCAGAAAGTATGGATTCCAGAAGATAAATTGGTGAGTCTGCCAAAGACGGATTGTGACATTCGGATTTGGTACAATTATCAGGTGGTAGCGATTGGGAAAATCAATGAAAAATGGGAAGCCGATGGCATTGACTTGGAAACCCGTGCCCACAAAGCCTACGAACTACGCCACGAAGCCCGCGTAAATGCCCGCTATATGATGGCAGATAAAGTAGCAGTAGATACGCTACGCGCCCGCGATATGCGAAAGTACGGCAATCCTGATGGCCCGACTTTTGAGTCGCTCCTAACGTATAATATGGAAAAACATGGCATTACGAAAGCGGAGGCATTTCAGAAAATAATAGATTCGAGTAGTCGCACGAGTAAGGGCTATAATGATGATTGTAAGTAACAATGAGTGAATGCCTCAATGGTAAATGAGCGAATAGAATCTATACTTATTCACTCATTTACCATTGAGGCATTCACTCATTGAGGCAGCCTTTACTCTAGTCGTTCAATTTTATAGCTCACATCTACATGTCCATTAAATTTCAGCGTCCCTGATGTTGTTGCATCCAGCTTAATATCCTTTAAGTAGACGGTCCTTGCATCTGTCCCGAAGTCATCGTCGTCGCCTTTATCGCGTTCTTTTATCCAACCCTCTATTTTGATATAATCTGCCTTATAGTTCGGACGATACAATTCGACATCTGCACTACGCTTCAAGCCATATTGCTGTTTTTTATGGATTTCCCAAGCCTTCCTTCTACTTTTTGACCACTCTGCGACCTTTCCCACTCGCTTTCCGTTCATATAAGCAGCTCCCGTGATGCGCCCAAAAATCTCAGGATCACCTACTTCAGGACAATCCACACATTTCAACTTATTCAGCGTAATGCGATACTTAGGATAAGCCACATCACATTCCCGTATGGTATATTCTGAGGTCAAAACCACTCGTGCGGTAGGTGTTCCCTGCTTTACATAGCGCAATTTATAGGAGAGTGGCGCGCCTGGAGAAGCTTTGGAATAATTGCCCCCTTCGGCAATGAAACTGTAGAGTTCATTTGGCCCATGCACGATTTGTGCCGCATCATTCGCCGAGCCACCTATCACTACTGCCTTGATATTGGATGCTTCAATAGTCTTCTGGTACTTTGCTTTCAATGCTGCGCCCCCCGATTTGACCGCCGCGTTAAAAGCAGCATTGACCTCAGTAAGACTCTTGTTAGTTTCCACGGCATATAGCACCATTCTACCATAGGCAATGGAAGAGACTAGCACAGGACTCGTATTTCCAAAACTACTCCAATCGGGCAAAGTAGCAAACAAATCCGAAGGCTGCGCTGGGACATCCATATCAATCGTGTAGTAGGTTTGGATATATTTTACCAAAAATTTATTCTTATAGGTCGATTGGTTAAAATTGAATGCTGCCGATACACTACCACCTGCCGAGCGATAATTTGCCCCTAATGCCACGCCCAAATGCTCCTCCGAATAAACCTCTGAAATCTCAAAACTGAGTTTTGCAGGCGTAGCGGATTCCACTTCTTGCGCTAGTATCGTCTTTATCCCTTCTCGTACGGTGGAGAGCTTAGGGTTGGCTATTTCTACAATAGGACTGCCGCTCAGGTTTTGTAATGAAATAGATAAGGTAATCGCTTGTCTATCTGCTACGACGGGCGTGTATTCCCCCGACGGAATAGACGCGCCTACTAGTATTGCCCCAGGATAAATCACATCCGTAGTAGGATCGAGCGTAAGCATCTCATCGAAGCCCGGCGCGACTTTATATCGCTTCTCGTAACATTCTAACAAAGCATTCGAAGGGTCTCGCTCTGTTTTCGTCTGTTTCAAATCGAGCGGCTCGTTGAGTTCTGCTGCTTGCTTGAATGTTCCAAGCGTTGCAAGTTGCTGATTGAAGCGCGTTTTAGCTTCATCAGAAATAACAATGACTTCTTTATTGCCATCTGCATTAGCATTCGTGCATGCTTGCCAGAATAATAAGATCATGAGGGAAGAAATAAAAAGTGTTGTTTTCATAATTAAGTTTTTTAAATCCGAAATGCGTAAATGTGAAATAGTAAGTTATGCCCTCAAAGCTATTAGCATTTTATCGTATCTCCTAATTATGTAAACTAGTCTTATGCGGTTATAGAAACTTGGTTTTTGTTTTTTAAACTTAAAGCTTTAAAAAATAATTGTTATTTTAAATATTTAGCTTTAATTTTATATAAAATTTTAAAGCTATGCACCAAAAAAGGCAATTGTTACTACAGCAATTAGATAAAAAACTGGCTACGTATAAAGCGGTTCAACAACAACAGCCGCCTGTGCGTGGATGGGTACATACCATTCGTACAAGTCTAAACATGAGCTTACGACAACTCGGTAAAAAGCTGAATATCAGCGCACAAGGCGCGCGCGATATAGAACAACGCGAAGCAAGCGGCACTATTTCCCTAAAAGCACTCCGTGAAGTAGGTGATGCCTTGGATATGCAATTGGTATATGGTTTTGTACCGAAAGCCGTGTCGGTACAAGCGATGGTGGAAGCACGAGCAACAGCATTAGCCACCAAAATTGTGATGCGAACCCACCATAATATGCAATTGGAAGCGCAAGGCAATAGCGAAGAACGTCTAAAAACAGCTATCGAGGAACTGCGCGATGAATTGCTCCGAGAAATGAATAAAGCAATATGGGACTAAACTTTGATTATCAATACGGACAAACGTCCCTATCAGAAGAAGAAACGGAGGGCTTGCGTATCAAAACCATTAGTACACATGCCGAACTGGATGAATTTGAACAACTCAATATCCAAAAAGCCGTGCAATGGACGATGAGCAAAGGCTTTTCGCAAACAACGATTTTGACTGAGCAATTCATCAAGAAAGTGCATCGGCAAATGTTTAGTGAAGTGTGGCAATGGGCAGGCACATTCCGACAATCCGAGAAAAATCTAGGCGTGACTTGGCATCGTATTGGGCTGGATGTACGGCAATTGCTCGATGATACGCAATTCTGGATAGCTAATACCACTTTTCCGCCCGATGAAATTGTGTTGCGTTTCAAACATCGCTTGGTGAGCATTCATTGTTTCCCTAATGGCAATGGACGACATGCACGCCTCATGGCAGATATTATGATTGAAAATATCTTTGACCTGCCTATTTTCACTTGGAACAACTCTAATATGGTACAAGCCGACGCAAGCCGAAAACGCTATATAGCCAGCTTGAAAGCGGCAGATAATGGCAGTATAGATGCGTTGATTGCTTTTGCAAGAGGCTAACTATACACCTCCTCAATCTGCTTCTTAAATCGCTCTAGCAACACAGGGCGTTTCACCTTCAAGGTAGGCGTAAATGCGCCATCTTCGGCAGTCCATTCTTCGTGTAGTAGGATGACGCGGCGGAGTTTCTCATGTGAGGCAAGTTCTGTATTAAACTCCTCCATACGTTGGTCGTAGAATTGCTGCACTTTGGGGTTGAGTACCATAAATTGCGGGCCTGTCCAATGCACATCGTTTTCCTTGCACCATTGTTCGAGTAAGACAAAATTTGGCACTAATAACACGGCTGCAAAGGCACGATTATGCCCAATCACCATACATTGCTCAATATAAGGCGAGCTTTTCAGTAGGGTTTCAATATGCTGTGGCGCGACGTATTTGCCTTGCGAGGTCTTGAAAATGTCTTTTTTCCTATCGGTAATAGCAAGAAAATGTTTGTGTTTGAAGCCACCTACATCGCCTGTGCGTAGCCAGCCATCTTCTGTGAAGACTGCGGCTGTTGCTTCGGGCTGTTTGTAATAGCCGAGCATTACATTTGGGCCATGTACTAAGATTTCGCCTTCCCCGTTTTCGTCTGGATTATCAATTTTGACTTCTACCCCAGGCACAGGAATACCTACTGTGCCGAAATGATGACCACCAGGTTCAAAGCGATTGAAAGAAACTACGGGCGAAGTCTCGGTGAGTCCGTAGCCTTCTTTCACATTGAAACCTGCTGCGGTGAAAAGACGCGCCAAATTGGGTTGCAAAGCTGCCGCCCCAACTATAATGCCTTCAATTCGTCGTCCCGTTGCCCGTCGCCAAAGGCGGAAGACGAGCAAATAAGCCAACTTTTGCTGCCACCAATACATCGGTGATAAGCGACGGTCGGGGTATTTCTCTCCGACTTTTATTGCCCAATTTAGAATTTTTCGTAGGGCTAAAGGGAGTTTACAAGCCCGCTCTTGGATGCGGTCGTAGGTCTTTTCCAGTAGGCGTGGTACGGCGGTGAAATAGTGCGGACGTACTTCCCGCATATTGGAAAGAATATTATCCAAATCCTCCGCAAAGTAGAGCGACGCACCTGCTGCCATATAGGTGTAGGTCACCATGCGTTCAAAAATATGGCTCATCGGCAGAAAGCTGAGGCTGACTTTATCGCAATTCAAGGGAATGGAAGCCAGTGTTGCTTTGATATTACTCACAATATTTTTGTGCGATAGCATTACGCCTTTAGGATTGCCCGTAGTGCCAGAAGTGTAAATAATGGTCGCTAAATCATCTTCGTGAATAGCTGCTTTTAGGCTCAACATTTGGGATTGATGCACGGCAGTCGGCTCGATAGAAAGGGCTGACCAATGCGGCACATCAGGAAGTTCTTCTAAGGTGTAAATTTCCTTTAAGCTATTCACACTTGGCTGTATTGCCTTCACTTTATCGTGCAATTCGCGGTTTTGGGTGATGCAGTATTTTACCTCTGCGTCATTGAGAATATAAATCAGATCGCGCTCCGTGATAATGGCATGAATCGGCACCACAATGATGCCTATTTGCTGCATTCCAATATCCAAAAATGTCCAAGCAGGGCTGCCTTGTCGCGTCATAATGCCCACCTTATCGCCGCGTTGCAATCCGAGTTGGAGCATACCTGCACTAACACGATCGAACTGCGTTTGGCAGGCTTCGGTGCTGAAACTTTGCCATTGCAAGCCCTGCTTACCCGATAGTGCGGACTTAGTTGGATATTTTGCCTGCTGATACGGGAAAATATCAATGATGCGTTGGAAGTCTATATGTTGGGCATGACTCATGCGAATGTTCGTTTTGTTGAAATTCTAGCCCAATTTAGGGAATTATTATTTATCTGCGAATTTGAATTTGGTTTTGGATTTTAAAAATAGGGAATTGGGGTTTAAAGCACTTGTAAGCTTAGAAAACCTTAAACAACTGATAAATAAGTGTTTACTGGTCGTGTTCTTTTTGTCTTGACACAAAAAGAACCAAAAAAGTCAAGACTGAATTTCTTTTTTAACGCTCCGCAAGCACCAAAAATCCTAAACAAAATAAACTCGCCTCGGCGAATCGTTTTTCATTCTAAAAACTATCGGCTAACTTGATAACATCTCATATTTCTAGACTTTGTTTGGCTCAAACAGTATTTTGTTTTTAACGGATTTTAGGCACTTTCTTCACTAAAAGAAATAAGGTCGGAAAAGAAATTAGTTTTAAATCGCCTTATGAAACGCATCTATCAAACTCTTCAAGCCTACAAACATCAACTCGCGTCCTTCGGAAGTGATGAAGCTATCTTCGTCTTCTGCTAAGGAGTCTTCCACAAAGGCGAGAAGATCTTCCTGTTCATAGTTTTCAAAGAAAGCATCTAATTTATCGCGGAAAGTTTTGCCTTTGGCGGTTTCCATTTTGCCCCAATTTTCTTCTTCCGCACTACCGATTTGGGCTTCGGTGAGTTTGGGTATATCTTCTATTTTGGCAGCAATCGATCCATAAAGTACTTTTGCCAAATAGACTAAATAATCTCGCTCTTCCGTATTGAGCATATCGAATTGCTCGCTCGTGATGTAGGCAAGCAAGATGGGTTGGGCTGTCTTGAGTTGTTCGAGTCGTTCATCCAATTCGCTATTGGCGGTTTCTAATTCAGCTATGATGGCATTGATAGTCTCTTCTCCTATGAAAATCATATTTTTTTACTGCTTAAATTGTTTTGGGCAAATTTACACATTTGCTTTTACGTTAAGTAGCTGCTAGAAATCTAATTTAGAATTAAACAAACATGAGAAAACAGATTATACTTTTTACGTTTTTATTTTTGGGAATTAGCTCAGTACAAGCCCAAAACGATGGCTTGTTTAAAGACCAAGATGGGCAGCAATTTTTTATCGAGTCCGAAGTATTACCCTGGCTAAATTCGGGCATTAATGTAAAGGCAGGTATTATTGATGAAAAGCGTTCGTTTGGACTGCGTTATGCTACGCAAACCTATACGCTAGAAGATGTGTTTGAAGGCGCATTCACTGGCATTGCGCCCAATGCAGATATTGAACAATCGCTTAATATCGCCATCGAATACCATTATTCACCGCTTACCAATTTTTATATTGGCACTTGGATTGGCTACGAAGAGTGGGGGATTCCTTTAGTGATTACTGAAGCCAAAATCACGAATTGGTTTTTAGAACCGCAAGTAGGCTATAAATGGATGCCTTTGAATAATGTATATGCAAACTTAGGTTATCGAGCGAAGCTAACTTTTGGAGAAAATTCGGAAGATGGTTTATTGTCAGATAATTTTGCTTTTAAAAAGATTATTGGAACGCCTACTTTGGCAGTGGGCTTGAAATTTTAGGAATGTTCAGATGTGCCATATTTTTAAAATATGGCACATCTGCGTTTTATCCTATGCTTGCGGAATTTCTGAACGCTTATTCGGTACTTTTTTGAAATGTTCGCCGCCTTGCATGTCGAGTTCCAGTTTGTTTAAATCTTCAAATTTAAATAAACCTTCTAGGCTCAACAGCAAAAACTCATCATCCCCACGTAAGCTCATAATCACATCCGTGATGCGATTGTTATCTTCCCGAATCAAGAAATTGATTTTATTTCCATCATCCCGAATTTCCATAAGGTCTTCAAATTGCTGATGCCGCACATTATTCAATAAGCGTCCGATTTCTTGCTTAGACACCGTTTTACCGTCATCCATAATTAAGATACGTAACTTACTGATTTTCCGCATCATCTGCTTACTGTTTTCATCATCGGTGAAGAGCGATGCACCTTTTAGCATCCAACCTTTGAGGGTAATATCAAGTGTATTTTCATAGTCTGAATACTTCTCAAAAAAACGTTCAACACTTGGACTTTGTGCTTGTAGGCATAGGCATGACAATAGCATCCCTAGTGCTATGAGGGTGATTTTCATAACAATCTTTTTAATGGAGAATGGATAATTATCGCTTATTCTCCTGTATGTATATAGTAGTAGTTTTAGAAACTTGGTTATGAAGTTAATAACATGAATAATTTTTAATTATCCATTTTCAATTTTCAATCAATTCTCAAAGCTTTCCGATAACTCAGAAACTTTATTTAAGTCAATTTCACCCACAAAACTCATCAGTACAAAGTTATCCTCGCCGCCAACTATCATAAGCAATTCATTCACCACATCGCCTTCATCCTTAATCAGGAATTGCATATCGTCTTCTGCCTTATTCCGAACGGTCATCAGCATTTCGTACTCAGTCGTATTGATTTTGCGAATAGCTTCTTCATACAATCCGCGTGCGCCTTCATCCGCTACGAGTATACGTAAGCCACGCAGGTCTTTCACCACATCTTTCATCGCTTCGGATTCTTCCTCATCGAATTCCACGCTGAGTTTATCAATCATTTGAAACATTTTAGGGCTAATGTAGACTACTGTGAATCGTTCGTCGTCCACGTATTGTCCAAAATACTTAGAAATAGCATCGGCTTGAGCCTCCATGCTGTTGGCTAGGCATAGCA
>JAHDCQ010000011.1 GCA_020629845.1 Saprospiraceae bacterium | reverse complement strand
AGAGGTATTTTTACATTTTTTCCCTCTGTAAATTTCTAGCTGATAGTTTGGGCTGAATTTCTATTCAGCCCGTAATGTGTTATCGAAACTCCGTTTCGAGTGTCGCTTTTGCTATAAACTTGTGGGACGAAACAGAGTTTCGAGTTCACATTACGGCTTGAATAGAAATTCAAGCCAAGCTATTTTACTCAAACAAACCAACCCGTACGCCCAGTACCACATTAAGCCCTGCCGCACTCACCCCCGAAGCAAAGGGGCGATAATGCACATCAAAAAGATTCTCAATGGCAAGATTAAGCCGCATGCGTTCATTCACTTGATAGACGCTATAGAGGTTGAGGCTTGTCCAACTAGGTGTACCTATACAGTAAGTACCGTCTGCACAGAGTTCGGTAAGTTCTAGATTGTCGGAGGTGCCATCGCGGAGAAAGGTTTCACCATCTATGGCACGAATTGCGTAGTCTTCTATCGCTTTCGCGCCATTGTAGCGCAGGGCAGCTTCTAGGGTCAGTCTATCTTTAGCATAGACCAAACTGGCATTGCCATAAAGCGGTGGAATGTGTGCGAGTGGCACTTCCAGTGTTTCGGTTTCGGTAGTGAAGGATTGGCGACCGTAGGTCCAATTGATGCCTGCTTTTAGTGTCCAGTATTGTTGAAAATCAGCGCGTACATTAGCCGAAAAACCGTACACAAAAGCGGTTTCTGCATTGATGTTGGCTTGCGTTAGTAAGGCTTCATCATCGAGAATGAGGGTGAATGTCCCATCAGGTAGCGCGAAATCGGTACGGGCGATAGCATCCCAAAGAAAAGTGTAGAAGCCCGTTGTGCTGACTTGTAGGCGGGTATCATGGAGTTTGGTAAGTTTTCCGAGGGTCAATTCGCCATTAATCGAACGCTCGGATGTTAATTCAGGATTTGGGATGGTAACAAAGCCACTTTTGGCGCGAATTTTAGAAAAATCATCCAAATTTGGTGCGCGGAAAGCCGTAGAAACCGAACTACGCACTTGCCAACCCGAAGGCGTATTGGCTGTAAGTCCGAGTCCCCAAGTAAAGTTATCATCGCGATTGCGAACGCCATCGGTGAAGTAAGTTGGCGACCATTGTATCGGGTCATCCGCACCAAAAAGCGAGTAGGTATTGATGAAGGTATGCCGCAAACCTGCTTGGAGTTGTACTATCGAATCGCGGCTTTTCCATTGATAACTGGCATAAGCGGCAAGAGTAGTCATTTGGCTGCCAGCACTCGGATAGCGCGTGGGTTCGTTGCGGGTAATAGCATTGGTAAAAACATGTTCTTCGCCTGCTTCCGATTGTACATCATTGTAATTTGCCTCCACGCCATAGGACAAAACATTACGTGCATCGGGTGTGAGGTATTTATCCAAATCGGCAGTAAAAGAAAAGACAGAAACATCTTCTAGATTAAATGTGCGTGCCGTTCTGCCAAGCCTGCGCGTGTATCTATCCTCTGCTACTTTCTGGTATGCTCCTATAAAGCTCGCTCTATCGTAGTAGCTAGTAGGCGATAGCAGGCGGGCTTGTACCGAGCCTAGTACGCGCTCTTGTGGGCCATAGTACCATTCCGCAAATCGCAGGTCGGTGGGGTCGCTAGAGCCTAGTTCTGATAGTTGGTCGTAGCGCGGCACATCGGTGGAATTGGAGTATTGAAAGTTAGCTAACAGATACCAATCATCATTCGGTTGAATGCGATATTTCTGCAAGACATCTACTTGCCGATAGCCCGTCCCTAATTGTACATTGGGGTCTTCATTTTCGAGAATATTATCAAAATTTTCTTCTTTACTAAAATCAGATGCTACATAATATGGGCGCAGTCCAAAGGTGCTATTGTTGTCTTTCCGATTTGCACCCGCACGTAAATCCCCGAAGTCAGAGACATTAATACTCGTTAGCGAAGCCCATTTTTTACGTCCAAAATTATAATCAATATTGAAGCTGCGTTCGCCATTGGCGGTTGCATAGCGGCCGCCCACATTCAGTTCGCGGAGGGCAGTATCACTATATGCCAACTTTGGCGTACGCGTACGAAAATGCACCACACCACCAAGCGCGTCGCTACCATAAGTCAAAGAACCTGGCCCGTATATCACTTCCAAGCGTTCCAAGATTGTGGGGCTGACAGTGATGGCATTTTGTAAGTGTCCACTTCTATAAATGGCATTATTCATCCGTACTCCATCTACTACTAGTAGCACCCGATTGGCTTCAAAACCACGAATAATTGGGCTACCACCGCCCATTTGACTTTTTTGTACAAACACATTGGCGTGGTCGCGGAGAGCATCGGCAGAGGTTTGAGCATTGGTGCGGGCGATTGCTTTTTGTCCCACCGTTTCGATTTGGTAAGGAATTTCGGTGGCTTTATCGTCGCGCCGCCCAATGACGACGACGGCATCTAATTCACTCGTGCTTGCTTGTAGTTGTAACTCGCTGATGTCTTTAAGCTGTTCAATGGATAAACGTTCGGTCTGATAACCTACATATTGGAAGTTGAGCACAGTCGCATCTTCCACATCCTTGATTTGAATCATGCCTTCCGTATCCGAAACAGTTGAGAAACTATAGTCATCACTAAATACAGCCACACCGATGAGTGCTTGGCGATTTTCATCTGTAATTTTAATTTCTATAGTAGTAGCGGAGAGTGTATAGGTGTTCCAAAGCAATAACAGCAACATCAGGTGCTTCATATAAATCAACATTTAGGCGGCAAAAGTACTATGTTTTGCTATAGTCCTGTGTTTTTCGACACAAATATGGCATTAAAATGAAGTTAAAATTCGTACTTGAAGCGTTAGGCATTTGGACGTTTAGTTCTTAACAAATACATAACCAAATTTCTAATATTTATCACCTATGAAACGTATATTTTCCATACTTATTCCAATTTGTATTTTCTTTCTTGTTGGTGAAATAGTCGTACGTAGCTTACAGCTTTTATCCAAACCACCACCTTACAATACCGCAAAGTTAGACGCTCAATTGGGCTGGAAAGCCAAAAGCAACTATGTGTTTAATGGGAACATGTATGATGCAGCAGGAACAATATATGAAGTCAATTTAACAACCAAAAGTAATGGTTTTCAAAATATCATTGGAATGAACGCGGTCATGCACTAGTAGGGCAGGGACTAGTGCATGACTTATTAGAAAATTTTAATCAATAGGAAAGCATAATGGGAGTAGCTGACATCACGCCTAAATGATTGCGGTGGCGGACGGCGATATAATAACTACCCGCTTCCACACCTTCAAATGGCACAGGTGATTTCCCGTCTACATCTACTAAATTGCCATCTCTTTTCAGTAGGGCTGCTCGAAGGGCTACAATGTCGCTAGGGTTGCTCGCGTCGCGCAATTCTACTAAAGCCCAATCTACAATATCGTCAGTAGTGCCTGAGATGCTCAACGTGGTGCTGATGCCTGCATTCTGTAAATTTGGATAGCCTAAAGCAGTATAAGGTTCCGTTTCAGGTAGCAATTCGATAGCCAGCAGGGTGGCATCCATAAGATTAGTACCACTATTGTAGTTAGAGGGTAGCATTACTTTAGTAGCTACGAATAATTTATCCGAACCAAGCGTAATCATACCTTGTGCGGGAATATTTGGACAAAGCGCGATATCATCAACTGGATTCTGCGCGACTATATTATCACGTGACCAAGTGGTATAATCAGCATCTTGCCAAAAAAGCAATTGATTTTCTGATAAATTATTTAATTCGGCATCAAAATAATGTAGAATGAAATTTACATTATTAGCTGGACTAGTGGGGGTAATATCAAAATATCGTTCTATAATATTACCACTGCTGGCATCAGGATGCGTATGACTACGGCGAATAGTAGTTAGTCCCAAACTGCTACTAGTTGTAAAAACCAAGCCCATATTCCCAGGATTGCGATTGCTAGGGTTGTTCAAGGTGACTTCTTTGATAATTTCGCCACCATTCGGCCCGAAAATGCGCGTAGTTTCAGACTCTCCCATAATAATGCCATTACTTTCTTCACCTAAGGTGAGCGTATAGCCATTTAAGTCTAAATTGCCACTCGTCATTATGGTATTGTAGGTCACTTCAATATCGCCACTTAGTTGTGCATCTTCACTTGTTTTATCCAATTCAAAATTAGAAAACTGCGTCGTTCCAATGCCTCCTATATTAGTATTTGTAGTGGCTGCTGTACCACGCACAATAGCTGTACCTGCCGTGCTTTGAAAATCGCCTGTATTCTCAAAATCTGCATTGGTCATTACTAAATAGCCACCACTCATGCGGGTCTGTGTGCCATTTTCAATGAGTAAATGATTTTGAGCAAATAACAATAAGGGCAGCCAACTGATTATGGTAAATAGTATATGTCTTTTCATCACTTATTGGCTGTTTTGTTGTTGCAATTGCTGCACACTTCGCGCTAGGCTTTGAAGCGTCGCTTTCAATTCTTCATTGGCTTGCTTTAGCGTATTCACCTCCGTTTGTAAAGCGGCATTTTGCTGTTCGAGTCCTTGCAAATTAGTTTGCTGTTCCTGAATACCTGCTATTACTATAGGAATGAGTTCGGTATAGTTTATTGCCTGATAGGTGATGGTTTGTAGCACGTCGGGTTCATTAGGTGTCGGTTCTTCAAGGGCTCTAGCCATTTCAGTATCTCTATCGAACTTCTCCCAGTCGTATAGTACTGTGGAATTTTCCTGTACGAGTTGGGGGAGCACCGTTTCTAAGTCTTGCGCCATAAGACCATAATGTGTACCTTTTGGCAAATCCACTCCCCTAAATTGACCATTACTATAGCGATAACTTTTGGGCCGTAGTTGAGCAATAATTTGCATGCCATTAGCGAGGGTACTTTCTCCTTGTCTAGCAGAAGGGTTATTAGGCTCAGGAATAAAATAGCCATTAGCCATTACATTCCCAACAAAATAACCCGCATGAGAGGCAGGATTTGCTGTGTAACCAAATACTCCAACACCACTAGGCGACCTTCCATAGACTCCAATACCATTGCCTCCATCAGCAGTTCCCAATACTCCGATATATCCAGTACTACTTCCGAATACGCCTGTACTAGGGCTTTCTCCCTTCACCCCAACAGAGGCATTATCGCCATAGCCATATACTCCAGCCGTTTCATTTGAGGCAGTACCAGATACGCCATACGAATTTGTACTAGAGCCATGCACACCTGCTGCATCTGTACTTTCTCCGCGTACTCCATACAGGCTTGTGCCTATACCTTGCATGCCCATTAATCCTCCGCGAAAATCGCCACCTACTCCTCCTTCAAATCCTCCCTGTGGAGCACTAAAACTATTCCCTCGAATAGCAGTCGGACCTACAAAGCCTACTTCATAAAAATCAGGATTGCCATCTACTTGTAGGGCTATTCTTTGGTCTACTTCACCAAGTACATGTAGCTTAGCAAGAACATTGTCAGTACCAATACCGACACTAGCCGTAGTAAGGTCGGTATTTATAATATTACCATTGTCCATTTCCCAGAGTGCATCGCCTCCGTTGCCTCCATTGCTGCCTAGTTCCTGCCAAGTGCCATCGTGGAACCAAAAACTACCCGTAGTAGTATCAAAAACTAGTAGACCTGTAGCTGGATTTGTGATATTAGTGCGCTGATTGCTGCTCATACGCGGTACCAGCATGCCTTTATCGCTGCTTTGTACATCGAGCATGGCACTAGGGTCAGCATTAGAGCCGTCTTCATTAATTGCAATTTGTGCATATAGAAAATTGCTTGATAAAAGAAGGATTGCTAGCAATAGGGGCATAGTGCGTAAGAAGATAGTTCGGTGATTCATGTGTTTTTAGTTTTAGTAAATTATACACGCCTCAATGTAGCAGCTTAACATATACGTGGGATTAAAGGCAATTTAAAGATATAAAAAAAATAGAAGAGTTGGGTGATTTATTTACAATGTATTATAGTTTAGCGTTCCTTAAGTGCTTCATGGTATTTATTTCTGTACTTTGAAAGTATCTTTTTCCGCTATTTTCCTTTAAAAAATAAGTCCGTAGCACGGCTATGCACTAATTTTTTAAAGAAAACTATCGAAAAAAATCTTACTTCCAAATTTCACCAAAATAAATACCACGAAGTACTTAAGGGAGCAAGCAAAAAATAATCTACCCACTCTGAGTTGTTCTTTTTTGCCCTAAAAGCACTTAAAAAATGAACCGTAGCCCAGCTATGCTTAATTTTTGAAGCACTTTTAGGATAAAAAATTACTGCGTCATAATGGGTAGCTTATTTCTTTCTTGCTCCCTAACAGCAGAAAAAATGGACAAGTCGCCAAAAGTTGGTGCTAAAGTACATTATACCTTAACGAAAATGGTTAAGAAAATTACGAACGTTAAGTTTGAGTAGATTATCAGCAAATATTTAACATTTCTGCTTATTTTTGATTCAAAAATTGTCTAATGCTTATTATTCAAGATACATTTGTTAGCCTAGATGTGGTTGAAGAACAGTTTTTATGCAACTTAAGTGCATGCAAAGGAGCCTGTTGTTGGGAAGGTGATTTTGGTGCGCCACTAGAGCGCGAAGAGTTGCAAACATTGGTAGCTATTTATGAAGATGTAAAACCTTTTCTAAAGCCTGAAGCTATTCGGGAGATAGAGGAAATTGGCTTATATGCTTTTTATAAAGATGCTAAAGAGTATGGTACTACGCTCATGCCCAATGGTGCATGTGTATTTATGACCTATGATGCCAATGGCATAGCCAAATGTGGTATCGAACAAGCCTATCGTGCAGGTGCGACGGATTTTTATAAACCGATTTCTTGCCATTTGTATCCTATTCGAGTGAGCCGAAATGAAAGCACTAATTTTGAAGCGCTCAACTATGACCGCTGGGAGATTTGTTCGGCGGCTTGTGATTTAGGAAAGCAACATCAATTGCCTGTCTATAAATTTTTAAAAGAGGCTATTGTCCGAAAATATGGTGCAGCTTTCTATGAAGAATTGGATGCCGCAGCACAGCATCTAAAACCCTAAGAAACTGTTTTAAAACAGCTTCTTAGGCATCCAAATCTTGCGTGATGAAAATGGCATTTTTATTCAAATCATAGAATCCAAACTCATGGGTATTCCAAGCGGTGTTGCGCCGCAGTTTTTCACGTTTCACCGTACCACGTTCGATAAATTCTTCTAAAATTGACTCAATATCATCTATCGCTATACGTATAACGGAGCCTCCTAGCAATGGGTCATCTGCTGTGTCGGCATGCCATTGCAAGTGCATATAAATGTCATCTCTGCACAATACTGCGTACATGCTATCCGCAAATACCGCTTTGAAACCTGTATACTTTCCATACCAAGCTACATCCCGTGCAATATCTTCGGATGGAAGTACTGGAACAATGTGCGAGAACTTCGAAGGTGCTTTCATGTTTTTGTAAGTAAAGATAAGTTACTACTCGGTAGAGGGTAAAAAGTAGAGGGTAGAGGGACTTTTTTCGATAAATTTGCTAGAAGTAGCACTATTTTTAAGAAAAATAGACAGCTAAATCCCTCTACGCTCTATTTATGCGCCTTTGGCGTACCAAATACCCTATACCCGAGTAGTAACAAAGATAAAGTAACTCAAGCGATTCCCAAATCCGCATCACGTCGCATATACCAGACCGTGAGCTTGTGCTTTTGATCGTGCCAAGTATTATATATTTTGAAACCTACCCGCTTGTAGATGCTCAAGTTACGCTTATCTGTCGTTTCAATTAGTATAGGGAGTTGTAGTTCCTTTGCTCGCTGAATGAGGTGCTTATTGACCTCTATCAAGCCATCTATTTTGTGGTAGTTACGGTCTTGTGCCAAAAACCAAACATATAAGTAATCGCTATCTGATGCGCGCATTTGTTTGATAAGGCGTTCGCGTTGATAAAGAGATGGAACGCGCCGCAAACCAACACAATGCAGCACAATTTTTAAGTAATTGAGCATATCGCTCCACGATTGCGAAAAGCGACTTTTTTGATAATAAAGCACAACGGTTTTTTCATTTTTTGCCCAAAAAACGCCACCTAAACGATGCGCGATACCATAGGCATATTCCATGATGGGACGAACTTTCCTGAACGTAGGCTTACCCCCACGCACAAAAGACTGCATACGCGGATTCTGTAGGAATGCGCGCGTTAGCAGTTGCACTACTCTTGCTTTCATAAGCATGTAATTTTATCCAGCTAATTGAAAATTCAGGAAAAGGAAAGATTTGGTTTTGTAAACTTGCGGTTAGGCTGCAAAAGTATGGATTATATGATTCGTATGCTTATTTTTAACATTTTGCTAAGGGGTGTTAAAAGTGTGGTTTGGCAAAAAAGGCTTTAAAACGCCTTGTTTTATTATAAAAGGAATGGCTTCCATAGCAGCTTGTAAATGTTAAACTTTGCCACGCTGACTTGACATTGTGCGATGAGCTTGTACATATTTGAACTCGAATTTTTAATTTTTCCTTCCAGCTATTCTTTTCCTGAATTCATAAATTAGGTTGGATTACTAATCTCGACAACTACACGAGTATAGCGATTGGTAAACCTCCACACAAGATTTTCAAAACTTATAAACAAATGAAAGCAATCAAATTTCGGAAAGAAGAGCAAGTGCTATTTTTTAAGACCCTACAAAACCGTATCAATGCTTACTTTAAACAAGCGCAAATTGCTAAGACAGGCAATACCAAAGCCTATCTGAAAGCAGTAGTATTGCTAAGTTTATATCTTGCTTGCTTTGTGTCTATTTTGCTATCCACCTCCCTTTTGCAATTGTACGTATCCTATATTTTGATGGGAAGTTTGACGATTTTTGTCGCGCTCAATATCGCGCATGATGCAGCGCATAATACCTTTTCAAAGTCGAAGACAATTAATGAATTACTGCTCTTTACCTTCGATTTTTTAGGAGCAAATGGCTATATGTGGCGATTGAAACACGTGTATTCACACCATCCGCATGTCAATATTCCGAATATGGATGGCGATATAAAACAGAGCAATTTAGTTCGTATTTTTCCGAACGCGCCTTTCCTCGATTTTCATAAATACCAATACCTCTACATGCCCGTGTTGTATATGTTCTATACCTTAAATTGGCTACTTTTCCGCGATTTCCGCGATTTTTTTGAGACGGATATTAGCGGCAAACCGAATCATCAGCACCCCACAGCTGCCTATGTGCGTTTATTTTTGGGAAAGCTGTATTATGTCGGTAAGTTACTCCTTCTACCTACTTTGATACTGCCGTTTTCGTTTGGGCAAATATTGTTAGGTTTTGTATTGCTCCATTTCGCGGCAAGCCTCACGGTCGCTTTGGCTTTGGTATCGGCGCATGTAGGCGAACACTCGGAATATCCTGAACCCGATGAGCATGGACTAATGCCGCACTCTTGGGCGATTCATCAAATTACAACTACCACCGATTTTGCTACACATAGTCCAATTATTACGCATCTATTTGGTGGCTTCAATCACCATGTGGTGCATCATTTATTTCCGAATATTTGCCATATCCATTATCCTAAACTCACGGAAATCGTGCGACATACTTGTGCAGAATTTGACATCACCTATCGTTGCAATCCGACTTTAGGCGACGCTATTTTATCGCATTTGCGTTTTCTAAAAATTCGGAGTGAGCAGGGCTTGGCAGTGGAATATATTGAGATGTAATCAATTCGTAGCGATTGTTAAATCAGGTTTAACAATCGCTACTTTGAACAAGTTTATTCTGTTTGTCTTCGTCGAAACCATATCAAAAGAAGTACTAACAAAAGTCCTACAGCAGCTAATATGCTCCATTTCCAATTGGTAGGCTTAAATACTGGACAGGCATCTCCTACCATCACGAAGGCTGCCCAATAGTAAGGGTGTGCGTCGGTGTAGGTTCGGATGTTATCCAGATATGCTATTTGGGCATGATGCAAGGCTGCGTCTTTTGATTGACCTGCTTGTAGATTTTCGTAAAAATCTACCATTAAATCGAAGGTAGACTTGTCATTTACTTTCCAAAGACTTGCTACCATACTTGGACAACCTGCCTGTGCAAATGCTCGTGCCAGACTCATGATACCTTCCCCTTTTTGTAATTCGCCCGTACCTGTTTCGCAGGCACTCAATACTGCCAATTCGGTGCGGAGTGGAAGGTTGTAAATTTCACGGGTCGTTATCGAATTGTCGCTGAAATGGATGGCACTTTCCATTGGGGTATCGCTATTGAGATTAGCATGAGTAGCGAGGTGTAAGATGCGGTAATCACTTACATGAGCTATAAAATTCTCTGTTGATGCTGTATTTCGTTCATACATCACTCCGTCTACTATAGATGATATTTCCTTTATTTCTTCTATGGAATAGGGAAGATGAGTTAAAGTATCTCCATTACGCTCAATACTAGGTTCACCTTCAAATATAGGGGCAAATCCTCCAAAGATAGAGGTCGCATTTTTAGAAGACATATCTATTTTTTCCACTAATAAAGTAGAAGAATAGGCATAGGCTATCTGATATTTTTGGATTAAATAAGGCAATTTATCATAACGAGACTCGGTCTGATTGTCCGTTTCAGGAAGGGCTGTAATTAATGCTTGAAAGGGAATATAGCCTAGTCGTTTATCAGGAACAATAATCAACTTTTGAATATTGGAAGGAATCTTCAAAGGAGCGATAAGCCGTTGATGTAAGTCAGCAGCGGTTTTCGAAATATTTTTGAAGGTATCAATATTTGTTGAATGACGACCTAATAGCCCTCTTAGCGTCGTGATTTTATCTTGAAATTGTGGTGTATTCGCCCTTACGTTTACAATATCAAAATTTTGCTTGCTAAGTATCGCTGCATAGATATTTTCTTCTCCTTGAAAAAACTCAATAAGCGCGCTTTGCCTATCTAATGCCTCCGCGCGTAGTGTTGCTATGTCGGTGACTTGGGTATTGTATTTTAATCTGTAGTATTCGGGGTATTTTGTTTCTAGGGTACTTAGAAGACCCTCATGTGCTTGCATGCGTTCAAATCTCAAGCGTTCAAACTTCTTAGCCTTTGCTTGCTTACCTTTTCTTTGTGCATCAAATTGATTACGCTCATAGTAAGCCATATCTATTTTTAAATCACGCTCTTGTTGAAGTAAGGTTTCAGGGATATTTGCAGTATGTTTTGCTTGCAAATCCCGTACGCCTTCTAACAACAATACTGATTTACTACGCATTATGAATTCAAAGGCTTTTTCTTTTTCCTCTAGTTCTAGTGCCGTCTCAATCCCCGCTTCATAGAGTGGTGCTGCTTCTTTTAATAGATGATAAATAGACAAATCACCGAGGTAATTGATGCGCATATCATCTATTAAATCGAATAGTAGTTCATAAGTCTCTAAAGCTAGTGGCAAATTGTTGATTTGCCTTAAATCGTTGGCTTTATTGCCCAATATTTCGAGCAATTCTACTTTGGAACTAATCTGTTGTTCTAAAGTTGGATTTTTAGTAATATCCGTGCTATCATTAAAATTCCAGACTAGTGCGCTTAAGGCTTTTTGGTAGTGTAGTAAAGCTTCATCATGTTTTTTTGTGCTGTCGGCTATATTGCCGAGATATTTATGACAATCGCTGACTAAGGGGTGTTTATTTCCATATTTTTGTTGTCGTAATGAAAGGGCTCTATTAGTAAAATATTCAGCATTGTTATATGCTCCTTGTTGTCTGTAAATATTAGCTTGATCTTGATAATTACTTGAGAATTGGGCTAAATCGCTCGTATCCGTTTGTGTTAATAAATTCTTTAGACAATTAAGACTATCTATACATGCACAAAAATTTGTTTTAAATTGTATAAGTCGTTTTTTCTTCAAAGGTTTCAAAGGTTTTGCTACACTATTATTTTCTAATAAAGTTATACCTTTCTGATACTCTTCTCTAGCTTTTGGGATATTATTCATTTTTTCATAGCTGCTAGCAATATTATGATGTACGGTAGCAGAGGCGATTAACCGCCCATCTAGATATGGGAGTGCGTAATTATAATATTCAATAGAACGTTTATAATCTCCTTTCTTAGCAAAACAAACCCCAAGGGTCTGATAGTCATCTCCTATTACTTCAGGATTTTTGTTAATATTGAATCGTAAGGTATCTATTACTAGAGCTTTATCAAAAACTGTTAGAGCTTCATCATACGCTCCTTTTTCAAGATAATATCTGCCACTTAAATACCAAAGCATATTATAAAAATCACTTGTTTCAGATATACAATGATGGCGACCTATCAAAGCTATACTATCTAAATAGGACTTAATTTCTATATTCTCATTATTAAAACGAGACCATGCAATATCGGTGAATGTTTGAGCGTATTTTTTCCAATTTGCAGTTTGTTTATAGTAAGGGCGAATTTGATAGGTTAAATCAATTGCTTGCTCAAACTCACGTTCAGAGAAGGCTTTTTTGATTGCTTTTTCTAAAGTATCAATCTTGATGGACTGTGCTTGTAAAGCCATTGTTGCTAAAAACATACAAGCCAAAAGCAATTTATTCATAATTGTTGATGTAAGAGGAATTGTTTGATATAATGAAGGTGCTGCTAAGAAATTATGTCAATTCCCTAGCAGCTTTGCCTTTAAAACTTCAGTTTTTTATAGCTTAATAATAGGATAAGTCTTTTGTACATCTTCTATATATATCCGACAAAAATAAGTTCCTTTTTCTAAATTCAAGCCTTGAAAATTGACTTCTTGAATCCCCTCAGTTTGATAATCACTAAATAGTGTTTTTACTTTTCTGTAATGACTATCATACACCTCTATAAGTACTTCAGTGTCTTTCGCTAATTCGTACTTAATAGTAGTATTCAAATGAAATGGATTTGGATAAATATTCACTTCTAATGCTTGTTTTTGGAGAGGAATATAAGGCTCTACATTGTTGGGGGTCAAACTGGATTTTACGGATGTTGTATTTAGTAAAATCTCATCAGTTAAACAATCATCTGAACGTCCATTAATAGCACTATCACAAATTCCAATATCACATCTAAGGCAGTCTTCTCCGTCAGAAGTCATGGTTGAGTCTAGAGTCTGTAAATCATTAAAAATCGATGCTTGGCTTCGGAAAGGGGTATAAGGTCTTATTTTGACTAAAGACGAGCTAGAATTTACAGGCTTTATCTTTGGCAATAGATTATCAGTTAAAGAACTGTTTTTACTAGAGAGCCCATTAGGAATAAGAGCATTACCACAAATTCCATTATCGCATCTTCTACATGTATCATCTTCTATTTCCTCTAACTCTATTTGCGCTTGTAAAGTATTAGTAAATAAACAAAGTCCCATCACAAAAAAGAAAGAAATCCAGGTTTTCATTAGTATTTAAATTTTTAGGTTTGAAATATGATAAAAATTATGCTAGGGTACTAATTCTAGATTTTTAGCTTATATCAGTTCCTTAGCAATGCTTAGTTTAGTAGTTTTATACTTTTTTATTTAAGATTGACAGGTTTTTGCTTTATCGCATAGGTTAAAATCACGAACACAATGTTAGAAAAAATGGCATCTGAAAACCAGTTTTTACAAATACTTTGAAAAAATAATTTATACTTTATCGTGACTTGTAAAAAATTGAGAATCAATCACATTTTCTCTTAACAATATGTTCGTAGTTTTAACCTATTTATAGCTTAATAATAGGATAAGTCTTTCGTGTATCTCCTATATTTAGTAGACAGAAATAAGTTCCTTTTTCCAAGTTAAAGCCTTGAAGACTAAGTTCATGAATACCATTGGTTTGATAATCACTAAATAGAGTTTTTACTTTTCTGCCATGACTATCATATAGTTCTACAAGCATCCTAGTATCTTCCTCTAATTCATACTTAATAGTCGTATTAAGTCGAAATGGATTTGGGTAAATATTAACTTTTAGTGCTTTGTCTAGAAAAGGAATATAAGACCTTGACTTCGATAAAATTGAATTCGAGTTTACAGACTTTAATTTACTATTTGGTAGAACTTCATCAAGTAAGTCGTTACTTGTACTAGAAAGCCCGCCATTTGGCTGTGGTCCTGAATTAGTACTTGTATCAGCATTAGTATCTGTGTCTATAGGGTTATCAGGAGGAGTATCACAAGCTCCGGTATCACATCTCGTGCAGGTAAATCCTGGACCACCGCTTGGTCCTATTTGCGCTTCTAAAGCATTAGAAAACAAACAAATCCCCAATAAAAGAATAAAATAATTTAACAATTTCATGAATGTTTAGGTTTGAAATAGTATTTATAAAATTAATTAATTGTTTGTAATAAGTCGTTCGCATCATCAGCCATAGGGTAATCATACTCTATAATATGTTGCAAGTTCGCCTTAGCCGCTCCAACATTTTCCATGGATAGATACACAAGGGCTTGATACCAATATGCCAAGTCTTTATGTCCGCTATTAGTGGAGTCAATGACTGCTTGGAAAGTGGCAATAGCCTCATCTTTCTTATCTTCCTGAAATAAATTTTGCCCTTCTACAATCAGTTGCATGTTTTTATCTACTGTAGGGACATTTGTAGTAGTAGAACGAGTCGTTTTTTCTATGGGCAAATAATAATCTTCTGCAAGCTGCTTATAGTTGGGCTTGGAAGTCGTATTCCATAAGAGTAGTCCGCTTATAAGCAATATGCAAATACTAGCTGCTATCATTAGCCACGACCATTGCTCACCTATAGTTTTCACTTTTGAGGGGCTATTTACTGCTGCTGTCATTGGCCAATGTCGTTGTCCATCAATAGTCCTCACTTTTGCGGTATTCTTTACCTCTTCGGCTTCTACTAGCGATTGCTCCCAAGCTTGTTTCCATGCTTCATTTGCTTGAAAAGCGGCAGGAGTGAGTCCTTTCTCTATTTTTTCTTCTGCATACTTGTATATGCTCACTAGTTCGAAAAATTGTTCATCGGTCTGTAAACGTTCTTCGAATGCTGCCAACTCTTCCTTATTTAATTCAAAATCAAAAAAGCGTTGAATTAAATCATCATCTGATTGTCTAGCATGATATGCCATAACACGTTTATTAATAAGGCGTTTTAATTCTTTATGTGCTGCGCTCTTTAGTTTTTTTAGACAATCCGATTTCTTGACCGTACATGTATGTGCGTTGTTGTAGCCTAGTGGCTTATATAAATCTTTAGGTTTTTCTAGTCCTTTATCCACCATCAAGTGAAACAGTCTTTGGCATTGTGGGCCGAGCTTTGCAATAGCTGCTTTTAGAGCTTCTAGGTATTCATCTTCTTCTTCCTGTGCTTTCCAAAATTCTTCTTCGGTTTTTATATGGTCTGCTTTTTTGTTGTCTAGTATATCACTTCCTCCTGTTCTGTACCTACTATTTCTGCGCTGTTCATCTCTCAAATAGTTTCTTGCCATCGTAAAGATGTACCCTTTGATATTACTATCGGGGGCTAAGGTTCTTTTTTCCACTACAATTTTCTGCCAAAACCGTCCCATAACCTCCGTATAGGCTTCGCGTACCATTTCCTCTGAACTCGCATAAGCCATCAATTGAGGTTTACAGGATGCGTATAACTCACGAAAAAAACGGTTAAACTCTTGATTATTGCCATTTCTAGCATCATCAATAATCATAAGTAGCTTTTGATGTTTCATAGTGACGTATTGTGTTTCTGAACAACAAACGGAAAATACCTAAAACCTCAATAGGGTAAATTGAAAAATTCTTTTTTTTATTTTTTATTTATCTCTTAAGGTTTTGAAAGTCAGTTATTTATCATGTGTTATTTTTTTTTGAAAATATTTTCCCTATTGAGGTTTTGGGTGGTTTTTAGTTTTAGGGGCGAGTAAGAAAAGAGACAAGTGCTTATTGATAGTCATTTACTTACTCATCTTTCATTTTATATTTTTTGTGGCATAGGTTTCCATCTATAGTAGCTCTTATTATAGCAAGGATAGCACTATGTCCGAACATACAGGTGGATGCTGAAAAGCCTGTTTAAAGAAATGAGTAAGCACTAATTAAATCAATTTTTACTGATGAAACATTTTATTTATTATCTATTTGGATTATCGTTATTGTTATTATCATTTGATTCTAATGCACAAGAATCTAGTAATAATAACTCATGTAGTAGTGCACAGTTCGTACCAGCATATCAAGGAGGAGGAACTTATTTTGTCACTATAGATGCAAGCTTAACTTGGAATGATAATGACTATTTTAGATTTACATGGAATGGTACAACTTATGTAGCTAGAGTTAAGGGATATGCTGCTAATAGTACTGGAGAATACGACATTCGCTTCACTCTTTCGTCAAGTACCATTAAGATTGAAACATTACCTGACAATGGTTCTACAACGGATACTTATTTATACTTATATACATCAAATTGTGGTGCTGTTCTCGAAGAAGATGATGATGATGGAATAGGTTATTTTTCTAAAATCACTTATACTATCCCTACTCCTCCTACATCAACTTGTAGTAGTGATAGGTATGAACCTGACAATACAGCGTGTACAGCAACTTATGGAGGCAATTATAGCGGATATTCTAACGGGGGCTTTCTGAAAACTAACTATTGTATTTCACCAGCTCAACCAGGCACTTGGGGTGATTCAGATTATACAAGATTTATCGTAGCTGGACAAACGTATTATTTTATAGTTACAGGAAATGAATCAGGAGACATCGGACAATATTCTGTTAGACTTGATGTAAATCCAAGTACAGGAAACCTAACTATAGAAACTCTATCGTATAATGGTTCTTCTACAGATACATATCTCTATCTATTTCGACAAAATGGCGCTTGTACTAACTTCAAGACCCTTGTAACGGGTGATGATAATGGAGGGGTAGGTGATTTTTCTAAGATAGTATATCCACTATCTAGCTTACTGGTATCTAACGACTTGGAAGATAGAAGTACATCAGCCTTAGAAGAACATCAGTCTCTTTCAATCAAAGTATTTCCAAATCCTGCTTCTAAAGGTGAATTCACACTAGAATTCAATCAAGAATTGGAGCAAGTGTCAGGCGGATTATACGATTTATCAGGCAAATTAATTAAGCAATTCGCTATTGAAAATGCTTTTGATTATAAAATGGATGTATCTGGGCTTCCTGCTGGAATGTATATTCTACGCGCAGAGTCTGAGGCATCTATTTTTACAGAAAAAGTCGTCATAAAGTAAAAACGAATAAACTAGAAATAGTATTAATAAGGGAATGCTAAACCATCCAATGTTTGGTGTTCCCATTTTCAAAACATAATACCATGCCACTACTACAAATACTCTATCTCCTCTTCATAGCAGAGGAAGACATAGAAGGGTTATGAATATATATAAATTAAACACAGGCAGATGCCGAAAAGCCTGTTTAAACAATAGAGTAGGCGTTACTTTAATCAATTAATTTTTATGAAAAACTTGAAATTGCTTTGGGGCTTTGCCTTATTTGGTTTGTTGTTTACTTCTTGTGAAAAAGGGGAAACACTTGATTTAGTACAAAACTCTGATACACCAATTGCTCAAGCTGAGAATGTTGTGTTTGTTCCTGCGGATGAAGCCGATATGGAAGATGACATGGCTTTATTGGAAAGCATACTCAATGGAGAGTTTGAAGAAAATGGTCAAGAAAGTATTGATGAAAGAACGTGTTGTGATATGCAAAGTCTTACTAAAGCGACTGCGCCTTGGGGTTCAGTCAACTTGAAAGTCAGATATATACTTAGCGAAGCATCTCAACAGGTTCAGATAAAACATTGGCATAAACCACCTGGTGGTAGTTACTCTTATTATGGAATGAATGTAATTAATAATAGTTCTCCTGTTTGTACGCAGAAAAGCGTCAATACGACCACAGACCATCTTCCTGATGATGGAACATTTATTTCTTGGGCTAGAATTAATAATGGCGCATGTGGTGGTAATGCGCTCTTATGGCACTGGACAAAATAGTGACATTTTTAACTTAGCATGAATTGCTAATTAGAACATCTTCTTTACAGCAAAGAGAAGAAGACCTAATGTAACCAACAGCGGACTTTGGACAACACCTCCAAAGTCCGCTACCTATGTAGACCGCTTCAAGAGCCAAAAGCCTAAAAACAACAGCAATAATAACAAGACACTTACACCCCATTTCCAAGAAAAAGGAGTAGCAAAAACAGGACGCACATCTCCTATCATCACGAAGGCAGCCCAATAGTGTGGATGCGCTTCGGAATAGATGTCAATATTGCTTAAGTAGTTGGTCTGAGCCTGATGTAAAGCCTTCGACTTTGATTTGCCAGCCTTTAATGCATTATAAAAATCGAACATGATTTCGGTAGTACGCTTATCATTTACCTGCCAAAGACTTGCCACCAAACTCGGACAACCCGCTTGAGCAAATGCTCGTGCTAGGCTCATAATACCTTCGCCTTTTTTTAGTTCACCTGTACCCGTTTCGCAGGCACTCAATACGGCTAACTTGGCACAAAGTGGAAGGTTATAAATCTCACGAGTGGTAAGTGAAGTATCAATGAAGTGAATTTCACTCTCCATTGGGTCTAGCGCATTCAGATTGGCGTGAGTGGCGAGATGTAGAATACTATGCTCACTCACATGGCTGATAAAATTGGCTTTAGTAGCGGTGGTGTCCATATAAATTTGTCCATCCAAAAGGGCTGCAATTTGCTGCACTTCTTTCATGGAAGCGAGTAGTTGTCCTAATTGTTGGCCATTTCTAGTCTGGCTTGGAGAATTATCAAATAGCGGGGCAAAGCCTCCAAAAATGGAGCTTGGTGCATCGCACATTGAAATTCGCTTTTCCACTAATAGAGTAGAAGCATAGGCATAACTAAACTGATAATCGTGGATAAGATAAGACAGCGTATCGTAGCGGGCTTCCTTATAGTTGGGTAATACAGGATGCTTAATAAGTGCTTGAAAAGGGAGGTAAGCAAGTTGTTTGTCGGGAATGATTTTGAGTTTTTTTATTGTAGCAGGTATTTTCATACCACTAAATAATTGCTGATAAAGTTGATAGCCAGCTTCCGAAAAGGTCTTGAAGGTTGCTTTATCAGTATCGTTAGTATCGAGTACCGCAAGAAAATTGTTAAGCTGTTCTTCAAATCCCTGTTCTAAGGGAACATTAAAAACACGTAGTCCATCTTTCGTGATAAGGGCTGCATATATGTGTTCTTCTCCTTGAAAAAATTCCAAAATTGCAGTACTATCCTCAAGGGTAGCTTGTAGGCTTGCTACACTTGCCACTTCTGTCTCGTATTTCCGTTTATAATAGGCTGGATAGTCGCTTTCTAGCTGTTCTAAAAAAGCAAAGTACCGCTGTTGCTCATCGAAGCGTTGTTTTTGGAAGTATTGAATATTGGTGTTGTTCTTATCTCGTTTTGCATTGAACAATTCGCGTTCGTAGTGCGCGATATTGATTTTTAGGGTTCGTTCTTCATCCAGCAGTTCTCTTGGAATTTGTGCGGCATATTTGGCGTTTAAATCCCGTAATCCCTCCACTAATACTGCTGACTTACTACGCGCTATAAACTCAAAAGCTTTCTCTTTTTGATCTAGAGCAATGGAAAGTTCTATGGCTTGTTCATAAGTGGGAGACACTTCCTCTAGCATCCGATAGGTAGAGGCATCCGCCACATAATTGAGGCGCATATCGTCTATCAAATCGAACATCAATTCGTAGGTTTCTAGAGCCAATTCTAGTTGTTTATTAAGTTGGAGGCT
This sequence comes from Saprospiraceae bacterium, assembly GCA_020629845.1. Classification (GTDB taxonomy): domain Bacteria; phylum Bacteroidota; class Bacteroidia; order Chitinophagales; family Saprospiraceae; genus JAAUTG01. The sequence goes on along the minus strand of JAHDCQ010000011.1, from coordinate 21,939 downwards.
ATATGCTTTGGCTTGTAGGACTCCTAATAACTCCACCTTTGAGTTAATGTCCTGTTCAAGACTTGGATTTTTACTTATATCTGTACTATCATTAAAATCCCAGACGATTGCAACTAAGGCTTTTTGATAGTGTTGTAAAGCTTCTTGATGTTTGGACATAGAATCCGCTATAATCCCAAGTCGTTTGTGCGAAATACCTACTTGATGATGTTTTCTTCCTTCATGATAAGTTAAACGCTTTGCTAGAGCAGATTGTGCATATTCCTGTGCTGTTTCCAAATCTCCATTTTTTAGACTTTGATTAGAATAAATCTGTTCCAAGCGTGCGCGTCTTTCCAAATTCTCATTATCAACTTTGGAAAGTAATTTAGCTAAACAGCTAATGTTATCTTCGCATGCACCTATCAAACTATTTAGAAATTTCCCTTTTTCAGGGTATCTTTCTCTTATATCAGCAGCATCCTGATAGTAACTCTTTGCACTATCATTTTCTCCTAAATTAGATAGACTGTATCCTAGATTATGATATACATTTGCAGTTTCTTTTTCATTCTTTCCTTCTAAATAATGTAGAGCTTTTTCGAAGTACTCGATTGCTCGTTTATAGTCTCCCTTTTCATTGTAGATGGCTCCTATACCTTGATACGTTCCACCAACTGTTATACTATCAGGACCATTTGGATTTTTTGCTAGAATTAAGGTATCAACAAGCAAACATTTGTTAAAAATATTCAACGCTTCATCAAATCGCCCAATATCTTTGAAGCGATTTCCTTTATAATTCCATAGTCTAGAATAGATATAATTGGTAGAATCTATATCGTATAAGTTTCCAAGGTATTCTACACTATCAATCAATGTCTTTAGCGTATCCTCAATGGGGTTGTTATGTAAATATAATTCGTATATATATAAAAGATGATGTAAATAATTCATTGTATCCTTTTGCTGCCAATACGAGTCACCAATTGCATGATAAATAGAAAAAACAGCAATCGTATCATCATTTTCTATCGCTTCACCCCAGTTTCTATACAATTCTTCTGTAGATTGGGCAGAAAGCGGAATGGAATAAAACGATACTATAGTCAGAATTATAATATATAATAATCTCATTTTTGTTATAAAATAAGTTTGCAAGTGAGGCATAATACCTCACTTGCAAGGGCTTTTTCAAAAGTGTTTCTGTGCATTGAAATTAGTATACAATCAATCTATTTTTAATATTTTATGATTGATACGTTCTTCGTCAATTTCTATAATACAGAAATAAATTCCTCTTTCTAGGTTGTGGCCGTCAATAAGTAAGTTATGATTTCCTTTTTCTTTTACACCCGAATATAGGGATTTAATTGGTCTTCCTAAAATGTCGTATAGTCCAATCTTAACTTTGCTTTTATTTAAGAGCGAATAGGATATTTTGGTCTCATATCGAAATGGATTGGGGCTTACTGCTGCAGTTTCATTGTCTGAATGTTCAGTTTGTTGAAAAGAAGTATGCCTCTTTGTCAATAAATCAGTACAAGATTCAGGAGATAAAAGTACTGACATTTTTTTTCTAGGACTATAAAAATATTCTGTATCATCTTTATATGATAGTTCAATAGCTGCTATTTCACACCCTTCTGTAAGTAATGCTATCTCTGGGACATGAGAAATATTTACTAGGACGGCTTCTGTAGAAATAATCTTATCAATGGGATAAGGCACATCTGCTGTGGGAGTCCAGTCTCCCCCATTTATACTATGTTTCAAAATTCTTACTTCTGCATCTTGCATTATATTTCCTGTTGAATAACCTTCAGAGTTTAGAGATAATGATGAAATTTCTAGATCATATACAGAAAAATCATGTAAATTATACAAAACTAGCTCTAGCTCTTCTGCACGATTTATATGAAAACAACTTCCACAGTCGAATTTCCCATTATTGTTATTTTGTGTATTTACTCGCCCTTCAGGTACTACAATTCTAAAATGTGTATCTAGAGCTTTGAGGCTAATTCCTCCATCAATTGGACCACAATAATTATGGATTAAGCTTTCGTCATCTGTAAGTAGTATGCGTGCCAAAATAGATTGATTTATGGGCAGAGAAAGTCCACTAATATCTAAATTTTGTGTCATGGTATTATTGCCGCCTGAAGCGGCATTTTTTCCATATATCAATTCCTGAGTCTCAACTATATTATCACCATCAGCATCTATCCATATCCTCCAATAAACATTTTTTACTGTTGCTCTTGGATTAGATATAGCAGAAGATAGGCTAAAAGGTATTCTCTTTATATCACTATTATCTACTAGAATCGTCATACCCGTATTTTCATACCTCATACTGCTATTACAGGTATAATTGACAGTATTAAAAGAAACTGAGTTGATAGTAGTAGCTGCTTGGTCATCTTGTCCTAAAGGTATACACTGTGCAAAAACATTGGAATTGAAGCTAATTAGATAGATGCTAAACAATAAAAGTAAATAGTGCTTTTTCATCTTTCTGGATGTTTAAGTTGATAAATTTATTCTCTTCATCTATAAGACTGTTGTTTAAGAAAACGTTAATAAAAAAACTCGACCAATGAAAGCATTGCTTTATTAGCCGAGTTATTAGAGAATAAATTTATGTTCTAATGCTGAAATTTATGACTGTCAAGTGTTAACTATTTTAACAAGGCAGCATAACTACCTGTTCAAAGATAGCAATAGGTCCTATATAAGTAGTTTTTGTACAAATTTTTACGCCACCTGAACAAGTCGTACATTTAAATAGACCTGGAAAATTTTCCTTATTCTGTTGCTCAGTAGTTGTGTTCGACATTAAGAATATGCTCATGAAGCATAGTAGGAATGAGGTTTTTAACTTTTTATTTGTCATAGTTATTTTTCTTTTAATTGAAAACCAATACATCATTCAGCAATTCACAAATAATCAAAGTATGGTGCCAAAGAAAGAAAATCTAACATCTCAACGCTTTTTAAGCTTTTAACCTACATTTAGTCTGAATAATTAGATTTTTCTGACAAAACCTTTCTTATTTAAAGTTCTACAGATTTCTAAGACCATGGTATTGTTTATAACAGAATTGACTGGATAAACAAAATCTTATTTTTTTGCGACTTACCAACCTAGTAATTGGCCTATGGCATTTCCTGCAGAGCCTCCAATACCTCCTGCAACAGCTCCTGCCGCCCAACTTGGCACTGTTAAAGCACCAAGAGATACAGTGCCTCCTATAACAGCTCCAGCTAATCCCGCTGCACCTGCACTTTGTAAATCCACTTTACCCATTTCTCCCCAACTAAAAGGTCTTCTTTCTTGTATTTGTCTTCGTCCTCTTATAGAATTGGCCCAAGAAGTTGCATTATAAAACCAGTAATGAATGCTATATCTTCCTACGGCAGAAGAAGAAAGAAGGATTTCTTTCTCCCTTTTATCTATTGTAGACGAAGTAATTTGATCTTCAATTTTTTTAAATTCATTAATTCCTTTAAGAAGACAGATTTCTGTATTACTTGTGCACATACTAAATACGTCTATTAACTGATTATAGAACCTCAATCCATTACTCGAAAGTTGATTCAAGTTTGGAGTTCCTCCTTCTATTGATGTACATTCAACAATTTGTTTTTTAATGTATGCCATGGTTTCTGGAGTAGCTTGTTTCACATCTCCCTGAATCAATTCATAAATTATACCTTCTAAATCCTTTTCGGTTTTTACTTTTCCTAATAATTTTGATAAATCTTTCAAATATGCATTATGCTCTAGCCCTACATAGTCATAAACATTATTAGGATTTGCAATATCTTTTTCTGAAATCTGCTTTTTTTTCGAATCAAAATCATTTGCATAAACATTAAGAAATGTTCCGATAGCAAATAGAAATAAAATTAAATAACGTTTCATGAAATATGAGTTTTTGAAAATTTACTTCTATCAAGTTATGAGTAGAAAGTAGTAAATTTTCTATTAAAAAATAAACCTTTCACTCTAAGGACAAAGCACCAAAAAAACATCAACAAAACACTTTTTAAAAACAAAATAAACGCCTCATTATCAGGTGAATAAAATTAGAATTAGAAAATATTCATTGACACAAATCAAAAATTACGTCTATACATTCCGAGCCTCAAAACTCATATCCATACATTAAGCTTTTGAGCTTAGAACCGCGCAATTCTGCTATATTATAAGCGTTACTAAAGCGTTCAATAGAAGTAGTAATTTCAGTATGTAGGTTGGTATATTCGCTATACTCTGAAAGTTGATTAATACAATTTGCTGTATCAGAAGAGTTCGTCAGAAGTAGTTGGAATTTTTTATAGTAGCTTTCTCCTTGTTCAATCAACTCTATATAGTCATCAATTAAGACCAATAATTGACTTAGCTCAAATTCCATATCAATTTGCTGTTTGTAGGCATTTCTTTGTTGCGAAGCGGTACTATCTATGGTGTTGTCTATTAATTCGTATATCGCCTCCCAGTCATCTTCGTCTCTGCAGTAGGAAAGCGTATTGTTATAGTTTATCACTTGCGAGTAAGCCTTAAATAAATCGGTACACCTTTCCTTTACAGTACTATGCTTTTCTCGTAAAAATGCGGCTTCATAATAAATCGCATTAAGGTTCGTGTGCATCCGTACAGTAAAATCAATCACACAGGACACCTCATCTAATTGTTGTCTTTTAGCTTTTGCTTTTTTGTTATTGATTAAGCTCACAGCAGAAGATATTAAAAAATGCGCCGTCACGACATAAGGGTTGCTTTCTAATAAAGGAGGAAGGGGTAAGACTTCCACTTTATTCTTTTTTAAATCTACATCTACAGCACTATCTATTTCTTTAAACACGGCATAAGAATTAGGATTAACCATATTGCTGAATTTCTGCTGGATTCGCATGCTTAAAAGATGATGCTCTAGGTCTAGCACTTTTTCATAAAGTAATTTGATGACGGATATACCTTTCTTATATCGATTTTTAGTCAATTCAATAGTTCGCTGACTTTCCATTTGGGTGAGTGAATATTGAATATCAATTTTTCTATTTATCAAGTGAAGGTTTATTTCATCCTTCTCTATGCGCTGATTTATTGCATAGAGTTCATTTTGGTAAGCCAATTCTTCTGAATTAATTTCTGTAAGTTGTGCTTTGGTGCTAAGGTTAATTTGAGCAATTTGTTTAAAGAAAATAGAATCTATGGGGGATGCTACAGCTGAAAAAGCGATATTTAGGGATAGGAGTATTAGTACGATACGTTTCATGATATCATAAATTTTATAAGATGATTGAATTACATTTATAAGACTAAACAGATACCATAAACACATATAAAATTAAAAATGTGTTCTCTGGGTAGACCTTGTAAAGTATTGAAAGCCAATTTTTAAGCCATAAAAAAATAGTATTTAATAAGTTTTTAGAAACTACACCATTAACATTATCCAACTTTTACGTCTATTAATTGAATATACAACACACTCTGATGAAAGAAGTACAGATACAAAATGCGATACAAAAAGCTAGAGAGGGCGATGAAAAGACTTTCAATCTTGTATTCAAAGAGTTATATACAGTTTGCAAAGTCCAACTTAGTGCTTATGCAGGCTCAGAAGAACAAGCCCGCGAAGCCTTCTCGGAGGCCATGTATAAGTTTTGGCAAAAATTTGTGGTGGAAAAGAGTGAGCTTCCGAAAACCAATATTAAAGGCTATATTTTCACTATGGCAAAATATTATCTGATAGATGAGCAACGGAAAAAGAATAAACACAAAATGGTATCGGATGAAGGCTTGAGTAATTCAGAAATCACCTATATGAAAACAGAGGAAGACTTTTGGAGAGAACAAGAAGTAGAAGACAACTACCTAGAAGCTTTGAAACGAGCTATTCCTAAATTAAGCTCCAAGTGCAAAGCACTATTCCATCTGATTTTGGCGAAAGGTTTGGAAAAACCAAAAGATTTATGGCGACCATTGGGCTACAACAATGCGCGGACACTAAGTACCGTAAAATCGAATTGTGTACAAAAATTAAAAATAGAAACGGTCATAGAACTTGAACAATTGACCAATAAACAACAACATGCATAAGAAATCATCTGATTACGAACTCATCCAGCGTTTCTTTGAGTTTGAACTCAATGAAAAAGAAGTTCAAGATTTTGAAGAACGAATGGAAATAGATAGACGCTTCTTTCAAAAGATTCAGGCGTATGATTTTGTAGATAAAAAAATAGACAAAGACTTCACAGGAAATACCTTTGAAGATAAAGCAACACTACAGCAGCAATGGCATACAGAATTATCAAAACAAGAGCGGAAAATAGCTACACTAAAACCATCCAAAAAATGGTGGTTGATGGCCGCATCCATAGCAGTAATAGTGAGTGCTGCCTTATGGACTATAACATTACTAAATTCTAAAACAAACTATCAGGAACTTGCCTTAGACAAGTGGAAAGATGCGCCCGAATTATCTACAAACCGCTCTTTTGTTTCTACAGATATTAATCCAATGCTTATAGATGCCATTGCAAGTTATGAAGCGGAGGAATATGAAGCTTGCTTGTCGGGACTCACAAAGATTGAAACAGACACTGCTATCCAGGAACAAGTGCTATTGCTTAGAGGGCAAACCTTCTTTCGATTAGAGCAACCTACTCAAGCCTTAGTCGCATTTCAGCAAGTACTTGACTTAGAAGATGGAGGCAAGCAAGATATCGCCTATTGGAGTCAAGCCCTCATCCACATCCACATGGAAAACATCGGAGAGGCAAAGCGAGTATTACAAATTATCATTGATGAAAACTATTATCCATTGGCTAAAGATGCTAAAGCATTACTCCAACAACTCTAGCCAATACACACAAGAACAACTATCCAATATCCCGCTTATCGTAATGGTAAGCGGGCTTTTTAGCTAAAAAAGATAAACGCAATCGCAAACGCAAATACGGATACAATCAAGCCATACATAAACACCGCATAGCCTATGCTGAGATAGCGATATTTCTGCGCCAATACTTTTCCTAGAAAATATAAATCGCGGGTCATAGAGCTATACAGAAAATTGTTATCTCGAATCATTTCCATCATTCCCCAATGGAAATCTTCTAATTCCATATTGTAATAGTTGCCAAAAAAGAGCAGGTTCGAGCGGCGCGCTTCGATGTCTTCACGCGTAAAGCGACCTTCCGTTACCTTCGGGCGAGTAGCGAGTGTGGCATAAATCACCGAAATCAAGCAGGAGGCTAATATCAGCATGGTCGGAATAATCAATTTGGGACTATCGGTAAGCTGTGGCACGAGTGTCGAAACAATTATAGAAATAATTATCGCATTGATACTAAGCATGATATTTGCCTTATTATCGGCTATCGAGCTTAGATTGACGTGTGTGCGGTAAGTCGTGCGATACATCGTCTCCACGCCACGCCCGAGGCGCATATCGGTGAGTTGTTCGCGGCTATCTTTGATGGCTTTTTGTATTTTTTTATCTTTTGTTTTCTTCTTTTTATTGAGGCGATTCAGCTCTTCTTGGTCTACTTGCAATAAGGCTTTGCGCTTCCGAAGTTCTTTGATGTGCCTACCTTTTTGCTTATCAAATAACTCACGGGCTACTAGGGTTTGATATTCATGTGTATTCATGAAATCAATTTCACGTTCTAGCCACTCCTCTTCAGCCATTTTAACGTCTTTTGTAATGCTCAACTCATGCCGCACGCGCCCCGATCGTGTCCAATATTGCGAACTTCCTAAGTGGCTCATATCCGCATCGCGTAGAATCTGTCCAAGCAAATCTTCAGGCTGCATACCCGACTTTGTCGCCATTATAATATCCGCAATGGCATCTATGTCAGTAGCTTCATAAGCCAAAGTTGTTAGATAGGAGCGCATATAGCCACAACTTCGTTCTTCGTGCCTATCCGCACCTTCCGTGTAGCCTGTATCATGAAACCAAGCCGCTATTTCGAGCGATTCTCGCTCCTTATCACTCAAGGTGTAGCCTTCTCCAATAATTTGTGCCGCCATCACCACATCTAGCGTATGTTCTAGGTTGTGATAAACATATTTATCAGGAATTTGCTCTTCAAAAAACTGCTTTACATACAATTCAACACTATCTAGGATGTTATTTTCCATTATTTATTTGTTCGTTGATTCGAGTTTTTGCGCTTAAGGAACGCTAAATTAATAAATGTACATTCTTGAGTTGGTTATTTTGATTCCAGTTTTTGCTTTGAAAGTGGGAGTATATCTGGATATTTGACCAATTTCAAAGTGAAAAATGGGAGTAAAAGAGACAGTCAAGAATGTACATTTATTTGTTTAGCGTTCCTAAGCATAATTCGTTTCTGTAACAACTGCTGCCTCCGCTTTTTGCTTGCTTCTGTAGTATAAAATGGAGCAATTGTCACGCTGCAATAAGCTCTGTGCCATACGCTGAATATCAGTAGTTTGAATTTTGCGATAAAAATCCACTTCCTGATTGATACGCCCCACATCACCAAGTACTTCAAAAAAGGCTAGATTAATCGCTTTATTTAAAACACTAGACTCCGAGAAGATAAGATTGCTTTCTACTTTGTTTTTTATCTTCTGTAGTTCTTTTTCGGACAGCGGCTCTTCGCGCATTTTTTGGAGTTCTTCCCACACGGCTGCTTCTGCTGTAGCCAGTTCCACGCCATTAGCGGGTTTTCCTTCTATGATGAGCAGCCCAGGGTCAATATTGCCCGTGATATAGCAATCAATATGCGAAAACAACTCGCGCTCGCGCAGTAAGCGACGGTACAATCGCGATGAACTTCCACTACATAAAATATCCGAAATCAGATCAATGGTATAGTAGTCTTCATGCAATCGTCCAGGCATTCGGAATGCCATGTAGAAGGCATCAATTGGCACATCAGCAGTAGTGTCTTTTACCCGAAATTCGCTTTGTACTTGTTCCTCAGGCAATTTACGTTTAGGAATTTTTGCTGCGGGAATATTTCCAAACCACTTTTCTGCCAATGTGCGCGCCTGCGCTTCATTCACATTGCCAGCTACTACTAGTATGGCATTATTGGGCGCGTAATAGCTACTATAAAAATGCTTTACATCGTCCATAGTCGCCTCTTCAATATGCTGCGGCACACTTCCAATAGTCGGCCAGCGATACGGATGCGTTTTATAGACCAAACCTGACAAATGATGCCATACATCGCCGTAGGGTTTATCCGTACAGGTTTCTTTGAATTCCTCTAGCACCACTTTGCGTTGCGTTTCTAGTACGCGCTCATCGAAGTTGAGGCTCAACATTCTATCCGATTCCAGCCAGAATGCCACCTCTATATTTTTTGCAGGCAAGAGGTTATAAAAATTAGTGACATCATTATTCGTGAAAGCATTATTTTCTCCTCCCGCCATTTGTATTGGCACATCGAAGTCAGGGATATTTGCCGAACCACCAAACATCAGATGCTCAAACAGGTGAGCAAAACCCGTTTTTTCCGGCGATTCATCGCGCGAACCCACATCATATAGCACATTTACGACTGCCATGGGGGTACTCTTATCCTCATGTACTACTACGCGCAAGCCATTATTGAGCTTAAATCTTGAAAATTTAATCAACTTGATTTGGATTTGTTTTGAATTGTATCAGGCATGTAGATGACATGCTTATTTATATAGTTCCTATATAGAAGGGCAAAGATAAAGCAAGTAAATGGGAATACACCAAAAAATAAGGGCTTCGCATCTATGAGTATGTAATTCGTAAGCAATGAATGAAAACAATAGCACAAAATTGATTTACGCACTCTGTTGGATGTTTTTGGCAATAGGAGCATCCGCCCAAATAAATGCACAACACACGCCACAAGAGCCTATGGCTTGTTCGATGGCTGTAGCGGACAAAATAGAGCCAGCTTGTTATATCGAACGCATGCCGCTCTTTACGCGCTGCGAAGTGGAAACCAATAACTATGCCATCAACAAAAAATGTAGTGACACGGCAATTCTTAATTTCATCTATACCAAGCTGACTTACCCTAAGGAAGCTTGTGTGCAAGGAATAGAAGGAACATGTGTAGTAGGCTTCCGAGTGGATGAGGAGGGTAGCTTGAGTAATTATCGGCTCATACGCGATATAGGCGGTGGTTGCGGCAAAGAAGCCTTACGCATAGCCAAACTTCTACCTAATACGGGTTGGGTCCCTGCTACCGTAAATGGTAAAGCAAGAGTCGCTAATTACTATATCCCTATCCGCTTTGCCTTATAACAACGACATTAAATTGGCAGTTTTTCGATATCGAGGCGTTTCCCTGGCGGGAACGCCTTTTTGTGGTGTGTTGCATTTAATAAATATTGTGTGGCACTTAGGCTTATTTACAAAAGCCCTTAACGCTTTTTTAAGGCCTTATACCTTGCAACTCCCTTAAAAATAATGCTACCTTTAGAGTATGTTCCGATACAATACATATCATCCTTCTGCTGATTTGCGACCTTTTATCAGTCACTATCGTTTTTTACGAATTGATGTGCAAGATGAAGGAATTAATCGCATTCAAGATTATCCTAGAACAGCAATGGATATGATTTTTTTATTTGAAGGGAATATGCAAATTGGAGTGGGAGAACAGCGTTTTGAGTTGCACCCCTCTTGTTTTATCGGACAATTTGACAAAGGCTATGACATTCGACCGCAAAATCGGGTAGAATTACTCAATATCCGTTTTCGCCCGAATGGAATTTATCCTTTGACCAAGCTTCCGCTTAAAGAAACCTTTAATAACCATGTGGCTCTAGAGGAATTATTTTCTAAGCGTACCAATGTGCAAAACTTACATGAACAACTTGCTTTGCTACCTGATGATGCTGCCAAAATCGCGCTACTCGAAGCCTTCTTGAGACAACTCTATCAAGCTAGTGCATTGCATTATCGCTTGGACTATGGCATACAACACATCCAAGAACAACAGGGATGTGTGCGCGTACAAGACCTCTGTAAGCAATTGAGTACCAATTATAAAAGCCTCAATCGGTGGTTTGAAAAGCGCGTTGGACTCTCCCCGAAACGCTTTATCCAACTCACCCGCTTCAAGCACCTACTCGAAGATATTGAGCAGCAAGCACAGCCCGATTGGATGGAGTTAGTAGTACAATATGATTTCCATGACCAAGCCCATTTTGTGAAAGAATTCAAGCAGTTTGCAGGAAAAACACCTACTGCTTACCTCGGTGCACCTGCCTTGCTTCGATAAGGTAACGTATTAATTTTTTTTGCCTAAAGTGTCCAATTTTTACAATGACTCCATTTTGCTTTGTCCTTTCTTTGTGGTGAAATAATAAAAAAGACAATACATGAAAATCACCACTATTGTTAGTATGTTTTTGTTGTGGACAATAGGTCTACACGCACAAAATGACTTCTTTAAAAATCCGCCTATTACCATAAGTCTGTATAGCCACTCTATTGGTTTGCCTTTTAAAGGTTTAGCAAAGCAACCGCTTAATCTGGGCATTGCTGTGGGTACGGAATTCAACTATAACACAAAGGATATTAGTTCCACGCACCAACGCCTTCAATTGGGTTGGTATCATCACAAAAATTTAAGCACAGGCATTTGGCTAAAGACTGATTTTGTGCAAAGGTTCACTACTAAAGATGGCTTCTTTGGCGAGTTCAATGCGGGCATTGGCTATCTGCATGAATTCAATGCTCAAGAGACTTTTGTATTTGAAAATGGCGCGTATCAAAGTCAGCAACAAGGCAAGGGGACATTCTTAGCGGGCGGCGGCATAGGCGGTGGCTACCAATGGACAATGGATGACAAATGGATAGTTGCACCTTTCGTACGCTATGAAACTTGGCTACAAATGCCTTACTCCAAGTTTCAAGCGATTTTGCCGCATAGCTTATTGCATGTCGGTACGCGCATTCAGATGGATAAATAAATTTTCACCTATCATTATGCTTGACACATCTCACACCCTGTTCTAAAAGCATGTCCTGTACCAAGCACCACTTGGTGTTACAATTCACTCGATTAAAAATATTTTTATGAAAAACAAATTGCTTGTTTTATGCTGCCTTTGTGCAGTACTATTCCAAAGTTGCTCCAAAGAAATTATTGCACCACTCGAAAGCTGTACGGTGGATTTTGAATATAATACCGAACATCCTAAAGCTGCTGAATTGCAAGCACTCTTGGATAAATATGTAGCTAGAGGGCTACCTGGACTTAGTATGCTTATCTACACCCCCGAAGGAGGCAAATGGGCTGGCAAAGCAGGTTTGGCAAAGCTAGAAACCAAAGAACCGATGGAAATGTGCCATATTTTTCACTCAGCGAGTGTAGCGAAAACCTATCATGCAGTAGCTGCTATGACCTTAGTGGAAGAGGGCAAACTAGAACTGGATAAGGTAATTGATGAATATTTGCCTGATTGGGTGTGTGAAAATCTTCCTAATCGCAAGACTGCTACGGTGCGCCAGCTCATGAATCATACGACTGGTATTCCCGATTTTATTGAGCAAGCCACACATATCACCGACTATTTCCACAATTTAGAACGTCAATTTACGACGGCGGAATATTTGGACTATGTTTGTAAGCTTCCTCCCGACTTTCCATCAGCTGAACGAGTGTCTTACTCTAACACCAATACGGTATTGCTTGCACTCATTATGGATGAAATTGCAGGCAACCATGCAGATGTGGTAACGGAAAAAATTATCAATAAACTAGGCTTACAGCATACCTTCTACAAAAATGAAGCGGGCTACCCTGCGCCTAAAGGAGTAGTGAATACTTACCTTGATATACGGGGCGACGGTCGGCTGGTTAATGCTAGTTTGATAGAGCGTAACTTTGCCAATATGAACATCGGGCATGATGCTATGTTGGCTTCCGCGCACGATTATTATCGCTTTATTCGCGCACTATTTGGTGGCGAATTGGTATCGCAAAACTCCTTAGAACAGATGCTAGATTTTGCAGCCTATCAAGCAAGTATTGATATTGGCGAAGGTTTAGGATTAGCCGTTGCTAGAACCCCACTTCGCAATGTTACAAGAGCCGGACATGATGGTGGTTCGCTCGGAGCAGCCAATATCGTGCAACATTATCTAGAAAAAGATGTCACTATAGTAATTTGTAGCAATTTTGGAGGCTTTTTGGATAGTCCTCTAAGCGCGATGTTCTACACCAACCTGATAGGTAGTCAAAAAACCTTGCTAGGGGAAGTGGAATTATTGCTGCTAGAAGAATAAGACCAATCCATGTTCAAAAGTTGTATTAAGCTGGGTAGTGCTTTTTTTCTTAGGCAAGGCATTTTTCTGCGGCATCCTTTTGGCTGGCAATGAAAAATAACGAAGTCTAAGGAAAAAAGCACAGCAGAATAATGCAACTTTTGGATATGGATTGATATAAGAGATTTATGAAAAGAATACTATTGGTATTTGCTGCGCTATCTATACTATTAGCCTGTGCTTGTGAAAAAGCCAATATCCGCGCAGGCGAGGCATCGCTAGAAGGTACTTGGGATGTAGTGGAAATCTTGAGTAGCTACGGTGAGCGGATGGAATTGGGCATTGGCCAAACAGAAGATTTTAGGGAAACGGGCTTTGCTGGCACCTTTGAGTTTTCGGAAGAAGAAGTACGTTATTCCTATACTCGTTTGGATACACTTTATGTCAATAATGACACTTGGCAGTTAGAGCATGAACGGGTGAATGCAGGTTTCGTTCGAGTTGAACAATATACCTTACAGCTTGGAAATGATTCCTTTCAATGCGCTTTCGGTGATGAAACTAAAAACGCCGAACGCGACGCAACGGAGGTGCTACTTATTATGGAAACGCAGGAAGTTGGGCCGTATCAACGGGTGGAGTTGAAACTAGAGAAGCAGTAAATTAAAAAACGCCATACATGCGATATGTATGGCGTTTTTTACTACTACTTAATGTTTCACCATTTCTTAAACTGGTCGTAGTAAAATAGAAGTAGCACTTGGAGTATAGTGATAATATTTCGGTTTAGCTTGTGCTTCTTGGAAAGCAGTTGTTGCTGCTAGCTCAAGGGCATCCAAGTTGCGCGAACCAATGAAGTAAGATGTCCCATCATTCGTAATAAAATGTAGACCATTTTTTCCCGAAAAGCTAAAGTTCTTTTGATGTCCGAATGCAATATTACCACCATGCCACTGTGCATAATTAGAAGTGCGTACTACTTCGCAACTTTCAATATCTTGCCATGCTATTTTTTGTGTGTTAGCATGCCAGGGAGTCATTTTGAATTTGATATATTCATCTGTAATACACAATTTAAGCTCCGATTGATAAAGCATACGAAGTACTAATGCACCTAAGGCTAATAGACTGATGCAAACAAGTCCTTCTACCTGCGATGTGTCATGTGTGCTTATATCTCGTATCAATTTTACGAGGGTCATCAGCATGAAAAAAACGATGAAGAGGGTTACTTCTATACTATTGAATCGCTGTTTTTCTTTGTAAATTTTCTTTGCCATATCTGTCACTTTAATACTCTTAATCTTTAATTAATATCAAAGTTACAAAAAGTTTACATTAAATTAACATTGAAAGGCTAGAATATTTTTCGCTGATTTTACTAATACATCAACATCACCTCCCCCGAAAAGATTTCAGTCGTATTATCCGAAAACTCAATCTCAGCCGTATACACATATATACCCGAATGTATCAATTTGCCATTCACAAAGCCATTCCAACCTGCTTGAGGGTTGTTCGGTAGGAAATCGCTATTTTCAAAAATGAGATTACCCCAACGATCGAAAATCTGAAAAAGCTTTACATTTTGTACCTTTCCGTCGGCATAAACGGTCAGGAAGTCATTGACCCCATCTTCATTAGGTGAAAAGATATTTGGGACGAATACATTCCGCTCTAAATTCACAATAATCCGAATTTGGTCGCTGGCACTACAACCTTCCTCGTCGTAGACAGTAAGGGTGTAGACTGTAGAACGTGGTGGCATAGCAAAGGTGCTAAGAGCAGTGGGAGAACTCAGAAAATCGGTGCTTGCCCATTCCCAATCCAACACATTGTCGCTGATGGTACTTGCAATTTGAATACTATCACCGAGGTCAATGAATAGGTCTTCTCCAAGATTAACTATTACCGCTTCTGGGCTGGCTACTTCTATAGTCTGCGTACGTACACAGCCAGCCGCATCTTCAATTTCAAGCGCGTATTGTCCTGCGGCAAGGTTAGAAAACTGTATCGGGAAATTATCGGGCATACGGCTATTCTCATTTAAAAATAAAGTATACGGACTTGTGCCACCTGTTACATTTTCGATACGCAATGTGCCATCCGAATCCTCCACACAAGTAGGGGCTTCACTAGATGTCAGCACACTAATAGGCGGCGTGAAACTTAGATTAATAAAAATCAAACTATCGCAGCCTACATCACTTGCTATGAGTTCCATGCCCGTAGGATTGCTTTGGTCGTAGCTCGTGCCATTTATCACTATGCTTTCATCTGCACATAGGGTAGTGGTGAGCCTACTCGTATCTTGCGTTACAAAAGCCAATTGCACATCCACAATGCTATCGCAGCCATTGATGTTGGCATTGGCTAATGTCACCGTTCCACTTGGGTTATCTGTGGAGAAAACTTGCTCACCTACTTGTAGCGATTCTTTTTCGCAAAGCGTTTCTGCTAAGAGGCTACGTACTTCCTCATAAAAACTCAAATTGACCACAATGGTACTATCGCAGCCCGTGCTGCTCGCGCCTATGAGTATTTCTGTGCCTTCGGGTGTGTTTTCATCATAAGTCATTCCGTTCAGTATCATTGCTTCACCCATGCAAAGGGTTTCTATAATGTCTAGCCGTGCTTCGGTATGGAAACTTAAATCTATCATCACAATACTGTCGCAGCCATTCGCGCCTGCTGCTAGTAGGCGTTCCGTGCCGCTTGGGTTATCTTGATTGTAGGTCGTGCCATTGATAAGCAAACTTTCTCCTACACATAGGGTCTCTTGTACGGTAGAAGTGATTTCTTCCTCGAATTGCAGCGCGATATGCACGGTACTATCACAGCCCATACTGCTTGCGCCGAGGAGTATTTCTGTGCCTTCGGGAACATCCGCATTATAGGTATTGCCGTTGATGGTGATTGTTTCACCTGCACAAAGGATAGGACTAAATTCAGCTTCCACAGGCTCGGCAAAGCGTAAGTTGATATTAATAATACTATCACAACCCGACACACTGGCATCGCTAAATATTTGTGTGCCTGTAGGATTATCGCGGTCAAATCTGCGCCCATTGAGTTCCAAAAAGCCATCTTCACACAGTAGGGTATCAATGACCAAATTAGGTAATACAAAGCTTAAGTCAATCACTACTACACTATCACAATTACTATTCACCGAACTCAATACTTCGATGCCTGAGGTATTGGCTGCATTATAAATAGTGCCATTTATAGTCAAGGATTCTTCTACACAAAGGGTTTCTTGGATAAAGGTGCTGTCTAAATTGGTGAAATTTAAGTCAATAATAATCGTACTATCGCAGCCCGTGCTAGTATTGAGTAATTCCATGCCGCTTGGATTATCAATATCATAAATCGTGCCATTGGCTTCTATGCTACCATCTAGGCAGAGGTCAAAATCTAGCATTTCAATTGCTTCTGCTCGGAAACTAAGATTGATATTGATAAGGCTATCGCATTCGCCTACCATTTCAGCAGGAATAAATATAGAACCTGTCGGATTGAGTGCGTCGTAAATCGTGCCATCAATCTCTAGTGCTTCTCCAAAGCATAGGGTTTCTTCAATCAATCTTGTATTGGTGCAATTGCTGCCTTCCACATTAAAGTCACATTGCTGTGTGCAGCCCTCTGTATCTGTAATGATGAAGGTATACATGCCTGCTGCTAAGTCGGTGATGCTGCCATCACCCGATTCACTTTGTTCACGACTTAGTCCTGCGCCCCAAGTAAGGGTATAGGGTGGAGTGCCTCCGCTAAAGCTAAAATTAAAGACCCCATCATTTTGCCCTATAGTAGCGTTGCTTGTTCCAATGCAATCCAAGCTAAGCAAATTAGGTTCACTCACTTCAAAGTTGAAGGTATTCACACAGAAATTGCCAGCATCTACTATCGTGACTTCATAGCTGCCACTAGGTATCGGGTCAATAGTAGTGAGTCCATCCCAATCGTCGTTTGGCCAATTTACATAATAGGGCGTTTGCTCCCCTTCAATATTGAGCGTGACGGAAGCCTCGTTGGTGCCATCACAATTTACCTCCTGAATATCTGCGCTTATAGTAGGTGCATTCACCACATCAATAAGTATATTGACAGGCTCGCTTGCGCAACCGCCTAGATATACTTCGGCAAATATTAAATTATCTCCCGAAACGAAAGGCATACTATCATCAATACGAACTCTACCTGCAATATCAGTGTACCAAATCACAGAATCTTGTTCGTAGGCGATAAATAGGGCAAGCTCTTGTAAGTTGAAGCTGATTTGTCCATTTTCTTCTTCGCAAAGCTCGAATTCAATTGGAAATACTTCGGGCAATTCGTTGATAATAATTTCCATCACATCTCCTGCTACCGTACGATTGTCGAGGTCTTTAAATAGTCCACAATCTTCATACACTTCAATGGCTTCAATGCTCACTACTTCATTGGTCAAAAAGTCAAGTACGCTCATGAGCCCGCTTGTGTGTAAATAGGATAAGCCCCACACCAAGTAGCGATTGCCCGTAGCATCGGTAAAGTCAAAATCGCCTGTTCTATTAAAATCAATAATAAAATAAGGTGGATTGGGAGTTGTTAGGATATAGGCATATTCAAAATTGAAACCCGCAGCATCAGGTTCCAATTCATCATTTTGACTATAATCGGGGGCAAAGGCTAACAAATCTTCACCTCTGCATAGTTGGATAGGTGTGCTGTTTTGTCCTTCGGGAAATAGCAAATCACCTGCATCCGCTTCATCGCAATTATCTATCGTACCAGTACACGCGCCTGCATTTTGGATGTCGGCTATAAAAATTTCATTCGCAGCATTGTTGGCTCTACCAGGCGTTTCATTGCCTGAAAAGTCAAGATTATCCCAGTTTGCTGCTACATTCCAGTCGCCATTATTAAAGACAATCACTCGTCCAGATTGGCTTTCATCAAAATGGATGCGTGTTGGAGCATTCGCTACATCTTCGCTTACATCTACCGTTCCCCAATGTATAGCATGCACCACGCTTGTGCAACGATCGCGTACTTGCAACACATCGCCTGCATTACGCATACCAAGGGGCCAGCTAGGAATGCTTAAGTCAGGGTCAAGGCAAGGGCAATAATCGGAAGGATTGGGATTCGTAGCTGCCGAATTATCCGCAGATGGATTACTGTTGCATGCAATAAGGCAGCTTGAGGTATGCGGAATAATATAAACGCCATCGCCGTCACTATCCATTGGGTCATCGGGTGGTAGGCTAGGGTTGCGGTCATCGGCATTGTAGATAATCAATAAATTTCCTGCGGATAAACTACTGTAACAATCCCCTAACGTAAGGTGTCCTTGTGCAGTACCTTGTCCACTATTGGGGGCGTTGTTATCATCAATAATCCAGCCCGAAACATCCACAGAGGCAGTTGGATTATCAGGTGCGCCTACTACGAGCAGTTCGATATACTCTTCGTTGGCATTGCCCGAAATTCCGTTAGATATTTCATTGATGAGCAGCCCGCCATGTTCTGGGCAGTAAGGACTATTGCCTACATATTGCCCTAGTCCTAATGTAGCAGAAGTTAGAAAAAGACATACTAAAATGACATGGCACAGTTTTGTATTCATGCGTATAATTTGCTTTTGGATGTGTAATGAATTCAAAAAATTCGTTCCTGAGAAAAAAACTGGGAGGTAGGAATAGTTTGGTTGTCTGCAAAATGGTCACATTCATCCCCGAAATTGAGTGGAATGTAGCCTATAGTCTAAACCTAAAGTATTAAGAGCTTTAGGCTCGAATATCTTAGTCGCTTTATCTTCAAATTGGGAATGAGTAAATAACTGTATTGATAACGCAAAGGTCGGAAAAAAAACGGTGTGGAGGATTAAAAAAATAAGAAAAACTATGAATTAGGTATTTTTCACATGAAAAAAAGACTCATATATTGAAACCTTGTGGAAAAGCGGGCGTAAAAAAAAGGGTATCTAATAAAAGATACCCTTCAATGTTCATAGGATGAAAATTTGTTAATAGTAAGTCGTTAAAAATTTTATTTGTAGAAGTTTAAAAGTTCAATAGTTTATGAGATTCACAAGGGCTTCCGATTAGGAAGCCTTTGTTTTATATGTTATCTTATAATCACAATACAAATATGAGACTATCTTTTTAAAGTTTTTAGTACAATGAATTGTTTTTCTGTTTTATTTAAAAAGTGTATATTGTGAAATAATTATTGAAAATCAATTAGTTATGAAATTTTAAAATCATTTTTCTGTATTTAAACTAGAATTAACAAAGAAAAAATGAATCAAAGTCGCCTAGTAAAATCTTTAGAAAAATTATCAAATCGGGAAAAAGACCTTTTTAAAGACTTTGTCATTTCACCCTATTTCAACCAACACGAAAAGACAATAGAGCTACTCGATATTATATTAGAAGAGTTGGCAAAAAACACGCCACAACTCAGCCGCCTGTCCGTTTTTGAGCGACTTTTCCCTAGTAAGCAATACGATGAGCAGAAATTGCACAATGTCATGTCGTATCTGATGCGCTTATTTCATCGCTTCTTGGCCTTTCAGCGTTTCGAGCATGATACCTTCGATGAGCAATTATCTACCATCACAAAAAGCTATAAAGATAGTCGTTGGGATATGTTCAAGAATCGCTCTAAGTTTTTTGAGCGGACTACCAAACAATACCCTACACTCGACAGCAATTTTCACCATGCTCAATATCGCTATCATTATATGATGGGCAAGTATAAGAACAATCATGTCAGTCGTTCTGATACGAAGACCTTTCAAGCGATGCTCAATCATTTGGATAACTATTACGTGCTGGAAAAACTCAAGCAAAGCTGTGAGTTGACCGCACACCAAATGATTATGAACACGAAGTATGATTTTGGTTTCTTGAAGGAATTGCTACGCTATATTGATGTTCATTGGGATCGTTTTCAGAAACATTCTACCATTGCTTCCTATTATACAATACTGCGAATGCTGAACGATGACCAAAATCCAGAGCATTATCAGCACCTCAAAAAATATCTTAAAGAGCATGTTCACAACTATAGCAAAGAAGACCACAACTTAATCCACAACTTTGCCTCCAATTACTGTATTCTTCGCATCAATCGAGGAGAGACGAATTATGAAATGGAGCTATTTGAGCTGTATCAGCAGGGCTTGGAAAATGAGATTTTGTTGGAGAATGGCAATCTCGACTCTTGGGTCTATAAAAACATTACAACCCTGGGATGCCGCTTGAAACAGTTTGGTTGGACGAAGGATTTTATTGAAGACTATCGTGAAAAGCTATCGGATAGTCAAAGTGAGAACGCCTATAATTATAATCTGGCGGTCTATTATTTCAGTATGGGCTCTTTTGACCAAGCACAAACGCTGCTGCTGCAAGTACAATTCACCGAAGTACAATACCACTTAGGCGGAAATTTCTTGCTCATCCGTACTTACTATGCACAGGATAATACCGAAGCCCTGCTATCACTACTCGAAACCATGCGTATTTATGTATTGCGCAGTAAAAAGATGACGACTAAGGAAAAGAAAGGTTATATGAACCTCTTCCGCTTCACGAAGAAGCTGGTGTACTTGCGCTATGAATACCCCATGCTGAAGCGCGCTGAATTTGATAAGCGAATGCTTGCCTTAATGGAAAAAATCAAGAGTTCCGATAATTTGATTGGTGGCAATTGGCTGCTCGAAGAGATTGATAAAATTGGCAATAAAGAGACAGCGAAGACGTGGTAGCGTGTTTATTCGATGTTGATGTTTTTTTGCTTTAATTAGGTGGCTAATTCTCTATTTCACCGCCCAGTATTCTTGCCGTTCTTTGCCATTAAAATAATCCTCGAAATTCTTCTGTATTTTGATAGGGTCAAAATCTACATAAAGTGTGATGTCGTTAGGTAAAGCAATTTGCTTTGATAACGCGTGACTTGTACACCATTGTGTATTTAAAGCCATAGCAAAAGGAAACCTTTCGATTTTATAAATGCTTACTAATGCAAGGCTACCTAAAGACAGTTTTGACGTATAAGCTGACTCACAAAGAATTTCTATGTAGCTCGTATCTACAAGTTGTGTTGTCAGCTTCTTGATTAAGTGGGCTTGCAGTTTGTTAGCTATTTTTTGATTGTCTTCTTGTATAATCGTTAAAGCCTCATTTTTGTCTAAGCGCAAATAATCCATTAGTGCTATCGTATCGTCTAGTATTTGAAATAATTTTTGATTTAGGGAATCGGCAAGAAATAAGCTACCCATAGTTTGGGTTCGTTATTTTTTCAGGCAGTAAGGCACGAAGAAGACGCATAGCTGGTTCTGTAACTGATGAGCAACGAAGCTGCCTGGAAAAAGAACAAGACAAACGGGTAGGTTATTTTTTGCCGATTCCCTTACCTGTGGAATACATTTTTTTCGTTTGAGATATTCGGATTCTTCTACATGACTTTTCTCTGCAACTCCTTGCTTTTCTTGACAAGATTCAAATAAGACAAATAGGGTGATGAGTAATATCCACTTTGATTTTGATAGCATAATCATATGGTGATAAACAGTTTGAAGAAAAGGTGTAAACTCAAGTAGCTTAAGCATTGTCTTGTCCTAAAATAGCCTTACACCAAACGCGTAAAAATGCTAGGACAAAGAAAACGGGTTAAGAAGTATAATCGTTATTCTAACAGTTTAAAGCGC
>JAHDCQ010000245.1:1650-7995 GCA_020629845.1 Saprospiraceae bacterium | reverse complement strand
ATCACACCTTCGTAATTTTCCGTTTTTTCTTTTTCGGTGCAGGCTTCGTTTCTGGTACGGGCTGTTCCTCAAAAGGCGAACGGAAAAAGGGATGATCGAATGGATTGGTATCAAAAAACAAGTCATGCTGCTCCCGCTTTGGTCTTTGTATAATACCGTCAGGATTGGGGACTACTTGTATAGATAATGCTTCACTTTCCAAAGTGCCTTCTTCGGTTTCTACGCTTGCTACAGGTAGCATATAGTTGCCTTCCTCTATTGGGCGCAGATAGTAGCTATAAGAAGTAGAGCGCGTGACATCGCCATTTATCATACTCATACTACTAGAGGTATTTGGTCCGCCTACTACTTCAAAGCCGTCAAAGTCAGGTGGATTGAAATTTGCCATTTCCGCATTTTCGAGTGTATAGGTCAATTCAAAATAATTGCCAAATAAAATAGAATCACTACTAACGCTAAGGCTGAATCGAATATCTTTTTGTGCAGTAAGGCTGCTTGCCAAACATAGGCAAACTACTAATAGAAAATATAGTCGCATGTCTCTTATGGTTGCTATCAATGGTATGTTTCAAACCAAAGTTAAGAATAAATGCTTAGAAATGGTTTATAAGGTATAGCTTCAACATCCTCAATGTAAATACTCAATGAGTGAATGAGCGAATTAGAATCTATATTTATTCACGCATTCATCATTCTTTCATACACTCATTGGGTACTTACTGCTCAATGATATTTTCGCGTTTAGGAAGCAACTCAACGAGCACGTCGACTCGAAGGCTTATTACCTGTTTGTCCTTTTAGCATATGTTGAGCAAGATTTCCTCTATTTAAAAACGCAATCAAGGCCAATCGTGTCTTTTCATCACTCAAACCATCACCGTGTCGGAAACCACCTTCTAGTGGTGGAAATTCATCAGCTAGTTGAGCTGGTTGCGCATTGCGTTGCGAAATCGTTCCGATGACATAATCATTTTCTGCGCCCAAAAAGCGATCAATTGCGCGCTCGATCGTGAGTTGAAAAATGCGCTTCTCAGGCGTGTAGTCATTTGCTAGTGGATAAGCCACCACATCAGCTAAGGCATTGTCAGGATCGCGCAGAACCACCGTTTCAGGCGAAGTGCTGGTCATCATTTTGAGTCCTGGCAAATTGCGTGCTACATCGAAGGATGTGCTAAATATCCAATTGACAGCAGCTCGTACGGTAGGATTAAAGAAAATTATAATCGAAAGGAATAATTCTACCCCAATCTTTATATCATCTCTATGCCGATCTTCCAAATAGCCACACAAACCACTCGCTACCGTCACTATATGTTTAATATTCAACCCAATCGTGCCATCCAAGCCTTCTAACTGCTTGTTACCTGCCAGAGCCATATATTTCGCCACCATACCTCCTCTACTAGAAGCCAATACGACCGTAGGATGCTCAAAGTTCAAACGACCTAAACCATGATGTTTCATCAGATAGTCTAGATTTCTTTCATTATTATGGAATACCGTATCATGTTCCAATGAAATGATTTGCTCAATAGCAGTATGCTTTAAGATATATTCAAAGCCGCTGCGTTCGCCTCCCATTTCGCGCATCAATTCTGAAAAAGAGCCATTCCATCGTTTTTCAAATTTCCGCTTATTGGGCGTATATTCTAGGCTGCGCTTGAAAGTACCTGCCACCAGAATCAGGGTACGCTTCGACAAATCAATTTCACTTAGCTTTGTGATTGCTTTCATTGGATTGCCACGCTTCACCTGCGAGCTATACTTTCGGATGCCGTATATTGCTTTTATTTTCTGCTGCACATAGTCCGTTTGCTCTAGTGCTTTGATTAGAATAGGTGCCCATTGTGGTTCTGCACGACTTGCTTGTTCATCTGCTGTTTCCTCGGCAGTACGCAGGGCTTTCCTTAAACCACTTGCCACGAATAAGAACTTAAAGATAGCCTTCACCACATTAATACCTCCTCTTGGGCTTTCGTTTTCATCAACTTCTAAGCTTGGGCGAAGTAAATCATTATGCTTTATAAGATCAGCACCACTCAAAGCACCTCTAGGTAATGCTTCCAAGGAAACATGCGTGTCAGGTAATAGAAAATACTCAAAGGTTTCTGTACCATCTTCGTACTCATATATACGGCTAGTGATGACACCTACTTGCGTATCCTCTGAAAGTGCATCTTGTGTAGCACTAGACAAAGGAATATCCGAAAAAAGATTCATCGGCAACACACCCTGCTCTGCAATAGAGCGCATCGCTTCTTCGTCCAATTCAAGGCTTACTTCCTGAAGTAGTTGTTCCGCTTCGAGGACTTCAGACTCCGACAAACTGATGTTTTTACTCTCAACAGATACTTTGCCTTTTAGCTCATAGATACCACCAAGTAGCAGTTCTCCAATTATTGCTTCTTGCGTACCATCTTCCAGCGCTTCTCCTTCAAAGTGTTCTGACTGAATAGGAACATTAAGCACCGTAGCAGTCAGCATATCGTCTGGTGTGCCTCTGGATGATACTAGATAAGAGGTATCAGTGGCTAGATTAATTTCGATTCGGTTCGACATACATTACGTTTTCATGGTCTCACACCAATGTTCATTGGCATTCGATTAAGTGGATTTGTCATTTTATTAGACAATGTATAGACCGAATTAGTTCGTCAAGGACGAATTTTGTTTGCGATGTATTTTACGATTGTTATCACATCATCAAAATGTGAAGATTTTCAAAATATAACTTTTATAGTTACAAAATGACATTTTTTCATTTTTTTGATAAAATAATTGCTTCAGAATTTGGTCAAATGCTCGTGTAATCATATCTTTGTAATGTAATTAATGAGTAACTTATTTGAGAATATAAATTACTTTTACAATGAACACCACCAACACTATTACAAATCAGCAAGAACGCAAAGAAGCTATATCAGCACGCTTGAAATACGTGTTGGAATGTACCAAAACAGATACACCAAAAACCGTTTACATACTTCCTTCTACAGGCAAGCAAATTGATTTTGCTAAACAAAAAAATCCGTGGAAGTTAGGACGTTTAGTCTGGCGTATAGGCGAATTACGCATTACAGCATGTCGTAATAATCTACTTGCTATCAAGCCTTTGCTAAAAGATGAACTCGCATTATACAGTTTCGTATGGACACTCGGTAGAATAGGTGAAGCAGCAGATGCAGCCATCATCAAAAATATCCTAAATAACAATTTAAACTCAGATAAAATAGTAGCAGTTTGCTTTCAATCCCTACTTTTATTAGGTACGGATATGGACATCAAGACTGCTTTAGTAAAAGATATTCCCAAAAAAATCATAACAGCCCTAAAAAATCACTCTTTTGATGATTTAGGTACTGTTTTACAAGCAGCTTTAACACCTGAGCGTTGCAACAATTGGCTCTATTGGCTCTACCTCTTGCATTGGGAAACGCCACTAGTAAAAACAGCCTTATTAGAGACCTTAAATACTATTCCACTACAAGGCAATTACTTCAAGCCTTTCCGAAAAATAGTGAAAGCTGCCGAGCATTTTGAGGATATGGAAAGCCTCGCGCTCTTGTATTGGAAAATGAGCCATACCGCAGCTTCTGCCAATGTTGCTACACGTGGCGAGTGGGTGCAAGGCGAAAATAATCGATGGCATCAAACAAACATTCAGCGATATGCCATATCTTGGGAAAATGGCTATCAGCAAACCCCAATAGCAGAAGAAGTAAAAAAGCAAAATAGTAGCTTTGGTTTCACCGCGCAAAGCAAGCAATATTTTAAGAAGAAATTCCTACGGGTTTTATGGCGAAGCGGCGATGCAGGCAGCCCGATGTTTACCAAATTAGCAACAGCTTATTTGTTGCAGGTGAATGACGAGCAAGCCGCAGCCGCTTATTCAGAACCACGGTACAGCTATTCACGCAATGAAAGCACAGGACGTTGGGAAAGTCATGTAAAGCACCTACACTATCCGCTTCATTTTGACAATACCGCCCTCTATCGTATCATTTATGCCAACTCAGCGCAGTATGCCGTAGGAGAACATAGAGTGCAAATTTTCAAAGATAAAGCAGCAGGCACTAAACGCTCTGAACTCTTCCCGCAGCTTTGGGATGCTGCGCCGAAAGACATCATTCGCCTACTCGCACAAAGCCGTGCGAAACTCGTACAGGATTTTGCCGCGAAGGTATTTAAAGCAAATCCTGCGTTCTTAGCAGCTATTCGCCCAGAAGATGTGGTGCAGATGTTAGCGCGTCCTTATGCCCAAACACAGCAAATTGCTGTAGATGCTGTACGCGATAGTTATGCGCGCTTTGAGTCTCATAAAGCTGTATTTTTAGCCTTGCTAACTTGCGATAATACCGCAGGGCAAGAACTGGCAATTGCTTGGCTCAACACCAATAAAACACAACTGTTACAAGATGTAGATTTTATCACGCAATTGATTTTACATTCCGTACCAAATGCAAACAAATGGATAGCAGAGGCTATCGAATCACCCGATTGCACAGCCCCACAAAAATCAAATTTACTAACGCATTTGCTAATGTCCTTACAAGCCGAGCAGTCGGCTGAACATATCCAGAAATTGCTTGCATTCATTGAAACGCATCTTAAGACGCAAGCACGCCAAGTGAGTGAGCAAGAGTTGCGGCAATTGGTAGCGCATCCTGTGGCGGCAGTTAAGGTCTTTGCAGCACAACTTATGCAGCAACACCAAACGCCTGTTGCCGAATTGCCCTACGAACTCTTGCTTCAACTCATGGCTTCCGAGCAGCCCGAAGTACGTGCCGCAGGTATCAAACTCTTCGGTCAGTTACCCGATGAAAAATTGTATGAGGAGCAAGTAGCCGTATCAAGTTGCTGCGTATCGCCAAGCGCGGAGGTGCGACAGGCAATCAAACCAACAGCACTACGCCTTAGCCAGCGCTACCCTGATTTCGGGGAGGCTTTGACGGAAACCTTAAGTGATTTCCTACTGATGCGTGGACGGGCAAATGAGGTGCATAATTTCATCGCTGAATTACTCACAGCTTCGGAAATGAGTGCCTTTATCACCGAACTGCCGCGCCCTAAAATGTGGCGATTGCTACGCTCTAAGAAATATCCCGCGCAGCAAGTCGGCTTTGCGATATTGGAAACTACTACCGATGCGCGCAGCTTGAGTATGGAAGATATCGTAGCCCTCGGAAAGCATGAATTGAAAGCGGTACGCGAATGGGCGCAGGCAAACATTCAAGCACAAAAAGCACGTGCTACCTATGAAGCAGCACAAACACTTCGCTTACTAGAAACCGATTGGGAAGATAGTCGTCAGTTTATGATGGATTTCGCAGAACGGGAGTTCAAAGCCCGCGATTGGACTCCTGAACTATTAGTGAGCCTTTGCGATAGCACCCGCGATGAGGTACAAGCGTTCGGACTGCGTCAAATTCAGACCTATTTTACACAAGAAAACGCGCTGCAATTCTTAGCGCAATTGAGCCAACATCCTTCAGCACGCGTGCAACTTTTAGCCGCAAAATGGTTGGATGCACACGCTACAGATAATTTGTCCCTACTCCGCCAATTGCAGCCCTTCTTTTTGACCTTATTGTCGCAAATTAATAAGGGACGCAGCGCGAAGCAACATGCCTATGCGTTCCTAGCGCAAGAAGCCCTGCGTTCGCCTGAACATGCGGAAGTTATTATTCCGCTACTAGAGCGTTTGGTGCTTACGGTAGCCGTAAAGGATAAGTCGAATTGTATGCTTTTGCTGAATACGATTCGACGGAAATATCCGCATCTAACAATGCGGTTGCAAGTGAATAAACCAGAGTTAGCTACTATCTAGCTCTTTGAATTACAAAAAATCTTAAAAGAAAAAATCATGGTTTTTAATATTGCAGGAGTTGCTATCGACAGCAACTTTAACAGAGATACGCATCAGTTAGCTAAAGCATTTGAATGGGATACCGAAACAGTAAAAGCAATTAGCTTTAAGGAAGCAGCTCAGAATGGGCTTCCAGAAGGTAACTTAAATGTTGCTTTTACGAACCAAGGCACATTAGCATTTATAGATACGAATAGAGCCATGCAAAACTTCAAGTTGCCTAATCACAGAGTGGTTACATTTTCATATTCTGCAACAGCTATGACGTTCAGACTATGTGTGACTGAAGATGGGCAAATAAAGCGAGAAATCATGGATATAGATGGCAATGCATTAATTAATGATGGTCGTACATTACCAGAAGAAGTCTTTAACCCACATGTTTCAGAATTGATATTTGATATGATTGGGAAAGTAACAGGGAGGTCATTTCGAGAATTTGAAGTGGATTATCCATGTCTTCATTGCACATTCAAATA
>JAHDCQ010000245.1:0-1550 GCA_020629845.1 Saprospiraceae bacterium | reverse complement strand
ATCGTCAATTCAGCGAATCGAGTGGGGATTTCTTTCGCGCCTGATGTATTACGAAAGCCTACTTTTTTTGTCGGGAATTTGAATCAAAAAATTCCGTTCCGAGAAGCGATGTCTGCTTTGCATTCGGTGGTGGTGTCTGACTTGCGTTTTCAGCCAAAAGACAAGACCGAATATAAAGCATGGGCGAAGCAACAAGAAGAAATTTGGCTCGCAGAATATATGGCGCAGCAGCCCGATTTAAAGGAGCGTATTGGTGCGATGAAGACGGAATTGAATGCCCTACGCGCCCATAAGTATAAAATCATGCAGCCTTTCAATAAGGCAAAATTGGAGTTTTTCAAATACATCCGCAAGCGCGATTATGATGCTTGGTTTGTGCTAGACCCTGTGATTACGGTGCATCCTGATGAGTTGTTTTTTGAGTGTTTCAGCCAAGATGAATCCACTTATGCGCGCCTGGCTTGCGACTATAATGTGTTCGATAAAATCAACACCTTCGAGTGTGGCACCACGAACATTGACTATTCATCGGCACTCTATAATGAATTTCAAAAAATTAGAACCTACAAAGACACCCAATTTAAAATTGACCCTTCGGGCTTTGAAGTACAAACCGAAGGCGAGGACGATTATAAAGAAGAAAAAATTGATTTACCCGATACTTGGGTACGTGGTTTTCTACAAGTAAGTACCGCGATGACTTTGCCTGCGGTTTCTTTTGACTTGCATCCGATGGACTTGTGGAATTGCTTGTTTTTGTTGCGTAGAAATAAGGCACAAAGCAGCCCACGCTATATGCAATACATCCTACGACCAGGCGAACCGATTCGCATCTTGTTTAAGCCCTGGAATAAGGAAGTCGTTTGTCATCGCTCGATTTTTACAGGCTCGGAGGCGCGCGAAATCAAAGTATGGGGTCGTCGTCGCTTACTGACGCTTGAACGCTTGATGCCGATAGCACAGCAAGTAAAAGTCCACTTGCTCGGCGATGGTTTGCCTTCCTTCTATAGCGTAGGGATGGACGATTTGCACTTCACGCTCGGACTATCGGGCTGGACAAGCAACGATTGGTCACGCGCAGGGCAATTCAACCTCATGGGCAGTATGCAGCAATTGGATAGCACGAGCAAACGCGCCGTGTATCAAGCCTTGCGCCGTTCGTGGTCGCTTACTGCCGATGAATTGGCGCAGCAAACAGGCTTCGATAAAGCAACGGTACACAACGCCATGACTGCCCACGCACAAGAAGGCAACGCCATTTTTGACTTGACGAAAAAACGCTATCGCGCCCGCGAATTAAGCAAAGATGGCATTCCTGTGGAGGCATTACGCTATACATCGCTGGTAGAGGCACAGGCGCATTCGTGGGAACAGGCAGGCGCGGCACGACTGCTTTCAAAAAGACAAAACGAAGGTTTGTTACACCTAAAAGGCGAAGTCCGCGCAGAAGGACAGACTTTTGAAACGCAACTCTACATCAATGCTGACCAGAAGTTGGTGAAGGCGGAATGTACGTGTGCACATATACAAGCGAATGGCTTGCGTAAAGG
>JAHDCQ010000244.1 GCA_020629845.1 Saprospiraceae bacterium | reverse complement strand
CTAAGGATTTTTATGTAATTTTATCCCTTATTTCCATACATGAAAAAGCTAGACTTAGACTACACAGAATATAGAGATGTCCCTTACCTCACGGAAGATGCCGTGAAGCATGCTACGATGCCCTTCTTGAAGTCGCATTATAAGTATCGTTCCAATTTGATGAGTAGCGAGCTGGAAACAGGCGATTTCATACAGGCACAGTACGACCTACGCACCGAAGAAGGCATCGAAATAGATGGGCTACTACGCTATAAGCAGCGCGGTGGCAATGACTTTGTAGTAACCTTTGAAGCTAGTTGTAATGCCTCCAAAGAAGAAGTCTTATATTCGGTACAAGATGCCCTACTCTGTTGGGATGGTCTCGCAACTTCGGCGGTGTTTTCGACCATTATTTTGAGCGCGCTCTATGTGTTTAGTGCTATTGATATTCGCTATTGGGGCTGGGACTATATGATTTTTGGTTTGGTCATACTGACGCTTATTCTGACCCTTGCTTATATGTCCCTCTTCCGTTGGGTATTTCAATACGTAGACCGCTACCACTACATTTATGCAATTGAGCAATTTAAGAAATACCATGCCGACGAACAATGGATTTCGGTCAGTTCGGATATTTTCAAAGGTCCAGATGATCCTTATTTGGAAGAATTAAAAGACCAATGTGTCACCAATGGTTTTGGACTCATCGAAATTCAAGAAAATGGTTCGCCTTTGCTGCTTATCACGCCTGCCCGCGATGAAGTCTTTAAAAGCAAACGTAGCCTTGAACAGTTTGTGCCTTCCGGGGAATTTGCGAAACGCCTCTTAGATAATCGCTATGCCAATGCCCTAAAACGTCGCTTTAGCAAGTCCAGGGATTTGTACCTTACACTCAGCCGTTCGCGCTATGAGCGAAATTATCGCTTACAAATAGGTGTGGTGGCAATGGCCAGTTTGCTCATAGGCGGCTTACTTTGGAAGGAACTGCGTGAACCCGACATTATTCAATACGACGAAGCCGACTTAGCAGCACTACACGAACGGGATTATGATGAATTTCTGCGCCCCGAAGCAACACCTGAAGACAGCATTGATCGCCTAAATGTGCAACCCTTTCAGGAAGTAGAAGAAAACTACTTGGATGATAATCACGAGCAGCCCCTTTTTACCCTAAGAAGCAAAAAGCGAAAGCCCAAAACGATGGTACGCAATGAAGACTTTGTACCTACGCCTATTTATCACCCCAAAGAAGAGGAGAAAGAAACCAAAGAAATCGGTTTATACCTCTTTGATAGTGGCGAAGTGATTGGCGAATATCCTTGTGAACGTATTGTACATGAAAATCAGATAAAATATGTGGTGCAAGAAGGTATTTTCCGCGACAAGCAGGCTGCTGTGCGACGGGTGAGTGAATTAGCTGCTGAAAAAATTTCTACTAATATTCTGTCGCTGCATTGTTTTGATGTCAATAATGACAGCTTTTTGGTCTTCTTTGAAGTGCTTTATGACAGCCTAAATGTGGCAGAAACACACTTATTACTATCCGAACAAAAATTGCAACGAGTAGGCGATACGCTTTCCTCCTCACACTTGACTATTCGACGTTTGGAGCGAGACAGTTTAAGTCAATAAATAAAGCTAATCTACCGTTTACTCAATAAGTAAGCTGCATGAGCACGTTTTATTTTGAAAACTTCTTAATAAGTAGTAATTTAGTCGCGTTGTGCTTACCTTGCGACGCTTTTTCCAAGTGCTATATATTTTACAGAAAAGAATTGATGAAGTAATGCTTCATCATAAGATGCATATCCTATGAATATTCGACTGATAGTAGCCTTACTGCTACTTCAATTCCAGTTATCTGCCCAAACTTGGACGTATCTAGGCACACCTCCTGCAAGTAGCCAGGTGCAACTGCTCAATGATACCTTGTTTGCTGCCAGCAATCTCAATCTATTTTTCAGCACCGACGAAGGACATACTTGGAACCCTATTCTTACACTTGAAAATGCACCTTTCATGGGTAGCGACTATGTACGCCCTAGTGCGGAACTAGATCATAATGCGCTGCAAAGTATTGCATCTATGGTGCTAGAGGATGTACTATTTTTTATCGTGAATTTTTATACGGATGAAGTAAATGTAAGCATACAGCATCTATATCGCTCCATAGATAGGGGGCAAACCATTGAGTTTGTTTATGCTACTGCCATCAATACACAAGGAGGTTTTCGGCTGCAAATGCCGCAACGCCTAGAGGGAGATAAGTTCTTAATGCACTCGGAAGGTACAGTAGATTTTGCAGGGAATGTCACCAACTACCTTATTTCTATGGATAAGGGGAAAACTTGGGTAGAAAACACCTTTGCTGAATTTCAGGAAGGCACACAAAAAACTCCGCCTTTTCTGATGGAAATGGTAGATGGTAAATTACTCGGTGTGCAAGCAGTACGTACCATTCCTTTTCAAGAACAAGACCAATTGACCTTATTTGACTTACCTACGTTAGATATAGCAGAACAAAATGCTATTCCAATTGGCTTAGATTCTTTTCGCCTACGTTCAGCCTTTTATTTCGAGGATAATGCCTACTTATTCTACTTCCGAGTAGATGATGATGGCACTATTTTATTGGCCAAAACCCCTGACTTCGGCGAAACCTGGAATACGTATCGCTTATTTCTCAATACATTTCCAGAAGAAACCATCCAACATGCCACTTTTGAGCTGATTAATGAAGAAATTTATATGCTCAGTCCTGATGGCAGCTATTATAAATTGACAGAAGGCAACCCACTACAACTAGATATTGCCGAAATCCCAAATCCGAAAGAAATTGGCGGCAATGCTCAAGTATATAGCCTCAATCTTTTACAAGAAGATGAACTCTGGGCAACAAGTGAAGCAGGGCTTTTCCAACACATCGAAGATGCTTCCTGGCAATTGCCCGATGACTTTGTGGTCTATCCTTCCACACAAAGTATTACGCAATTTCAAGATGCCTATTATTTATTAGATGAAAATGAGCAGGTCTATACCTCTGCGGATGGTGTGGTGTTATCGCCCGTTTTTCAAGCAGAAGGAGTGCAAGGCGTAAAAGGCTTTGAAGATGCTGTTTTTGCCTTTGGCGAACGCCTATTTTTCTCCCAAGATGGTATGGAATGGGGTGAAATAATGCTTAGCGAGGTGGAAGGTAAGGTACAAGAAGTATTGGCACTCGAAGATGAATTAGTCATTTCTACGGATTTAGATAAATTCTACTTCCTCCGAAATATTAATACAGGCTGGGAAAATGTGGATGTCGGACGAAGAGAACGCAATATTGTACTCGACCAAGCTACAAGCAAACTCTACATCTACGAACTACCAACTTCGGCATTAGATACGGATATTACCATCTATGAAAAGACTACTTCTGGCGACGACGAGTGGATAGGACAAGGCGCGTCTTTATTCGGAGAATTATTCCCTAGCAGTCGCTTTAAAATCCTTTTCCACCGCGATCAAATTGTAAAACTTGATATTGCAGAACAACGCTTGTTTATATCCAAAGATGATGGCTTCACATGGAAGGAAGAACGCCCTGAAATTGGGCAATTGATAGATATGGCAGTATCGGAAGAATACATGTATCTTGCTACACGCAATAATGGCATTTTCCGCGCTGAAATAGATAACATTCTAGAACCACTCGAAACAGATGACGACGATAACGATGTAGAACGTAATGTAGACCTTGCGGTATTTATGACGGTGGACAAGCCTGAATTCGCGCCTTTCGATAATTTGACCTATACTATAAGTGTGCTGAATAGCGGCACGGAAACCGCCAAAAACGTTAGTGTGCGCTTCTTTGGCGAAACCGATTTGAATGGCTTGGCATTCGTGGAAGCAAGTACGACCAAAGGCAGCACAAGAGGTTGGGATAATATTTGGCGCGATATTGAACTAGCACCACGTGAACGGGCGGTGCTACGAGTGACCTATTTTGCCCGCTTTGCTACCCCACTCACGCTATATGCAGAAGTAGTAGAAAGTGAGCAAGCAGATATTGATTCAGAACCAAGCAACTTTAGTGTTTTCCTTCCCAATGAGGACGATGAGGCACAAGCAACTGCCTATCCTGAAAGTGAAAGTTCGCTGGTGCAAGGTGAATTATTCCAAAGCAAGCAAGAGCAACTCCTACTCTACCCTACGCTAAGCCGAGAACGCATCAATATTCGGGTGGCACAAACGCAAGCTCCTGTGCAAGTCGTTATTTTAGACATGGCTGGACGAATCGTGAAGCAAGCTTTTTTCACAGACCATTTGGAGGTAAATACTAGCCAATTTGCCACAGGCGCGTACGCCGTACATCTCATAGGACAAAATGGCAAAGTAACACAAGCTAAGTTTATTAAGATATAATTTTTTGAACCGTGTTCAATGAGTGAATATTTAATGACTGAATAAAGTCTATAAGTATTCACTCATTCACCATTCCTTCATTCACTCATTGAACACCGTTCAAATAAACTAAAATATGACCATACAGCAAATCGCAGCTATTATAAACGCCCCTACTACTACTTCCAACACCACTATTTCCCATCTGCTCACCGATTCTAGGCGGATACTCCTACCCGCCCAATCACTCTTTTTCGCACTCAAAGGCATGCGCCAAGACGGGCATGATTTCATAAGCGATGCCTATGCTAAAGGCGTACGAAATTTTGTCGTTTCCCAAGCTCTTAATGAAAATGATTTTCCAGAAGCTAGCTTTTTGCAAGTCAAAAATGTACATCGAGCCATTCATCAATTAGCCAATTACCATCGGCAACAGTTCGATTTGCCTGTTATTGGAATCACGGGGAGTAATGGAAAAACAATTGTGAAAGAATGGCTTTTTCAGCTCTTGCAAGATGATTTCCATATTGTACGAAGTCCGCGCAGCTATAATTCGCAATTGGGTGTGCCGCTTTCCGTTTGGCAAGTCCAAAAAACACATACACTAGGCATTTTTGAGGCAGGCATTTCGCGCATGGGTGAAATGGAAAAAGTGGCACCGATTATTGATTGTACGATTGGTATTTTCACGAATATCGGGGCAGCGCATAGCGAGGGTTTTCCTGATATAAATATTAAAATTGAAGAAAAACTGCGCTTATTCGAGCAGACAAAAACGGTGATTTATTGCATAGATGATGTGCGTGTACATCGGGCTATGCAAAGCTTGGAGGGCAAGCGATTTTTTACATGGTCGCGCGAAGATGTAAAGACGCAAAGTGTGTCAGACTTACAAATTTTTGATATTAAAAAGCTAGAAAATGCTTGTATTATTCGAGCTATTTATAAAAAAGAGCAGCTTGAAATCAAGATTCCTTTCAAAGATGAGCCTTCTATTGAAAATGCGATTCATTGCTGGGCAACAGCTTTATTTTTAGGCTTAAAACAAAGTCGTATTCAGCAAAAAATGCAACAACTCGAAGCTGTAGCCATGCGCTTAGAGATGCGCGCAGGCGTTCGCAATTGCAGCTTGATAAATGATAGTTACAATTCGGATTTGACTTCGCTGGGCATGGCACTCAACTTCCTAGAACAGCAAAGCAAGCACGAAAAACGCAGCCTGATTCTATCCGATATTTTGCAAAGTGGACAAGATGCCGACGCGCTCTACGAAGCCGTAGCCGAATTGATTGAAGCCAAGCAAATCCATAAAGTGATTGGAATTGGAAAAGCTGTCTTTCGATTAAAGT
The DNA here is from genome assembly GCA_020629845.1 of Saprospiraceae bacterium. Lineage (GTDB taxonomy): Bacteria > Bacteroidota > Bacteroidia > Chitinophagales > Saprospiraceae > JAAUTG01. Next base: position 2,311 of record JAHDCQ010000244.1, on the reverse strand, counting down.
CTATGCTTTCATCAGCGATTGAAGCGCATTTTTTTTCGAGTACAAATGCTTTTTTAGAACAATTCCCGCATAAAAATTTCCAGCAGGAAGCCATTTTGCTAAAAGGTGCGCGCCGCTTCCAATTTGAGCGCATTGCCAACTTTCTAGCCGAAAAAGTGCATCGTACCGTACTAGAAGTGAATATAAAAGCCCTGCTGCACAACCTCAACGTCTTTAGTTCTTACCTCCAGCCCAATACCAAACTACTGATGATGGTGAAAGCTGCTGCTTATGGTAGTGGTAGTGTAGAAATTGCACGCCTACTCGAATTTCAAAATATTGACTACCTCGCTGTCGCTTATGCCGATGAAGGCGTAGAGCTACGCGAAGCAGGGATTCAATTGCCCATTATGGTACTCAACCCTGAAGTAGCCACTTTTGAAAAACATTTTCGCTATGATTTGGAGCCTGAATTATATAGCTTGGGTTTGCTGAAAGAATTCATGCGCTACATTCCCGAACAAAGCAGTATTCGCATCCATTTGAAACTCAATACAGGCATGAATCGCCTCGGCTTTGAAGCCGCTGACATCCCAAAGCTAATCCAACTTTTGATGAGCGAACCACGCTTATATGTACAGTCCATTTTTTCGCATCTTTCAGCCAGTGAAGCTCCGCAACACGATGCCTTTACCCACCTACAAGTCAAGCGTTTTGTGGAAATGTACGAGCAAATAGTCGCAAGTATCGGCTATCGTCCTATACAACATATTGCTAATACGAGTGGTATTGTGCGCTTTCCAGAATACCAGTTCGATATGGTGCGTTTAGGTATTGGATTGTATGGTTTGGAAAATGGCAAAAGCATGCAAGATCAACTCGAAATTGTGCATAGCCTGAAAGCACGTGTATCGCAAATTAAGGAGGTGTCACTAGAAGAAACCGTTGGATACAGTCGGAGTGGACAACTATCGCGCCCGAGTCGTATTGCGACGGTTAGTATTGGTTATGCAGATGGGCTACACCGCTCGGCGGGAAATGGAAAATTCAGTCTGCTAGTGCGGGGCAAACGTGCGCCTATCGTCGGGAATGTGTGCATGGATATGTGCATGCTCGACGTGACCGACATCCCCGAAGTACAAGAAGGCGACGAAGTGACCGTGTTCGGTACGGAACCGCATGTAGATGAACTTTCAGCAGCGATAAATACGATTCCTCTAGAGATTTTCACTAGTATTTCGCAGCGTGTGAAGCGAGTGTATTTTGAGGAATAGATTCAACGCACCAATTCTCGAATCATCGCCCGATAATTCCCACCGACTGGAATGACTTCTTTTTGTATAAATAATTGATTGCCTTCCACCCGCTTAATTTGCAGAATAGCAACGATATAGGACTTATGTACGCGCATGAATTGCTGCGAAGGAAGCCGCTCTTCAAATGCCGAGAGTTTATCATACGTCAGCAGCATTTTATCCTTTGTGTACACTTTCACATAGCTACCATAAGCTTCCAGATAGCAAATATCTTCTAGAGCAACTTGAACATGCTGCTTATCGGTTTTTATGAAAATATGACTTTGCATGGGTGGTACTTCGGCAGCAATTAATGGAGTTGCCTTAGCCTGCAATACTTTATTGACTGCCTTCAAAAAACGCTCAAATGCAAACGGTTTGAGTAGATAATCCACTACATCCAATTCATAGCCTTCTAAGGCGTATTCCTTATACGCCGTGGTGATAATGACGGCTGGCGGATTGGATAATGTCCGCAAGAAAGCCAAACCTTTGAGTGTAGGCATTTGAATATCCAAAAACAATAAATCTACCGATTGCTGACTGAGCAATTGCATCGCTTCTATCGCATCATAGCAGTTGCCCGCCTTCGTCAGCGTAGGTAAGGCTGCACTATACTTTTCAATGACTTTGTGCGCTAAGGGTTCATCATCAACGATGAGGTATTGAATGTTCATTGCTTGATATTGCACCTAATACAAATTTATATTCAGGCTGACTTTAAAAATAGCATTTTCATCTTGTATCTGCAATTCGTGGCGGTCAGGATAGAGCAAAACGAGGCGGCGTTTGGTGTTTTCTAAACCCGCGCCACTTCCTGCAATACGCTCCTGTGGGTTGTAGTTATTCTCTATTTGAAAATACAATTGCTGCTTAGTCGTTTTTAACTCAATATGCACATAAGCACCTGCGCGTTGCGTGTCCACCCCATGTTTAAAGGCATTTTCTAAAAAACTCAAAAATAGCAAAGGTGGCACCTGTAATTTTTCATCTGCAATATGCCGCTCAAAGCGCACATCTACAGGTTTAGACGCACG
>JAHDCQ010000243.1:2804-8093 GCA_020629845.1 Saprospiraceae bacterium | reverse complement strand
CCGATTACTTTGTAAAATACTTGCTAATAAAAAATTACACATTTGATGTTTTAATAACTATTCATTTTAAGGGAATCGGCAAAAAATAACCTACCCGTTTGTCTTGTTCTTTTTCCAGGCAGCTTCGTTGCTCATCAGTTACAGAACCAGCTATGCGCCTTCTTCGCGCCTTACTGCCTGAAAAAATAACGAACCCAAACTATGGGTAGGTTATTTCTTGCCGATTCCCTAATTTGGCGAAGACATTGATATACTAAGGAGGTAAAGATAATCAAACTAAATAGATTAATTTAGTTCATTTGTAACTATTCAGCAGAACAGAGAGCAGAGACCGTTTCACTATGCGTGCCTGTGATTGTCGTGCTTGTGAGTGGAAAGAAGTGGTCGCTTTGTAAATACTCAATGAGTAAATTTTGAATGACTGAATGAGCAAATGAAATCTACAATTATTCGCTCATTCATAATTCTTTCATTCACTCATTGAGTACTTACATCGCTCTGTGAGAAATAGTTAATTTTCAGTTTTTTAACACTCCAATAGCAAACGTTGCGTTCCAATACCGATAATGAGCATACACAAATACTTAAAAAACAGACTCATGAAATTTTACGCTTTTTTATTCCTCCTATTTTTAGGTAATACTTCCCTAATCGCGCAGCAAGATTATGCCAAATGGGATGTGCAACTTGGCGCAGGTTTTAGTCTTTTAGGCACTGGCGATGTGTGGACACTTGCCTTTGAAAATGAACTGAACTATAAGTTAAATCCATACTTTACTTTAGGCACATCTGTAGGCTTCGCAAAAGGTACATTTTGGGATACGGAAGGTACTGCTTATGTGCAAGGCAATCTGAATGTTTTTTACTCTCCCTTTCGCAATAATCATAGGCATAACTTTCGAGTAGGAACAGGAGTAAGCTTGATAGATGTAGACCACACTTGGCTTAGTTTCTATGCTTCTGATGGTGGTACTAGAACTATTGAACAGTACAGCTTTGAAGAATACACCGTATTCGGTATCAATATTCTTTTAGATTATAGTGTAGCCATAAATGATAAACTATTGCTTGGTGCAAAAGCCTTTGCCCAACCTTATCAAGATGGGCATATTAATTCAGGAATTATGCTCCGAATCGGAACCAGATTATAGTCGCTTAACAATCTAATTTTTTCGCTACCTTGTTGCTGTATTTTAGAAGCTGTTTTACAACCCATGGTTGTAAAACAGCTTTTAGTAAATTCAAACGATATGGCAATCAAAACCGATGTTCTCATTATAGGGTCAGGAGTGGCAGGTTTAAGCACCGCGATTAAGACTGCACAGGCATTGCCCCATGCAAAAATAACAGTACTCACCAAAACAGAAAAGGGGGAAAGTAACACCAGCTATGCACAAGGCGGCATCGCGGCGGTATGGGACGAAAAAACGGATTCCTACAAAAAACATATCGAAGATACCCTAGATGCAGGTGCGGGACTATGCGATGGACAAGCCGTGGAAATAGTGGTGAAAGAAGGCCCAACACGCGTACGCGAACTCATTGATTGGGGCACACGCTTTGATAAAGATAAAAGCGAAACCTACGATCTTGGACGAGAAGGCGGGCATTCCGAAAACCGCATTTTGCACTATAAAGATATGACAGGCTTCGAGATTCAGCGCGCCTTACTAGAGCGGGCAAAGCTTGCACCCAATATCGAAATTCTGGAGCATTACTTCGCTCTCGACCTTATTACGCAGCACCATTTGGGGCATAGCATCACGCGGCTCACACCAAATATCAAGTGTTTTGGAGCATATGTACTAAACAAAGAGACTACTGAAATTGAAACTTTTCTAGCTAAAATTACTGTGATAGCAGCAGGTGGCGCAGGGCAAATTTACCGCAGCACCACGAACCCTGTAATTGCTACGGGCGATGGCATTGCCATGTTTTATCGTGCTAAAGGGCATATCGAAAATATGGAATTTGTGCAGTTTCATCCTACTTCTTTGTACAATCCTGCGGGGGAAAATCCTTCCTTTTTGGTGTCGGAAGCAGTACGCGGAGAAGGGGCGATTTTGAAAACCAAAGAGGGCGAAGCGTTTATGCATAAGTACGATGAACGTGGCTCGCTTGCACCGCGTGATATTGTAGCACGTGCCATAGATAATGAAATGAAAACGCGTGGCGACGACTATATGTGTCTGGATTGTAGGCACATGGATTTGAAGCACTTCAAGGCACATTTTCCGACTATTTATGATAAATGTAAGAGTATTGGTATTGACCCCATGAACGACCTGATTCCTGTAGTGCCTGCCTGCCACTATATGTGCGGGGGGATACGGGTGGATGCCTATGGACGTAGCTCCATTAAGTACCTCTATGCTTGTGGAGAATCGACTTGTACGGGCTTGCATGGCGCAAATCGTTTGGCTTCCAATTCGCTGCTAGAAGCATTGGTATATGGACATCGCATTCAAGAACAAATTGTACAAGACATCGCCACTATCAACTTCCGTGAAGACATTCCTGCTTGGAATGCAGAAGGCACCACCGAACCAAAAGAACGCGTCCTTATCACTCAAAGCATCAAGGAACTGAAGGAAATTATGAGCAGCTATGTCGGTATCGTGCGTTCGGATAAGCGACTGAAGCGCGCACTTGACCGCTTATTTTTACTCTATAAAGAAACCGAAGAAATTTATAGTTCATCTAAGGTTTCACCACAGCTTTGTGAATTACGCAACCTCATCACCATTGCTTATTTAGTCTCGCGTTCGGCGGCTATGCGACGGGAAAGTCGGGGCTTACATTACACTACTGATTACCCGAAACGGAAAGAGTATATTGAGTATTCTATTTTGTGATATACTGAATAAGGGTAAGAATTGGACCTTTTGAAGAGCGTTTTTTCATTTATAAAAAACGCTATTTACGGCTCGATGCACTAGTCCAACTTAGCCAACACTTCTAAATTTTAAGAGAAATTTTTGTCACACTTTTCTACTTCTCGCCTTATACCATTGAAATATTTATTTACCAATAAAGATTGACTTCCTAAACTCAACTACATTGCTGTGCTATGTGGAAATGGTTGGTCTTTCTATTTAGGGAGCAGGCAAGAGATAAGCTACCTATTATGGCGCAGTTATTTTTTAGAGGGAAAAAGAACAAGTCAGAATGGGTATATTATTTTTTGCCTGCTCTATTACCAAACTTTTATCATGAAGATTATTTATTTAAACATGAAAAACAGGCTTATACAGTGTAGCCTTCTTTTTGTATTATTTGTATGTAGTGCTATTAGTAGTCAGGCACAAACAGTAACCATTAAGAATTATGGCGTTCCTGTAACTTCCATTTCTCAAGATTTACCCTTCGAGTTAGAATTAACAGGCTCGTTAAGCGGAGCGGTGGCAACTAGTTATTCTTGGTCTATAGCTGATGCGGCTACACCAAATAGTAACGCCAATATAGGAAACTCCAATTTATTGATTTATTCATTTAATGAACCTGGCTCTTATATCATTAAATTAAGTATCTTTTCTCTATCACCTGTTGTTACTGTATATGATGCAACACTTGATGTAGAAGTGACGGCTCCTCAGGCTGTTTACACACTTCCATTAGCTCCAGTAGATGACGCTTTCTTAAGAGGAAACAATAGAGAAACGGAAAGTAATGGAAATTTTTTAACCGTTAGAGCAGCTAATGCTAGTAATGGAGCACCTCCTTACCGAGCATACTTAAAATTTGATATTTCTAATCTCATTGGTGATTTTACAAATAATGCAGAATTGGAAATTACAAAGACAGGTTCCGGTTCAGGCACATTAAATGTTTATCAAGGAGATAGTCATAATTGGACGGAGGGCTGTATCGGAGGCGGCGTTAGTGGCTGTAGCACAGCAGCAGAAACGCCTCCAAACATACTTCCTACTTTGCTAGGGTCTGGTAGTATAGTACAAGGGCAAAATACGATACCTTTGAATTTGGGTGCTTTAACTGGTAATTATATAACACTAGTATTGGAATCTCCTGATGAACAATTTAATTTTAACTCTAAAGACAATACGGGCAGTTTTATTCCGCTACTAAAACTGGAACTTGACAACACTCCTTCTACTGGCAATCAACCACCTACGATTTCCTTTGCCACACCCACGAACGGAACAGTATATAATTATGAAGATGGAGATGTAATACCAGTAATAGCGAATGCTTCTGATTCAGATGGTACAGTAACACAAGTCACGCTTAGCCTACCTGGTGGTTTTAGTGACACTAAAGTAGCACCAGAGGCTTTCAGTTGGGCAGATATTAGCAGCTATCTTGATATCGGACCAGATCAATTGCTTCAGACTTCCTTAACTTTGACAGCTACTGATGATGATGGTGCTACAGCAGAAACCACTATTTTCATTACTGTACACGGTCCAAATTCTCCACCTGTAGTTGGTCTTATCTTATCTAATGGTACCGTTTATCAAGAAGGAGATGCAAAACCAGTAGAGGTTGATAGTGATGATACTGGCGACGGGATGGTAGTTCAACTTGATCTTTACTTAGACGATAATTTAATAGAAACCCAAGCAGGTTCATATGCTTATTGGCCAGACAATAGTACCCTACGCAATCTTTCTTCTGGTACTTATGAGTTGAAGGTGGTAGCCACAGATGATGATGGTGCAACGGCCGAAGCGACTATCAATTTCATTGTCGAAGCAGCTACTAGTCCTATGATTATTGCTTTAGAAGATGCTTTTGTACGTAGTGGCGCGTATGCAGATAATAATTATGGCAATAGTCAGTCTATACCTGTCAGAGTACATCCAAGTACTAATGCGACTTTTGAAAGCTTTTTAAAGTTCGATTTGAGTAGTTTAAGCACTGCACCAAGCACCGTTAAGCTTCGAGTATATATGCACTCTACGAATGGTGCAACCACACATGAAGTACAACAAGTGAATGATGATTCTTGGAGTGAATCTACGATTACTTTCAATGACAAACCTGTTGCAGGAGCAGCCGTTAGTTCTACAGCTATACCAGATGTAGATGGCGTATGGATGGAGTTTGATGTGACTAGTGCGGTACTTTCTGAACTGCATGGCGATCAAATTATGAGTTTGAAGATAGTGGAGTCTGGTGATGCTAGAAGATATGTGATATATCGTTCTTCGGAGTTTTCTAATGCTGATTTACGTCCGCACTTAGTATATTCGATGCCTCAAACGTTATCTCCATTAGAAGATGCTTTTGTACGTAGTGGCGCGTATGCAGATAATAATTATGGCAATA
>JAHDCQ010000243.1:0-2704 GCA_020629845.1 Saprospiraceae bacterium | reverse complement strand
TGTAGATGGCGTATGGATGGAGTTTGATGTGACTAGTGCGGTACTTTCTGAACTGTATGGCGATCAAATTATGAGTTTGAAGATAGTAGAGGCTGGTGATGCTAGAAGATATGTGATATATCGTTCTTCGGAATTTTCTAATGCTAGTTTACGCCCACATTTAGTGTATGAAAGTACAGGGTCAACTCTAGTAAATGATAGTCCTATTCTATTTAGCTCAAGCGAAGAAGTAGAAGTTATTTCAACTAAAAAAGACTATTCCATTGCTTTATTCCCGAACCCTACACAGGAAGTATTGAACATCAATCTTCAAAATTATATGGATATGGCGACGCAGTATATGATAGTGTCTTTGAAAGGGGAAGTACTACTAAGAGGGGAGTTTACTCAAACGCACGCGCCAACAGAGGTCATAAATGTGCGTAATTTACCTGATGGCAATTACTTTATTCATATCGCACCTGAAAAGCAAGCTACTATTGCAAAACCATTTGTGATTGTGAAATAGTCGCTAGCTTATAAAACGATAGAAATTTCTATAATGAATTGTAGATTTTCTTCGGTCTACGGTTGGCTTTTGTAGAGCTTTACTTTGGTTCTTTGATAATTCTTTCAAGAATTGTCAAAGAACCTTTGTTTATTATACCAATTGGTATTAGAAGTCAGACCGCCTATAGCTGTCAGATTTGACATCTTGCGTATTAGAATAAAAACTAATCTGCCGTACTTTGCAGCAATAAAGTATTAATAGCCTGTATCAGTTCTTCGCCTTGCACGGGTTTGGAGATGAATCCATCGAATCCTGCTTGAAGTAACGCTATTTTTTCATCATTCATGCCAAAGGCAGTAAGTGCTATAATCGGGATATTCGGATGATTTTTTTTGATGTGTTGCATGGCTTCGCGTCCGTCCATGATAGGCATTTTTATATCCATCAATATTAAATGAACCATTTGCGCATCCAAAAAATCAACGGCTGCTTTTCCATCTTGAACGCAATAAAGCGTGGCTTTTGAGTTTTCCAATAGTTTTTCGATCAGTAATCTATTGAACAGTACATCTTCGGCTAGTAGAATAGTGCAGTCCCTCACGAGGGCTTCTTGTAGATAGTCCGAACTGTGTGCTAAGGCTTCGTGCTCTTCTAATGGACGATAGGGGATAGTGAGTGTGAAGGTAGACCCTGCATCCAGCGTAGAGCGTAGGGTCAAAGAGCCACCTAGTAGCTCAGCATAACTTTTTGAAATGGTAAGTCCTAGTCCTGTACCTTCTATTAGTTGTCCTTTGGCAAGTTGCGCTTGTTGGAAGCGATTAAAGATTTTTGCTTGATCTTCCACTGCTATTCCAATGCCTGTATCCTGAATAGCAAAACTAATATATCGCTTATTTTCTGAAAGACTAATATGCAAGGTGACGCTCCCTTGTTCCGTAAATTTTATGGCATTATTCACCAAATTGGTAAGTATTTGCCGTACTTTTTTAGCATCTGTTCGGATAATAAGTGATGATATTTTTTTCGGAAAATTACAGTTACATTCCAACCCTTTTGATTTGGCTGCTTGCTCAAATAAGGCACGCATGCCTTCCACCAATTTCGGCACATCCAAAGGTTCTTCACTTATTATTTCTTGCCCCGTTTCTATCTTTGAAAAATCCAATATATCATTCACTACACCCAATAATTGTTTGCTCCCTTCATGTACGATACTTGCAAATTTGGCCTGTTCTTCCTCTAAATCACTTTCAACAAGTAATTTAGAAAACCCTAGTATGCCATTCATCGGAGTACGTATTTCATGCGACATATTAGCAAGGAAAGCAGACTTTAGACGGTCTGATTTTTCAAGGTCTTTGGCGGTTTCCACAAGTTGTTGTTTACTCTCTTGTAGTTCTAATAAACCTAACTCATTGTAATAATAAATAGTAAAGCAATAAAGCGGAAGCATGATGGCACTTACTACATAAATAGAAAGCTTGATGTGTTCATTCGCTTTAATATCTAGCCCACTAACAGTTGAAGGGTCTGAAAAGGCAGCTATTAAAAACATTGACAGGTATATAAAAAAGAACAATGCGGTCAGCCAACGACTTTTATAAATAGTAATAAAAGTGGATACACTTAGGGTTAAAAAAATTAATTCATAATCTACATCGGCATTGAAGGAATAATAGCCCAATATATTGCTTATCAAAGGCACAAGAGTAACGATAATACCTCCTAACTGGAAACGCCCTTTTTTATGTAACCAAAGTATGAGCATAAATAAAGGAACTGGAAGAATAAACACCAAGGAATAAGACCAAAGGTGAAGTTGGTTGAAGAGCACGAAACCTTGGTTGATAGTGGTAACTATAATAGCAAACAAACAGCAAATATTGACCATTCGTAAGCGAAATGCGTCTGGTTTATTTTGAGTATGCTCTACTCCCAAATTGACTAATGAAAGTAAGGTTTTCACTTGCTATAGACTTTGGGCAACATACAAGAATAGATTAGACAATTTTTTGCCTGCTCTCTTAAGTGTTTTTTCTTCTACTTTATATGCAAAGCCACATATAGCCTCCCGATAGCTCGTATCGGAAATAAGTTCTTTTTCAAGTTGAAGTAGAGGAAAAAACAGTATAAAATGTCGAATTTATTTTTGAGTGTTGTGTTGTACACCCTAAAGTTTGAGCGATATAAAACGCGATGAAGTTTGAGCGATTT
>JAHDCQ010000242.1 GCA_020629845.1 Saprospiraceae bacterium | reverse complement strand
ATTCACTCATTCACCATTCTTTCATTCACTCATTGAGTACTTACTTGCCCTTATGCTTATCCGTTGGGAATTAGTCTTTTATAGAGATATGCACCTATTTTCCAAATTGCTGTTGCCAAGCTAATACGCCGCCTTCTAAGTTGCGTACATTGGTGAAACCCGCTTGGCGAAATAGTTCTTGAGCCATTGCGCTACGCTGCCCCGAACGACAATGCACTACAATTTCATCGTTTTTGTGTCCGTCAAAACTAGGAATAGCAGCCATTACATCTCCTAGTGGAATGAGTTTTGCTCCAAGGTTAAAGTCTTCGTATTCATAGCTTTCTCTTACATCAATAAAGATGAAATCTTCTTTTTGGTCTAGTTTTTGTTTTAGTTCTTGAACGTTGATGTCCATAGTTTTGAATTTGTTTTGATAAAAGTACAAATATTCAATAGAATTAGGTCCAGATTAATTAAACTTTCTTTCCACGCATAGCCGCTCCAATCGTAGCATCCATCGCACGATGCGCTAAGGGAGCGGTATAGGTGTTAAGTTCATCCATTGCTTTATTAATATAATCTTTGTCTTCGCCTGCTGTTGCTATTCGTAAAGCTTCCACCAGTTTTTGGGTATTGATTTTTTCCACTTCACTCAAAATACTAGCATGCTGTTCTAGGAATTTATCTGCCGAATGTAGAATATTATTTGCCTCATTTCTCGCCTCCAATAAGCCTCTGACTTTCATATCACCCTCTGCATTTTGGATAGAATCTATAAGCATTTTTGCCATTTCTTCCTCTGTAATGCCATAAGTAGGGCGCATTTCTACGGACTGGCTCACATTCGAGCGCAATTCCTTAGCCCGAACCGTTAGAATACCATCGGCATTCAATAGAAATTGGATTTCAATCTTCGGTATGCCTGCGGGCATTGGAGGAATATCGCGCAGTATAAATTCGCCTAGTTTTCGATTATGTTCTACCAAATCCCGCTCACCTTGATAGACCGCTATTTTCAAATTTTTCTGCCCATCTACGGAAGTCGTATATTGTCGTCCGACCCGAATTGGTACTTTAGAGTTTCTAGGAATAATAGTATCCATCAAGCCGCCAACGGTCTCAATACCAAGCGATAAGGGCGTGATGTCGAGTAGTAAAATATCTTTTTGGTTGCCTGCTAAAATATCTGCTTGAATAGCCGCGCCTAAAGCTACTACCTCATCAGGATTGAGTTTGTCATGCACCTCTTTTTGAAAAAAATCGCGTACCGCATCCTTTACCACAGGCATACGTGTCGAGCCTCCGACTAGTACGATATGGTCAATATCCTGAATACTGAGTTTGGCATCGGTGAGTGCTTGTTGACAACTTTTTAGCGTGCGAGCTACCAATTCTTTAGAAAGTGCTTGAAATTGCGTTGATGTCAGTTGAAGTTGTATGCCATCTAGCTCCGATTCGTAGCTTTCATGTTTCCCAATATGTTTTTTGGCTTCTTCTGCTTTTATTCGCAGTTTTTGATTTTTTTGTGTAAAAGTATCATTATTTTGGAAATATGCATTTTGCCAAAAATCAATGATGACTCTATCAAAATCATCGCCTCCTAAAAAGGTATCTCCATTGGTAGAAAGTACCTCAAAAATGCCATCTTGAATGCTAAGAATAGAAATATCGAATGTTCCGCCTCCGAGGTCGTATACAGCGATAGTTTGCCCATTATTTTTATCTAAATTGATACCATAGGCAAGACTCGCTGCAGTAGGCTCATTTACGATACGGAGTACATCTAAGCCCGCCAATTTTCCTGCATCGCGTGTGGCTTGGCGTTGCGCATCGTTGAAGTAAGCAGGCACGGTAATGACTGCCTTGCTCACGACGCTATCCAGTTCTATTTCTATTCGTTCTTTTAGTTCTTTTAAAATCTCTGCGGAAAGTTCTATCGGAGTATAAAATCGGTCGAAAACCCTGATTTTTACCAGACTTTCGGTGTCTTCATCTATAATTTTATAGCCAAAATATTGCTCTACATTTTGAACATCCTTATACGATTTTCCCATCAATCGCTTAACAGAATAAATCGTGTTTTCAGGTTCGCTTAAAAGCTTTTCTCTAGCAATATCTCCAACTATTGTCCCCCCATTTTCATCGAAATGAACGATGGATGGAACAAGTGTACTTTTGCCATTTTTCCCCTTTACCGCTACTGCTTCCCCATCCTTGATATAGGCTACTAAACTATTCGTAGTTCCTAAATCTATACCTATTATTACATCTGATTTAGGAGCCTGTAGTTTTCCTTCTTTTAAGTTTATTGCAAATTTTGCCATTCGTATAAATTTGATGATTGGGCAATTGGAGGTTTAGTGTGGAAAAATGTCTAGTGCCATTTGCATACATTTTGCAAATTGAGCTTTATCAATGTCAAAATCAGCTACATTTTCCAAAAAATAGCCGACCATTTGCTCCGTTGGCATATTACCTGTAAGATCATCTTTCGCCATCGGGCAGCCTCCAAAACCTTTTATAGCCCCATCAAAGCGATAGCAGCCACTTTTATAAGCGGCATCTACTTTCTCTTGCCAGTTATGTGGTTCAGTATGCAGATGCGCCCCTATTTCAATCTGTTGATAATCAGGGAGTAAGTTGGAAAATAGATAGCTAATACTTTCAGGTGTAGATACGCCAATGGTGTCAGATAACTGGATAATCTCAACACCCATGTCTACCAATCTATCTACCCATTTTTGTACAATTTCTACATTCCATTCATCGCCATACGGATTTCCAAATCCCATTGAAATATAAACCAGCAAAGTCTTATTATGGTTTTGGCAAATGTCTTGAATCTGTTGTACCCGAACGAGTGATTCTTCGATAGTGGCATTCGTATTTCGCAATTGAAAGGTCTCAGATATAGAGAAAGGATAGCCCAAAATATCAATTTCTTCAAACTGAGCCGCATCATTTGCTCCTCGCCGATTGGCTACGATGGCTAAGAGCTTTGTATTCGTATTTTCTAACTCTAAGCGACTCAATACATCGGCCGTGTCGCGCATTTGAGGTATCGCTTTTGGAGAAACAAAGCTTCCAAAGTCAAGTGTGTGAAATCCAACTTTAAGCAAATTGTTGATGTAATTGGCTTTGGTTGCTGTAGGGATAAAATCTTTTAATCCTTGCATTGCATCTCTAGGACACTCGACTAGTTTTATCATAGACTTGGGCTTGTTTTATGTCAATCTATTTTCTGACTCCTTTTGCAAGTATAGATTGGTGCATCAATACGAATAAGTAGGAGGACAGAAATATTTTATCTACCACATCGAAATTTGCGCACACAAAGGTAATTACTTTTAAGTAGAAGTGATGCTTAAATAGTATTGTTCTGGATTGGTATAATGTATTAAAAATAGCTAGACTAAGGGCTTGCCAAAAAATAAACGCTACACTTGATATGGTCTTTTTGCTTTCATACTGCGTTACCAAAGTGGTCACTTATCCCGATAAACTCCCACTTCGGCGCCTTGTCTGAAAACAAAAATCCACACCTCAATCTGTATCGTTTATTTTTTGGCAAGCCCTTAGCTTCAAATTTCACTAAAAAAAATGAAGGGTACAAAACAACACTTTCATGCCGTTCTGCCCCTTCAAATGCGTACCTAAAACTTTAATTTTTTATAGAAAAATAGGGTGAGTAGCAAAGTTGCTCACAAATGTATTGAAAAATATTATTTTAAACAAAATCATTTTGTTAAAATTTTAGTTCTTATAATAACTTTTTTTTCTTATCATTTGAAATATTATTTGGTTTTGTTGAAAATAAATGAAATTATTCAGCATTAAATTTTTTGTATTTACCACCTTAGATTGGAATTATTCTTTTATTCGAATTTTAATAAAAGCATGAAAAACTAAAATGTCACAAAAAATAGTTTTATGATTATTTTATTTTGTTTTTAAACTAGATTTTAATTTTTAAATCTGGGTTAAAACCATAATTTGAATAGATTTGATTGTTTGGGTTTTTTATAAATTATTCTTTTTAAAATGTCACAAAAAATAAATTGCTCTTGTTTTTTGAAGGTCGAAGATGGACATCAAGTCTATATTGAAAGTTATGGCAATATAGATGGTGTCCCAGTTTTATTCCTTCATGGCGGGCCAGGCTTAGGTTGCAAGGATACTGATAAGGACTTTTTCAATCCTGAAAAATTTTATCTTATTTTCTTTGACCAGCGTGGAGCGGGTAAAAGCTTGCCTTATGGGAGTCTTAAAGCAAATACTACGCAGCATCTACTTGATGATATATTGCGGATATTAGATTATTATGAATTAGACAAAGTGGTGCTATTCGGTGGCTCTTGGGGAAGTACCTTAGCATTACTTTTTGCTATCGCACATCCTGAACGTGTGAGTGGGATGGTATTACGCGGCTTCTTTCCTGCCAATCGTCGCTGCACCGATTATTTTGAAAAGGGAGGTACGCAGTTATTTTTTCCTGAAGCTTGGGAACGCTATATCGGACTTGTGCCAGACTTAGAGCGAGTAAATCCAACTGCCTATTATTTCAAGATGATGCAATCAGAGGATGCGACAGTACGTAAGCGATACGCCTATGAATATCAACGCTATGGTGCTGCTATGATGAAGCTGGAGATTGGAGATGCAGCAATAGAAACTCTTTTTGAAACAGGTGATTTTGAAACCAAAGCTCGCATTCAAGCCTATTATTCCATCAATCATTTCTTTATTCCTGATGAATATATTTTCGATAATATTGCTGCTATCAAAACTATTCCGACATGGATAATACATGGACGATACGACATGATTTGCCCGCCTATCTATGCCTATGAGTTGTATCATCAACTTAGCAATGCACACTTGAAGATGGTATTAGGTGGGCATATTGCTTCTGACCCAAATATTAAAACTGCTTTACAAGAAGCCCTTAATGAGCTATTGCAGTACTTTGGCAAGTAGCATTATTAACTCTTCAATTCTAGGCTGACTCTCGCTTTTTTGTACGTGAACGATGTGAGCCTGCTCATAAAAAGCACGGCGTTCGGCAAGTTTTTTTTGTATAAAAGCTTCCAATTCTTCACTTGTTTTATTGGCTAATAATGGACGTTTATGCAAGCCACGTTGTAGGCGTTTAATCATTACGGGCAAACTTACATCTAAGAAAATAGTAGTGCCTGCCTGCTTCATTTGTGCCATATTATCGAAGAAACAAGGCGCGCCACCTCCTGTACTAATAATGGTATTATCCAGACTGAATGACTGCCGCAAACAAGCTTGTTCGATACGACGAAAAGCTGCTTCTCCCTCCGTTTCAAAGATTTGTGGAATGCTTTTTTGAGCATAGTCCACAATCACCTGGTCGAGGTCAATATGCTGCATCCTAAGTTTAGGGGCTAGGTTGCGCGCCACATAACTTTTGCCACAGCCCATGAAGCCAATTAGAAATATGTTCATTGAAATGACTTTGGAGCTATGACATATTTTCAAAATATGTCATAGCTATAAACAACTATTTAAAACGAAAAATCTATTCTAGCCGAAATATTACGCGGGGCATCCAACACGCCTATACGCGTAGAATATTCTGTATTTAGAGCATTCTTTAGTAAAGCTGAAAACTTAATTTCAGGTGTAATTTGATAAGCGGCGCGAAGGTTCAAAACGAGGAAGCCTGTATCATGCGTAGCTCGGAAATCGGCTGCTCCAGGCACGATGCGCTCATCGCCTTGTATGATGGCATCAATAGCATCAATATTGCTATTATAAAGTGCTGCCACGCCAATGGAAAGTTGCTGAATCTTCGTTTCCACATCTACTTTGAGGGTGTGTTCAAAACGATATTTTAGCACATTAAAATCGGCGGAAGATCCATAGGCGTTTAGTGCCGCTACGCTGGCTGTTTCTAATTGATTGATACGTAAATCTTTGCCTGAAAGATCAAATTCTTTAAACTTTGGGTCTATATACGTATAGCCCGCTAGTACATTGGTTGGCAAACCAAACAATTCGCCCTGACCGCCCATACTGAATTCTAAGCCTCGAATGCGGGTATCGCCTACATTATTGGCTTGGAAAGCGATGGCAAAGGTATTCGGATTGAAGGCAATATTGAATTCCATCATATCCTGATATTCCGACCAAAAAGCCGACACATCCATAAAACCCTCAAAGCCACCTATGCCGAAACCTTGCTTAATACCGAGTTCGGTTGTCCAACCTGTTTCGGACTCTAGTGCAGGGTTAGGCACTACATTGATGCCGCCTGCAATAGTGGTTTGGATAAATTTCTCTGCAATAGTCGGAAAGCGATAGCCTTGCCCCCAAGAGGCGCGCAAATAGGTGTATTCTGCTGCCTGGTAATTCAATCCGAGGCGGAAAACGGGCTTGGCTTGTGCTGTCTTTTGTGCTTCAATTTCGCGTTGTGAAAAGTCTTCAAAAAAACTAGGGCTATTCAACACATTGCGCTCATAACGGAAACCTGCGGAAGCATTTAGTCGCTTGAAAAATTTCTTATCCAATTGCACGTAAGCGGCTAGATTTTGTGCGGTATAGTTGATATCGCCATAGAGTTCAGCCATAGAGTTGAAGCCTGTGCTTACTACACCTGTGGTAGCGACCAACTCATTCTTAAATCTGCGCTGAAATTGATATTCGCCATAGTATAGATTGGATTCATTGGATTGGTTATTTTCTAGGCTATTATCAATGCGATGAAAACGCCCCAAAAGGCGGTGGCGATTGCCTGATTTATCGTAATAACTCAAGAAGGGATCAATATTGAAACGGGTTCGCACGCCTTTTGATTCGGTGCTTTCGGCAGCGCGGTAGAGTTCATCAACGCCATTCCAGAAGAAATAATTGAGACTGGTGCCTCTATTGAAATTGGTGCTAAAACCAAAGCTCAAGCGGTCATTGGCACGATAGCGAATATTACTATTGAAGCGACCATAACGGTTATAGTCGCCTCCTTCAGAAGTCTGAATATAACCCGATTCGTCGCTGTATAATCCGCCTAGTACCAAGTCTACTTTATCAAATTTTCTGCGATGTACCACACTCGTGCCATAGTGAGTGGGCGCGCTATCCCACCAAGCGAGTGCCTTATTTTGCGGCTGCATAAAGGCGGTATAGAAGGCAGAAATTTTGGTTTCAGGTTCGGATTTTGCATAAGCGGTGCGTACATTTATAATGCCGTTCATGGCCGATGAGCCATAGAGGGCGGAGGCTGCGCCTTTTACTACTTCGATTTGGGATATATTTTCCGTCGGGATGTCATTCCAGTTTGGAAAACCGGCATCGGCTTGCAAAATCGGAATATCATCCATCAATAATAGCACGCGACTACCCGCGCCATAGGAATAACCCGAACCACCCCGAATGTTCGGCTGACGGTCAATGATACTTACGCCAGGTACTTTTTCTAGCGCAGTTTCTACGCTTACGGTATTGGTATTTTCCAGTAAAGATGGTTGCACCACTTCCAAGGAAACGGTGACTTCGCCGAGCGGTTTTTCAAACTTTCCGCTGGTTACGGTAGCGGTTTGAAGCAAGGTCGCGCCTTCTGATAGGGCAATATCGAAGCTTTGTTCGCCTGCTGTTATCGTTAGGCTTTGGGTTTGGGACGTATAGCCAATATAGCTGAATGTAATATTTTGTTCGCCGAGGGGAAGTTCTAGTGTATAGCTGCCGTCGAAATCGGTTACTGTACCTTTATCGCCTGCGCTGACGGTGGCGGCAATCAATGGAGCATCAGATTCCGCATCCGTAATGATGCCTGAGAGGGTACCTGTTTGGGCGATTACGAATTGGCAAAGGAGTAGGGAACATATAGTGCTGATATACTTCATGCTTTAGATTTTAATCCAACAAGGAGAGCGGGTTTTGTGTGTTTTCGGCTGTAAATGTAGGTTTTTCTTGGGATATGGATAGAGTAGGATTATCTTTGAATAACAATCTGTACAAAATGAAGCAACTTCCCAACCTAAAATATCTCTTAATCAATATTGGATTAATTGCCCTTGAGCTTGTTTTGCTTCTACTAGCCTATGCAAAAATTATAGCCTTTGATTATGGTTGGGATGGACGCATGAACCGCTATTTTTTAA
>JAHDCQ010000010.1 GCA_020629845.1 Saprospiraceae bacterium | reverse complement strand
TACAGTTGAAAATGCTAGAGGAAAAATGACGAAACGCTTAGTCTTATCCAAATAACCTTGAAAATTCTAGGCGCATATGGCAAACTCGCCGTTCTTATTGTTCAATCCGGTAAGATGTATGAGGCAGGCTTTGAGTTTTTTTCTTTCTAAAAATGGTGTTTGGCTTACTGGCTATATTCCGCCTGAATATTTTGAATTGATATAGATAAGGACAGCCGAAGAACGCTTGGTTCTTCGGCTGTTTTTTGTTTGTATATGTAGTTATTTTTTATTTGCATTATAATGATTGACCAGTTCAATCAACATCTTCCTATCCATGAAAAAGAACATTGCTGACCATACAAAGGATGAATGACACCACTACAGCATGACTCAAACTCAAGCCCCCTATAACAACCATATAGACAACCTCTTTCACTAATTTTAGAAGGTATATAATTCATAAGTGACTCTAGTTGTTGTATAGTCAAATATTCATTTAAATCAAAGTCAGATATATGTTCCCCAAATGCTAAATTACTTGCTACTTCAGCAAACTTACCTTCTAGGAAAAGAAAATTAGTTATCCTGTAATTTTCAATCATTTTTTGAATTTCCGAATCAGTTGCATTGATGATATATTGAACTGCAACTTCATCTTTATATCCATTAGGAGGTGTTAATTGCTTACCTAACAATGATTCATTTAGTGCTATTTCTTGAAAGCTATCTATCGGAGTTTCCTGCTCACAAGAAGTCAAAAAGACCGAAGTGGCGAGTATCGCCAAAAGGCTGAAAAGCCCTAATTTGATTTTTAAATTTTTCATAATCAATGTTTTAAAAATACTTAATGATATGAGTGGATTTAGCATCCCCGTGCAGTTACATAACATAGTGGAAACTCCACATAACAACAACGACCATATTGGAATGACGAGATTGTAGAGGTGCAATTCGACCAATAACATTGCACCCAATATCTACTTTCAATTGATTCTCTATAAGAAAAAGCAGCAAATTCCTTCAACTCCTTATTGTTCAAATATAAGGACAAGTCAATATCTGTATATAATTGGTTATCATCTATAGAGTTATATACTTCGCGAAACTTACCAATTTCAATTAAGTAATGGGCAATATTTGCACTTTCGGCCATATTATCAAGGTCACTTTTAGTTGCATTCTCAAGAAACACTTCTAATTCATTAGCTTCCAGTTCAAGTCCCTTAGGTAAAAGATAACGACCTTCTACAATGTCTGTACTGAATTGTTCATTCGCTGATATCAAATCTTGTTCACAAGAAGTGAGAAAGACTGAAACGGTTAGTATCACCAATAGGCTGAAAAACCTTAATTTAATTTTTAATTTTTTCATAATCAATGTTTTAAAAATGTTTAATAATCGTTTAGAAAAATCATTATTTTTTTGTCGCCCAACCAGCCCCGTAGCGGCTGACTGTGCTTGTTTATATTGCTTTTTGAATTGTTTCCAATCGCTTACTTGCGGACATACTTCTCCCATGATGGCTTATCAAAAAACCATTTAATTAATTGATTATCAATACATTAAAAAGAGAAGTGGCGTTTAACGGATAACGAATATGGTTACAGAACTCGCTGAATAGCCTTTTATAAAATAAAATGTTTTCTCAGTTTCTGTAGGGCTTTGTCTTTGTATTGCTCTGATTGTTGAGTTAATGTTTCAAATTCTTTTTTCGCTTTTGCTTTCTCGTTTGTTTTCAAATATAAAAGTCCTAAGAGCCAACGTGCATCATGTTGGATGTCAGATTTTTGGCGGGTCAATCGCCTTAGTATTTTGATGCTCTCGTCATAGTTTGCCGTCTGTGCATACAAGTTTGCTTCATAGTATTTGAGTGCGGGTTGGGCAGTACCATGCGGAAGTTGACTTTGTAAATTTTTAAGTAATTCAATAGCTTCATCAAAACGTTTTTCACGATGTGCCGTCTGTATTTCACTTAATTTATGTTCAATAATTTCTTTTTTGTAATTATCAAGTCTCTGTGATTCGTATTCAAACTGTGTCTGCAAATTATTAATCATTTCGAGTGCTTCGCCGGAGTGTTTTTCGCTGAGAGCTATTTCTATTTTATCCAATTCTTCTTTGATAATAGCCTCTCTGTCAGCAATCTTGGTTGGTTCCATGGAACGAAGCCCTGACCTCTTAATCTCCTCATTTATATCAGAGTCTTGTATAGCAGCTACATCAAAAACCTCTGCAAGTTCCTTATTCACATCATTTTCCAAGTGATTTGCCCAGCCTACCCATAAGCCTGTAAGCAATATGCAGGCAGCAACCGCTCCTCTAATCAACCATATTTTTACTACATTCTGTTGTTTGCGTTTTATGTTCTTTGCTTTTGCTGTTTTGATAGTGTTTTGTACCATTTTAAATTCGGGCAGTATGGTTGTATCATCCAGCAAGTTTTCCATTCTTACTTGTTCCATAGCTTCTCTTACAGAATCTAAAGCAGCAGTTTCTGCCAAACTTTGCTGAAAAATAAATTCTTCTTCGAATACCTTGTCGGTTGCCAACATTTTCTCAAAACGTTGCCTCATTTCTTCAGTAAGTTCATTGTTCAAATAAGCATCAATCAGGTTTTGCTGGTCATTTGACATATTCATTTTACACTATTTATGGTGGATATTAAAAAAAGTGATGTTCCGAACTCGGGATCATTTGCAATCATTTTTCGGAGTTTTCCTCTGATTTTGCTAAGTTTTTTTCGGACATTTCCACAAGTCGTTCCAAAGTAGTCTGCTATTGCTTGGGTAGATTTTTTTGCAAAATAATATAAGCGGATATAATCTCGTTCGTCTGGTGAAAGTTGTTTCAGATACTTTCTTATTGCAAGTATGCGTCTTTTCTCAAGATATTCCGCTTCTTCTTCTGCTTTGGTAATATAGGGTGTTGCTTCATTGGATGCGTCCAATTCATCAAATTTCAGTTTTCGTTTTCGCAGCTTATCTATCCATTTTCTTTTAGCAATTGTCCAAAAATATCCTTTGAATGTTCCGCGTCCGTCTGCGTCGTATCTCCCTCGTTTTATATTCCGGTATATTTCTGTAATCACATCCTGATATAATTCTTCAGCATCTTCCCGAATACCAGAATTATCACAGACATACTTGATAAGTTTTCTTCTGTATTTAGCATCAAGATATTTATATATTTGCCCGTCTTCGTTGATGATACCACGTATGATTTCTGTCTTACTGTACTCAAAATTCTGTTTTTCTTTTCGCAGATTGTTCCACCTTCTTTTGGCAACTGTCCAAAAATATCCTTCAAATGTTCCTCTTCTGTTGGCACGATATGCTCCCCGTTTTATATTCTGGTATATTTCAAAAATAACATACTGATACAATTTCTCTCCTTCTTCCTGTATACCGGAATTGTTGAGTACATGTTGTACCACCTTTTCCCTGTATGTGGTATCAAGGTACTCGTATGTATCTTCATCAAAATTGATGATGCCATGTATGATTTCTATTTTACTGTATTTTAGCATAAAATTTTTAGGTCTAAAGGCATAACCCCTCTTTATTTGTGTGGAACATAAAATAGCAAATAACATGTTGCTCATCAATAAGGTCGTAAGAATTTATATTTTGTTACCGTTTTTTAAAAAAAAATTTTATCACTTAGGAACGAAAAAAATATGTGTATTTCAACTGATAAATAATCTCTATTCTTCGACTCTGTTAGAGTGCATTTTACACATTTATATTATCTCAATCTATCCTAAACTGCTCCAAAACTACTAACATATACCTTTTTTGTTGTACCTTGTAGTGTAAAACACAAAGCAAAGCATGCATGCAAGTGGCTGTTTATCAGCAAATTAATTCAAAAGAAAATAACATTTTCACTTTATCACTTGCCTTATACCAAAACCCTAAAATTCAATATCTTAATTTATATTAAATATCGTTTAAGTACTTACGTACATATTTCCTTAACCAACTTTTTTACATGCCATGAAAAATTTTATCGCCTGTTTTTTTCTTTCATTTTACTATATCGGAATACTGCCTGCATCAACACCAAGCGATTCTATTCTTTTGGCTTTGGAGGATACTTTGCGGATGCAGGTGGATAGTTTAGATATTGCAGAGACACTTTGTAAAATGGGGCAGCAGCATGAAAAGTTAGGTAATTATGACAAATCACTGAAACTCCATTGGGAAGCAATAGAAATCAAGATTTATAAGTTAAACGAAAATCACCCTGAAGTAGCTGCTATTTATCATGACTTAGCTTATATATATGGAATATTAGGCAACTTTGAAGAGGCGTTGAAATTACACAAAAAGTCATTAAGAATCAGGATAGATAAATTAGGCAAAGACCATTATCAAGTAGGTAATTCATATAACAATATGGGCATTATCCATGATTTAATGGGTAATTACGAAAAAGCATTGAAACTATACGAGAAAGCATTTAAAATTTGGAGGATTCAACTTGGAGAAAATCATCATTACCTGTATTATTCACATAATAATATAGCTATCATCCATTCAAGACTAGGTAGTATTAAAAAATCGTTGGAATTATACAGAAAAGCCATTAAAGTTTGGAGTAGTAAATTTGGGGGAAATCACCCTAATATAGCAACTTGTTATAACAACATGGGGGAATCTTACCATGATTTAGGAGAATATAACAAAGCCTTAAATCTTTATAAAAAAGCACTCAAAATTTTTATAGATGAATCAGGGGAAAAGTATTTTGAAGTACCAATTACTTATATTAACATGGCTTTAGCCTATGAAGCTGAAGGAGAATATGATAAAGCATTAGAAATGAATAAAGAAGCTAAAAGAGTTTGGGCTGATCAATTTGGAGAATATCACTTCTATATTGCAGAAGCATATTATAATATGGCTTCGATTATGTATAAATTAAAAAAATATGACAAAGCCATAAAACTAAATAAAAAATCCTTAAAAATTAGAATAGATAAGTTGGGAGAAAACCATCCTGATGCAATAAAATCTTACATCAATCTAGCCATTATATATCAAGCCCAAAACAAGCGCGATTCAGCACTTTATATCTGGGATACCGTTATCAAATCGAACTTAAAACGCTTAAACGATACCTACCTTTTCCTACCTGACAACCAGCGTCTGGAATACACAAAAACCTTTAAAGATGTTCATAATAATTTCTATTCATTTGCTGCAAAATATGGTGATGACAACACCAAAAAATTAGCCGCACATCTCTTGCTCAATACCAAATCACTTGCATTGGACTATTCCATATCTGTCCGTAAGTTAATCAATGATATAAATGATGAACAATTAAATAATCTATACAATGAATTAAATACCCTCAACGGAAATATCTCACAAGCAGAATTGATGACAGCGGAAGAACTCAATGAAAAGAACTGGAATCTAGCAGATTTACGTAACCAACAGGAAGGTCTAACACAACAACTCTTAGCAAATAAAACACTAAGAGAAAAACTATACAAAACATCTGTAAAATGGAAAGATGTTCAAAGCCAACTCAAATCCAACGAAGTCATGCTTGACTTTATACACTTTTATGAAGAAAGCGATAGTACGTGGCTCTATTATGCCATGCTGACACACGAGGGAATGCCTGCGCCGCAGTTTATCCGTATTACCGACCAAGAATCCATAGAATCGCTTTTGCAAACCAACAAAATAACCGGAAGACCCAATTATATCGGAAACGATGAAAACTTACAAGCACTTTATCAAAAAGTATGGCAACCTCTTGAATCTCATTTGGAAAATGTAGAAGCGATACATCTTTCGCCTTCGGGTTTATTGCACCAAATAGACTTTGAAGCCTTACAAAATGAAAACGGAAGCTATCTTGCCAGCCAATTTGAGTTTCATTACTATACGACCATGCGTGATTTTGCACAACGAAAGCAAACCAACTGGTTAAGTGAAATATTGAGTTGGTTGAGTGAAATATTTGACAGCAAAAAATACAAAGACCTGCTTCTTTTTGGAGATATTGCTTATAATCCACCGACACATACAACTGCTATTGCACAATTACGTGCGGGACTTGACCCTTTATCAAAAACCAGAGATGAAATTGATGAAATATATCAAATCAATAAAGAGGAAGGAGGAACATCCATTAAAATGACCGGAAGTAATGCCACAGAAGATACACTCAAATATCACGCAGAAAAATCCTCACCTGATATTATACATTTTGCCACTCACGGAATATACCTCGCTCATTTAGATACCACAGCAACCAATATAGAACACCGCTTATACACAACAGGCAACCCCCTTCAACGCTCCATAATCGCCCTTTCGGGTGCTAATGAGACATGGACATCAAAAGAGTACATCTCCCGTTCTGATAATGACGGCATCCTAACCGCCTACGAGGTCAGTCATTTAGATTTAAGTGACATCAAATTAGTCGTTTTATCTGCCTGCGAAACAGGGCTTGGCGATATACACGACACCGAAGGCGTACTCGGTTTACAAAGTGCCTTCAAACTCGCCGGTGTAGAGCATGTCGTTGTCAGTTTGTGGAAGGTAAATGATGAAGCAACTAAAGAATTGATGATAGCATTTTATGAAAATCTACTCATCGAAAAACAAGATGCACCAACCGCCTTCCGCAAGGCAAAAGCTCAAATGCGCCAAAGTACCGACAATCTTAATTGGGCGGGCTTTATACTCATCGAATAAATGCCATTCATCTGTAGTATAACAAAATCATTAAAAGCTATAAAGGCGTATTAAATAAATGAAAACCCTCGCCCTCCACAAAACGGAGGACAAGGCTGAAAAACACGCATTAAAAAAATCTTCTAGTATCAATCAAAAGAAATAGGTGTCGCGGTCATTACTCCAAGATGATTGCGATGCCGCACGACAACATAAGCCGAACTCACATTCAAATCCGTAAAAGTTACAGGCGAAGTTCCATCCATATCCACCACATCACCATCGGCTTGGAGGAGTGCAGGGCGGCTGGCGAGGACCACCGTGTTGTCACTCGCATCGCGCAGTTCTAGTGTTACCCAATCTACAATGGCTTCCGTGCCAGTGTTGGCAGTGGCACTTGCCAACATGCTATAGCCCCCCACAGAGCTTGGTAATAAGTTATTGTTATTGAGGTCATCTGCCATCATGCTGCTGCCTCCATCATAAGGGCCTTGTAAGAAAACTTTCACGGCTAGTTCGACGCAACTGATTTCATTATCGAAAGTAATGCTAGTAGTAGCAGCACATTCTCCGCCCCCATCAAAAGCAACATTGACGATAGCCCCTAGGCTGGGCGTATAATTACTGGGTGAAGTAATGTCCAGCGTAGTTTTGACATAGAACTTCCCTGTACTAATGGGCGCATCTCCCACGGCTATACTTGTGACTACAGTATTGGTGAGGGTGTTATAAATAAAGACTTTGTCCTCGGCAGAATCAGAAAGATAGAGCCTAGAAGCATCCTCATTTAAATCAATGCCTCTGAAATTATTTGAAACACCCGCTTCTATGGGATAGTAGGTGATGACATTGCTAGGGCTGGTGCTACTGATGATGCCACCACCAAAACTCTCATGTCCCGCATAGACATCTCCTGTAGGATGCACGGCAAGTGTATAAGGGCTTCTGTGATCCAGATAGAGGGTTTGTAGCATTACATCGGTACTGATGTCAATGATGTGTAGTACTCCTTTCAAGTGATTGGGATTAATTCCTCTTTCACAACTGACATAGACTTTTGTGCCATCTGCACTAATGGCAACATCTTTAGGATTGACTTCTAAAGGAATGGTAGTCATAACGACTCCTGTAGAAGCATTGACGACTAGGAGTCCAGCACCGCTAGCGACATAGATTTTGGAATCATCAGGACTTAGCGCAATACCCCAAGGGGCACTTCCCAGATTTATAGTATTGACTACTGTATTGGTAGTGGTATTAATCACACTTATATTATTCCCTACTATATTGGTGACATAAAGTAGACTGCCATCCGAATTGAAGGCAGCTCCAAGCGGAAATTGATCTACGGTAATCGTTGCTTCTACGGTATTGCTTGCTACATCTATGACATTGACATCATGACTATCACGATTGATAATATAGACTTTCTTTCCATCAGGACGAACTGCCACGCCCCAGGGACCACTGCCCACAGCTATGGTTTGAATAATGCTATTGGTGTTTAAATCTACAACGCTCACATTGTTATCCCTATAGTTTGGAATATAAAGCCGTTCGATGGCTTGGGTGTAGGTAAATGTACCACTTGCAGTAGTAATATCATCTTCCAAGCTGGTCAAATCGAAGCTGCTATTACTGCAAAAATCGGTATTGACGGCAGGGAAACTTAGCGCGGAGGACTCCACCGTCACTTGGAAGGTGACGCTCGGAAAATTGGTATCGCTTCTATCCAGAGTGACAGGAAATGTACCAATGTCCATACAATCGAACATACTAAATTCGGCAGGCAAACTATATATGGCGATAATTTCGGCATCGGTGTAGCAGTTGTCGCTGACGGTGAATGTCAAGTCGCCCATGCTTAAAGTACCTACGCCGCTTGCATCCAAACTGATGCTTACATTTGCTACCGAGGCAATGATTGGAATAGGGTCTATAACGGTAATAGTCTGTTCTGCATCAGGAAAGTTAGTGTCTGCTTCATCTAAGAAAAAGCTAAATGTTCCGACATCACTGCAATCGAGGTTTTGATAGGCAGCAGAGATGCTATAATTTGCTTCTGCCTCCGCGCGGGTATAGCAAATCGTCTCAAGATTGGCAGAGAAAAGCAAATCACTTTCACTCAAAGTGGCTTCGCCATTGGCATCCAAGAAAATGTCCAAGTCCAGCACGATAGGTGGAGGGTCGTCGGGATAGCCGCCTGTGATTTCTACATTGACCGAACAAGTTGCTGAGTTCCCTCTATGGTCTGTTGCTCGAACGCTAAGTGTGTTACTTCCCAAATCATCGCAGCTAAAAGTACGAGAATTGCCATAGCCTATTATTGTAGTTGCAGCAATACCACAAGCATCAGAAGCACTTACGCCAATGTCACCAAGTGTTATGGTAGGATTAAGATTATCATTTAAATCAAAAACAAAATGGTTGTTGAGGCAGAGTACAGACGGATCTTCTGTATCAACATCACTAGTCACATTGTGAGTATAAGTATCTACCACTTCACCCGCATAAAAGAGTTCAAAACCGTAGCTTTGACCTAGTTGTAAATTCTCAAAAATACCTGTCGTATTCTCTTCATTATTATCTACTCTTTTATAACTTATGTCATCGCACCACCATTTAGGGTTTTCTACAGCAAACTGGATACTTTCTGTACCATAACAAAAAGCACTTTGTATAATACTCGGTGTAGCAGCAAAACGAGCAGAACAGAAAAATTGATAACGTACATATCCATAGGATGAAGGAGCTGTTGCTCCACCTGCAGTGATGACTTCATCATAGGGGTAGGTATCATCTACATAACTGCCGCCGCCGCCAGCACTACAACTACTGAGCCAACAACCTGCACCACCACCACCTGAATAGCCACCACCACCACCGCCACCACTATCCGATGTACCACCGCCCCCGTTCCAGCCTGCACCACCACCACCACAACCATATCCGCCATTTCCACCACTCGAATCTTTAAAACCACCCCAGCAACTAACGCCATCTTGTCCTTCGCCACCAGCATTACCCCCTTCTATAAATCCGTCATAATATCCACCTCCAGATCCTCCAGCAGTACCATTTCCGCCATGTCCGCCGTCCACACCACCACTTCCACTGCTTCCGCCTTCTCCAGCTCCTCCACTAGTACCTGCTCAACCACCTTGTCCATTTTTACCATCAAGTTCTCGTCGCTTTGCACCGCCACCACCACCGGCCACCGCTAAAGGAATGTTACCAATGGGTGAACTCATCCATATGATTCCTGTACCACCGCCACCACCTGAATAAGCTTCAACACTTGAAGTATGATCTTGTCCTCTTTTTCCAACTACAAAGCGGAGTATTGTTCCAGCAGGAATTTCATCTGGGGCATTACCAATTTTGATACTAAGTTCAACAGTTGCTCCATCTCCACCTTGGGCGGCGTTACATCCCACAGTAGCCGTTCCGCCATCTCCGCCTTTCAGATAGAAGCGGACGTAATCAAATTCTGGATTGGTCGGTATTTTATATTCTTGATATGCGCCTTCCCATACATTTAAGAAACCATCAAGACCCACATCATTAAGAGCGCCATTGTCATTGAGTTCTGCTTGGGCATAGTTACTAGTTATACTAGAAAATAGAAATAGGCTAATGAGGTAGAGCAATTGAAAGAAACGTGTGTTTTTCATAATGCGTTTTTTTTAGTGAAAGAAGAAATGCGAAATAATCGGGCATAGTATAATTCTAAACTAGTACCACCTATGCCCGATTTCAAATGCTAAATACTCGTATTGTTAATTCCTATCAATTCGATAAAGAGATAGTGATATGTACTAAACTTGCTGCAAAGTAGAGGGGGATTCGGATGGAATGCCTAATTTTGAGCGTTTTAAAACGTTTCGTCGGTTAAAACGAAGGGATTTTAGGCTGTTAAAAATAAAGAATCAATATTTATGTGACATGAAAATGAATTTAAAATCCTCTAAAAAAAAGAATATCATGGCATTATATCAGGTTTTACAGGAGTTTAATATGTTTTTTTGTGACTTTGTTTTTTTTTTACTTTGGAAATTTAACGAAAACAAAAGCAGCCAACAAAATAGCTATCTTTTCTGTCGTTTTTTTGCTTAATATATGCTGTGTTTATGCCCAAATATCCGACAAAAAACACCTAGAACAACAATTGTATGAACGCCTAGAAAGTGCAATAGAACTTAATTTGGATGGAGACTTATTAGATGCAGACACGACCGAATTGAAAGAAGTAGCTCGCTTGTGCGATATGGCTGCTTACACGAACGGATCTGCACAGGCACATAGATATATAGGGGATTACTACGTCTTAATTGATCAAGTTGTAAAAGCTGTTCCACATTATCATCAAGTTTTAAAAAGTATACAAGGTTTAGATAGTTTTACCGTTTTGCGAATTAAAACAGAACAGCGCATTGCTACTATGCTTTAGGGCGAATGGAAAAGGCGGAAGACTCTTTCCTTGAACAACTAGCAAACATAGAAAAACTCCTTAGTAGTACTACTTCAAATTCAGAAGCTTTAATCCAGATAAAACAAAGAAATTTTCAGAATCTCGGAAATATTTACATGCAGCAGGGTAAATACGACAAAGCCATTACAAGTATCTCAAAAGCCATGAAAATAGCAAAACTGCATCCTGATGAAGATGAAAAAATTAAAGAGTATAATGAAAAGTTGTTGGCTTTTTCCTTAGGTTCAGCTTATCTTTTTAAGGGGGATGGATTAGCTGCTAAACCCTATGTGCAGGAAACGCTTGATTATGCTGTAGCTGAGGGAAACGATTTCAAAAACATGGCAAGATCTTATGGCAATCTTGCTTATTGTGAATATCTACTGCAAAATTTTGATGCTGCCTACTTAAATTATAACAAGAGCCTTCAACTGTCTCAAAAACATAATTATCCAGATGTTACATACATCACATACAAAGATTTATCGGATACTTATCGTGCCGATGGCAGAATGCCTGAAGCCATTCGCTATTTGGAGCAACATTACCAGCTAAAAGATTCTTTGCAAAATGTTGAGGTTCAACGAAACCTAGATGAGGTACATATTGGCTTTGAAACCGAACTGAAAGAACAAGAAATTGTTCGTCTGGGGCAGCAAAATCAGATTGAGCGGCAGCAAAAACTGCTTTATGCTAGTGGAATGGTATTGTTTCTATTATTAGGAGCTATTGGTGCACTTAATTTTTATAACATCAATAAACGCCGTAAACAAGAAGCTTTAGTACAACAGCTTCAATTGGCTAAAACCCAACAAGAATTGGATTATAAAGAGCAACAACTGGCGTATAAAAAACAAGATTTGACTGAGCAATTGCTAGAACAAATCCATACTTTAGAAAACAGTGCAAACACAGAGTCCAAAAAAGGGCTACGCAAGCTTGGGCATCAGGTAAGAGACTACCTACAGTCCAGTGAAGAACAGCGGCTCTTGCAGCAAAATATTGAAGATATTAACCATGCTTTTTTTGGGAAACTGAGTGAAAACTACCCAGACCTCAGCCAAACGGATAAAGAACTGTGCAGTTATATTCGATTGGGACTTTCTAATAAAGAAATTGCTGCTTTGCGTAACCTCACCGCAGAAGGAGTACGCTCTGGACGTTTTCGCTTACGTAAAAAACTGAATCTGGATTCTAAGCAGGATGTGGAGGTGTTTTTGCAGGCTTTGTAAATGAAAAACCTCGTCCTCCAAAACGGAGGACAAGGCTGAAAAACACGCATTAATTCTTGTGTCAATCAAAAGTAACTGGTGCTGCGGTCATCACCCCAAGATGATTGCGATGCTTGACGACCACATAAGCCGAACTCGCATCTACGCCCGTAAACTGCACGGCAGATGTGCCATCCATATCCACCACATCGCCATCGGCTTGGATAAGGGCAGGGCGGCTGGCAAGTACAGAAGTATTATCACTAGCATCGCGTAATTCTATGGTCACCCAATCCACAATAGCTTCAGTGCCTGTGTTGGAGGTGGCACTAGCGAGCATCGTGTAGCCCCCCACACTAGTAGGTAGCAGGTTGTTGCTATTGAGGTCATCTTTCATCATGCTACTGCCGCTATTGTATGGGCCTTGTAGGAGGACTTTCACGGCTAGTTCCACACAGCTTTGTGCATTATCAAAGGTGATGCTCGTCGTACTTGCACATTCCGCACCTCCATCAAAAGCCACCTCTATCACATCTCCTTCACTCGGCTCATAGCTCGTAGGCTCAGTAATGTCTATAGTCGTTTTTAGATAGAAGTTTCCATGAAGGGTGAATACATCTTCTACAGGAATACTGGTGAGCTCCGTATTGGTCAGGGTATTGAAAACAATCACCTTATCATTAGCTCGATCTACTAGATAGAGTCTTGAACCATCTTCATTGATGCCTATACCAGAAAGGTTATTAACAACACCACTTTCTATGTTGTAGTAGGTCAGCGCATTGCCATTAGAAGGCTCCATACGACTCAATAGACTATTACCATCAGAAGCATTATGTTGTGTATATAGATTGCCTGATGGATGCACTGCCATTTCTTCCGCCACATTGATATCTGTAAACACCGTCTGCACTAGCGTATTGCTACTAATGTCTATGATGCTGATTGCCCCCTTGAGAACATTATTTAACTCATTTCTATTAGATACATATACTTTAGTGCCATCCGCACTTATGGCTACATCAATGGGGTCGTCTTGAACATTAATGGTATTAATGCTTGCGCCTGTATTGGCATTGAGCACACTAAGAGTATTATCACTCCCGTTCACTACATATATTTTGGAATCATCTGGGCTTAAGGTAATTGCTGTAGGTGAATTGCCTGTTGGAATAATATTCAGTACAGCATTCGTAGCAGTATTGATTTCAATTACATTGTCGCCCGATGCACATGTTACATACAGTCTGCTTCCATCAGCGTTGAAGGCGATGTCTTGCGGATTATAACCAGCATTAATATCATCTGGATCAATGCCTGCTAAATCTATGACCGATTCTACGGTATTGCTTTCCACATCTATGACACTCACTTTAAAACTAAAATTATGGGTGATGTACACTTTCTTAGCATCTGGATGTACGCCTACTCCATAAGGATATTCTGATACAGCAATGCTCGTGAGTACGCTATTCGTCTTTAGGTCGATTACATCAACGCTATTATCAAACCTCTTTGGAAGGTAGAGGCGTTCTATGCTTTTGCTGTAATTAAATGTACCATTGGCTGTGGTGATTTGGTCTTCTAGGCTCGTTAGGTCGAAGCTTGTATTAGAACAAAAATCGGTCTGCACAGGGGCAAAGCTTAGTTCCGAAGATTCTACGGTCACTTGAAGGATAACACTAGGAAAATTGGGATTGCTATTGTCTAAAGTAACGGGAAATGTCCCAATATCCATACAATCGAAAGACGTAAATTCGGAAAGCAGGCTATAAGCCGCAATGATTTCGGCATTGCTGTAGCAGTTGTCGCTGACGGTGAAATTTAAGTCGCCAAAGCTTAATGTTCCAACGCCGCTTGCATCTAAATTGACGGTGACATTGGCTACCGAAGCCATAATTGGAATCGGGTCAATGACGGTGAGTTCCAAAATAAGGTCAGGAAAATTGCTGTCCACTTCATCCATCAAAACACTATTCACGCCAACATCCCCACAATCCAGATTTTGCCAATTAGTGGGTATGCTATAATTGGCAAGGATGTCAGGAACATCATTGGTGCCAAAACATAGCCCTGTAGATAAGCTGAAGACTTCCCAAGCATCGGGACTGAGGCTGGCTTCTCCATTAGCATCTAAATTAACACTAAGCGGTTCGGCGGTGATGAAATTTGGATAGCCTCCTGTGATTTCGACCGTTGCCGTACAAGTTTTCTCATTTCCAGCATGGTCTACTGCTCGAATGGTGAATGAATTAGTCCCCAAATCATCGCAACTAAAACTTACCGCGTTTCCATGTCCTACAATAGTGCTGGAAGCGATACCACAATTGTCTCCCAAAATACTAATTAAATCATTTACGGTAACGCTAGGATTTGGGTCATCATTCAAATCTCTTTCAATACTTACACAGTTAATGAATGGATCTTCTGTATCCACATCACTAGGTACGATATGAGTATAGGTATCGACCACCTCACCTGCATACAATAATTCAAAGTCATAGCTTTGCCCTGGCAATAGTCCTTCAAATAGCCCTGTATCATTTGTTTCATTATTATCCACTCTCTTATAAGTGACTTCATCACACCAAAATTTGGGGTCTTCTTCTGCCAACTGTATACTTTCTGTATTAAAACAAGAAGCATCTTTGGTAATGGTATGCGTATTCGCAAAACGAGAAGAACAGAAAAATTGATATTGTACATATCCATAGTCTGATATGGAACTAGCACCTCCTGCTGTAATATTTGTATCATAAGGATAGGTGTCATCTAAATAACTACCACCCCCACCAGCGCCGCAAGTATTGGCTTGGCAACCACTTCCACCCCCACCAGAATAGCCGCCACCAGCACCAGCACCATGTATACTATTGGAGGGATCGACAAATGCGCCACCACCGCCGCCGCAGCCCCAGCCTCCATTACTACCTGTATTGTCTGCAGTTCCTCCCAAGCAGTCAGTTCCATATATTCCTTCTCCACCGCCCTTGCTACCTTCTCCATAACCATTAAACCAAGCTCCACCATTTCCTCCTGCTCCTCCATCTCCAGTTGAGGCAAAGCCAGCTATTCCTCCAGTTGAGCCATTTGCACCTTCCCCATCTCCTCCATCTTCCCCTGCTCGTCCGCCTTGTCCATTAGCACCACCACTAAGACGTCGCTTTGCACCGCCACCGCCACCAGCAATGGCTAATGGTATACTGAAATTGCCACCGCCGCCGCTCAGCATTATACCTGTACCGCCACCACCGCCGCTAATAGCAGTACCTCCCAAAGGATTACTCACAGTGTGATCTTGACCTCTTTTGCCTACTACAAAACGTAAGGTTTTTCCTGGGGGAATTTCATTCGGACCATCTCCTATCTTGATACTAAATTCTATAGTTGCGCCATCTCCTCCTTGTGCTGAATTACTATTTACGGTGGCTGTTCCTCCGTCTCCTCCTCTAAGATAAAAGCGGATATAATCAAATTCGGGATCGGCTGGAATTTTGTACTCTTGGTACTCGCCTTCCCAATCATTTACTATATTATCAATGCCAATAAGATTGAGGTTACCATCATCATTTAACTCAGGCTGTGCATAGCTTCTAATGTTCGTAAAAAGCAATAGACTAATGAGGTAAAAGAATGGAAAGAAACGTGTGTTTTTCATTATTTTAAGTTTTAAAGTGAAAGTCGAAATTCAAAGCAATCGGACATAGCATGCCCCCTAAAATCAAAGCACCTATGCCCGATTCCAAATGCTAAATACTCATATCGTTAATCACGTAAACTAGATGTACGGTCTTTGAGGGTGACAGGATGGATGTCGTCAGTATAGCAATCATAAATCAGATTTATGATTGTTGTAATTTTATCAGTTGAAGATATTCTGTTATGGAATATGTAGCTTGTAGGATAGGGTTTTTATAAAAGGCTTAGTTATATAAGTTATAAGAATGTGTGCTTTTCATGATTGTATTTTAATGCGTTTAAAAATTGTATATGCCTAATTGCTCGGGTAGAAGTTTTTATATAAATGCTAGGGCAAAGATGTGGTAGATTAGAGGAAGATGCCTAATTTTGAGCGTTTCAAAACGTTACCTCAACATTTTAGGCGTTTCAAAACGTTACATTAATTTAAAAAATACGTTTTTTAATCTTTAAAGCAGAATGAATACTGAATTTTGTGACATATAATAAAAAATAAATCATGCTCTAAAAAAAGAATATTATGGCATTACATCAGGGTTTAAGAAAATTTGAATTGTTTTTTTGTGACTTCTATTTTTTTTATTTCAAAAAAATAACAAAAACAGAATACATTGGGAAGATTCCTATGCTTCTTGTCTTTTTTCTATTTGATATATGCTGTGTATATGCCCAAATATCTGACCAAAAACACCTAGAAAAACAGTTGGATCAACGCATCGAAAATGCCGTGGAACTCAACTTGAATAGCACTGTATTAGATGCAGACACTACAGAGTTGAAAGAAGTTGCTCGCTTGAGTGAAGCTGCGGCTTATGCAAACGGATATGCACTTGCACATAAGTATATTGGGGATTACTATGATGTGCTTGACCAAGTCATAAAGGCTATTCCACATTATCATCAGGCTTTAAAAAAAATACAAGGCTTAGAAGGATTTACGACACTACGACTTAGTATAAATCAGCGAATTGCGAACTGTTATTATACGCTCGGACGAATGCAAGAGGCAGAAGACCTCTATCGCGAGTTGCTAGAAGATGTAGAAAAACACCTCAATAATCCCGCTTTAAATGCTAATTTATTTGGCATAAAATGGCAAATCTTTCAAAGCCTCGGCAATAGCTATATGCAGCAAGGAAGGTATGATGAAGCCATTACAAGTATCTCAAAAGCCATCGAAGTGGCGAAAGCGCATCCTGAAGAGGATGAAAAAACACAAGAGTATAACGAGAAACTACTGGCTTTTTCCTTAGGTTCGGCTTATCTTTTTAAGGGAGATGGATTGGCTGCCAAACCCTATGTACAGGAACATCTGGACTATATTGTCGCAGAAGGAAAGGACTTTAAATTCATTGCACAGTCTTATGGCAATCTTGCCTATTGCGA
This sequence comes from Saprospiraceae bacterium, assembly GCA_020629845.1. Lineage (GTDB taxonomy): Bacteria > Bacteroidota > Bacteroidia > Chitinophagales > Saprospiraceae > JAAUTG01. The sequence continues at coordinate 24,846 of JAHDCQ010000010.1, read as the reverse complement.
ATACTTACTGAAAAATTTTGATGCTGCTTACGCGAATTACGATAAGAGCATGGAGTTATCCCAAAAATATAATTATCCCGACGTTACATACATCACGTACAAAGATTTATCGGATACTTATCGTGCTGATGGCAAGTTGCCTCAAGCTATGCGCTATTTGGAGCAACACTATCTATTAAAGGATTCTTTGCAAAATGTGGAAGTGCAACGCAACTTGGATGAGGCACATATCAGCTTTGAAACCGAACGGAAAGAACAGGAAATCCTTCGTTTGGAGCAGCGCAATCAGATTGAGCGACAGCAGAAAATACTTTTTGCAGCTGGCTTGGGCTTGTTTTTACTACTAGGGGCTATTGGCGCACTTTATTTTTATAATATAAATAAGCGTCGAAAGCAAAAGGCAGAATTGCAAGAGCTTCAATTGGTGAACACCCAACAAGAATTGACCTACAAAAAACAAGATGTTACCCGACTGGCGTTGGAAATAAGCAATAAGCAAGAATTGACGGAACGCTTGCTAGAGCAGATTAGTACCCTAGAAAGTAGCACGAATGCTGCATCTAAAAAAGAGCTGCGCAGACTTGAGCATCAGGTGAGAGACTATCTACAATCCAATGAAGAACAGCAACTTTTGCAGCAAAATATAGAAGACATCAACCACGCCTTTTATAGTAAATTGAGCGAAAATTACCCCGACCTCAGCCAAGCGGAAAAGGAACTCTGTAGTTATATCCGATTGGGACTTTCTAATAAGGAAATTGCTGCCTTGCGCAACCTCAGTGCAGAAGCAGTACGGACTAGACGTTTTCGTTTGCGTAAAAAACTGAACCTAGATTCTAAGCAGGATGTGGAGGTGTTTTTGCAGGGCTTGTAAAATGAAAACTGACATTATTCGCAATTATTCAGAAGTGAGAGCAGATATGAAAGAAGCGAATGTTCTCTCATATCTACTCTACTAAATTATTAACCTAAATCGCACATGCAAGTCTACGACAAAATACAAGAAACCATCCAACATATCCGACAACAAACAGATTTTCAGCCCGAAACGGGTATCATACTAGGCACTGGACTAAGTGGTCTAGTAGATGAAATGGAAATTGTTTGTACACTTCCCTACCCTAGCCTACCCCACTTCCCGACTTCTACTGTACAGAGTCATAAGGGGCAATTGGTCTTTGGCTATCTTTCAGGCAAGCCGATAGTCGCAATGGCAGGACGCTTTCATTATTATGAAGGCTACTCTATGCAGCAAGTGACTTTTCCTGTGCGGGTACTGAAGTTTTTAGGTATTCAACGTCTATTTATTTCCAATGCGGCAGGTAGCACCAATGCCCATATCGAGAATGGGGATTTGGTCATCATCAAAGATCATATCAATTTACAGCCTGAAAATCCCCTACGCGGTGTGAATGATGAACGCCTCGGCCCGCGCTTCCCTGATATGATGCATACCTATGATAAAACTTTGCGCGAGCAAGCTTTGGCACTTGCAAAAACCCATAATATCGTAGTGCATGAGGGCGTATATATAGGTTTACAAGGGCCAAATTTGGAAACTCCCGCCGAATATAATTACTTGCACACCATTGGTGGCGACGTGGTGGGCATGTCTACTGTGCCAGAAGTTTTAGTAGCTCGGCACATGAATTTGTCCGTCTTAGTCGTTTCGGTAGTGTCGAATAAGTGTTATCCGATAGAGGAATTAACACCTACCACCATCGAAGAAGTGATTGCAACCGTAGAAGCTGCCGCGCCTAAATTGCAATTGCTGATTCAGGAATTATTAAAATTATAGTCATTTGGTATTAGGTACAAGGTATTACGTATTAGGTGGTTTGTCCTATCTACATAATACATAAGTAAGTACTCAATGAGTGAATGAAAAAATTTTGAATGAGTGAATAATTATAAATTATATTCGCTCATTCAGTCATTCACAATTCACTCATTGAGTATTTTGACTTGTCACGAAATACCTTGTACCTAAAATAGATTAAAAATGTATAAAATCACCGTTTATAGTTTCCTTCTGTGTCTGTGCATTGCTTGTGCATGGGATAGGACAGATACCGCTGCTGCTGAAGATACCAATCCACCCCAAGACCTACCCGTGATGGAAGACCCCGTAGTGGTCACGCTAGATAGTATAGCAGCAGAAGAAGCACGAACGCCCGAAATAAACCCAGACCTTACCATAAAAGGAATTGAAGAAACGGGTAATTTCACGAAAGCAACCAATGCAGCAGAAAAAGCCAATAGTCCGCAAGGCTTTTCTTATACGGCTTTGGCGAAAAAGTCTTTTAAGTGTATGGGAAATGAACCCTTCTGGAATATCGAAATTAAAGGCGACGAATTGATGTTCCATCAGATGGGCTATGAGAAAGAAACCTATACGCTACAAGCTACACAAGTGAAATCTGACCGCTTGGTCTATGCAGTACAAGAAGGAACTGGAAAGAATACTATTCAAGTGCAGTTGTTGAAAGAGAATTGTGAGGATGATATGTCGGGGCAGCCATTTGCATACTCCGTTGTTTTGACGAAAAATGGGAAGGAATATCGGGGTTGTGCTAAGGAAATTTTGCAGTAATTTTTATTGAACCATATAAGGCATATAAGTGCAAATAAGAAAAATCTTCAATGTCCTTATTTGCCTTATATGGTTCAGAATTTTAATCTATACGACGCACGTAAGAGTTAATATCTTGTGCTTGTAATTCGCGTACCATAGCTCTCGCGTCCGATTCTTGCGCAAATTTATCTACACAAACTGCGTGATAATTCGGATAATCGAACTTGATAACTTCCACATTGGAAAAACCACGATTCATTACTTCACCTTTGCGTACACTTGCATTTTCTGCATTACGGAATGTCCCTGCTATCACATAATACTTCTTAGCAGTTGCTACTGGCACTGCATTATAATCCGTAGTAGTAGTGCTAGAACTAGAACGTTCATTGTAGCTATCATAACTATCGTAGCTAGTGGTCGTTGGTGACTCATCATAGTATTCTCTATTGTTCGTACCACCCTCGCCTACTGCATAGCTTTCTAGTTGCTGAATAGCGGCATCATCACGCAATAAGGTAGAATAAGAATTACCCAAACGCGTTACCACCACCTCCGTACGGCGATTTTCTTGATGCTCTGACTCGCTACACTTTCTGCCGTTCACACAACGATTGCGTGGCTTCGATTCGCCATAACCAACCGCATTGATACGACCTGCTGAAATACCTTGCGATACTAAGTAATCTACACATCTATCCGAACGACGCTGCGATAAACTACGGTTGTAGCCGTCCGTACCTCTAGAATCGGTATGCGACCCTAATTCGATTTCCATTTCTGGATAGAGGTTCATCATGCGTACTACTAAGTCCAAGTCAGCGCGTGCATCTGGGCGCAAGCCTGCATCATCGAAGTTGTAGTAGATATTTGGTAGTTGGATGATTGTTCCTTCGCGGATTGGTGCTCCAACTGTTCCTCCACTAAGATCATCATAGCGTGGAGTAGAAGGATTATATGGATCTCTGTATGGGTCACTTGGATCTCTATACGGATCATTTGGATCTCTATACGGATCATTTGGATTTGTACGACCTGGTGGATTAGTTGTGATAGGACCGCCGGTAGAACCAATAGAAATAGCCAAATTCTCCGTAAATCCAAGCTGGTCATCACAAGGCTGATTCTTCGTAGAAATCGTTCGCTTTGCCGATTGCTTGCCAGATTTTTCTGCCCATATTTGGTATTCTATACCACACTTTAAGCAGTAAGAATATTGACCACTGTTATCCGTAGTCGTACGGAATTCTTTGCGCGATTCAACTTCTCTGATTACTACTGCTGCACCAGCTTGTACGGTACCATAAGAGATGTCAGTAACTGCACCATTAATTGGCACGCAATCTACTGCCTTATCCAATGGAATAATGAAGGTGTTATCGCCAGTAGATGGCGGCACGCTAAAGCCAATGTGTGTTGGTAGATAGCCATCTCTGCTGGCACGTAGCACATACTCGCCATTTGGAAGTGTCACTACGAACTGTCCATCTAAATCGGTCAAGCCTTTATTTAAATCATTGCCAGAATTAAGCTTGAAAATCATTTCGCCATTTTCGCCACTGATGCTTTCTAGGCGCAATGTTTCTGCATCTTTGCCTGGAGGAAGATTGACTTCGTTTAGGTTCACCCAAGCAATTTCTGCTGCTTCTAATGGATCGTTTGTAACCGCATCTACCACCGTTACTAGGATTTCGTCCTTGATGTCATCCGCCAATACGTTGAATCGGTAGATGTCATCGCCACCACTACCGCCGCCTCGTGCAGAAGAGAAGTAACCATTTTTGTTATCTCTATCTACTATGATACCAAAGTCATCGCTGCCCGTATTGAATGGCTCGCCCATATTTACTGGTCGTCGCCATACATCGCGGGTTTTGGTGCTGTAGAATAAATCCAAGCCACCTGCGCCGCCATGCCCATTAGAGCCAAAGTAGAGCGTACCATCTGCATGAATGAATGGGAATACTTCATTATCTGGCGTATTCACTTGTGGGCCTAAATTGACTGGCGAACTCCACTCTCCACCAATTTTACGCACTACATAGAGGTCGTATCCACCATATCCGCCAGGGCGGTCAGAGGCAAAGTACAACTCATCCAAATCGGGTGTGATGGATGGATGACAGGTATTATATTGTGGCTCATTGAAGGGCATCTCTGTGATATTGCCCCATTTGTTATCTGCCATTTGAGCCGAAAATATATTCAACTTCTTTAGGACATTGCCTGATGTATTACTCGTAACTTTAGAGTCATTACGGGTGAAATACATGAGTTCTCCTGTTGTATTGAATGTAAGTGGCCCTTCGTGCAAGTCAGAGAGGAGTTCTCTTGCCAATGGGTGTCCCATTTTGAGATTCCCTTCTTCATCGCGGGTAGATTGATAGATAGAGAATACATTATGGCTGATGCGTTCATCCGTTACGGCATAACGCAAACCGTCATTTTCGGAAGACACATATACAATGCCATCCTTATAGAAGACTGGGCTAAATTCCAGTTTCTCTGTATTTACTTTTGTTTCATTTTCTACAGTCACTTCCCCGTTTTGGATAGGCAACTGTGCATGGGCAAACGTGCAAACTGCAAGCGCGAAAAGTAGGACACTAATCTTTCGTATCATGGCTAGCAAATTAAATGAAGCTCTTTTGAAAATAGCTGTGTGTATCATCAGATGAGCTTTTAATTATAAGTAGATGTCAATAATTTTAGTAAATGGATAATTTAAAATTGATAATTGACAATGTTTTTGTAGTTCACTATCAAATGTTTACAATTTTAATGAGTAAATGCTCAATGAATGAATTGTGAATGACAGAATGAAGTTTAGAATTATTCACTCATTCAAAAAAAATTCATTCACTCATTGAGTACTTACTTTCAATTAGCAGCAGCAGGCTTGATTTTAGCCAAAACGATGGCTAGTATAGAGCATGCTATACGGCAAAATTTTGAACTAGTAAGCTGCTACGCAACTTTATTTATTAAAATAAAATGTAGCTAGAATAGAACGGGCTGTGATTTTCAACTTCAAATGAATGAAATTTTCTGCACCTATCATTGGACAATTTTCACAAACCATTCCCTCTTAAAATAAATGTTTATTTCACGTATATGTTTTATAACTATGAAAAACAAGCATTTATTATATTGTTAAAACTAGCTGCTGGATAGTATTAAGTATTAGGTACAAAGTATTAAGTATATCAGCCTAATACCTTGTACCTAATACAAATTTTATAAGAAGAATCTTGGATTCTCAATATCATCGCGCGAACTCTTCAAGTCGAAGCGCATCATAGCTTCAAATGTTCCATTGTTGTAGTTGGCAAGGTCAGAGATGGTGTAATCATAACCTACACCAAATCCAAATTTGCGTCCTGCTTGTAGGAACAATAAGAAATCAACCGAATCTTCGTGCCGATAAGATGCACCAATCGAAAGGCGATTATTGAAAATCAAGCTTAAATTTAAATCAAAATCAAAGGGTGAATTCTGTTCGTATTTCACCAATAATGATGGGCGAATCATTACGTTCGGCCCTGCATCTAGCAATAAGCCTGCCATACCGTAATAGTGTGGAACGGTAATCGCTCTATCACCTGAAGTAACTGTATTGAACGAAATGTCGCTATTCAAGAAGTGTGGTACAGAAAAACCTACATAAAAATTCTTATTGTAGAGATACATACCACCTCCTGCATTGAACTTCAACTGATTGTCCGTACCCGCTAGAGGAACAGTCGTTTCATTCTCATCGAAGAATACTACATCTGGTGAATTGAAATTCACGCTTGGAAATAAGCCTGCCGCTTGCAAGCCTAAGCGCAAATTCAAATTATCACTCAACTGTAAGCGGTAAGAGTATGCTAGGTTGGTATACCAGTTATTGAAAATACCAATCGTTTGGTTAGCTGCATACACTCCGAAACCTGAACTACCTCCTGCAAAAGGAGTCGAAAACCCTAAGGCTACATTCGTAGGCGAACCCGGTATATCTACCCATTGTCTGCGATAGATAACATGGAAAGAAGGTGTATTTCGACTGCCTACAAAAGCTGGATTTACGCCTTGCTGATTGTACATGAAGTGCGTGAAATGCGGCTCTTGCTGCGCGAAGAGAAAATAACTTCCAAATAGGAATACTATAAGTGGATATAGTACTTTTTTCATGGTAATTATATTTTGCTGTAGGCTGGTTGATAGAATGCATATTCTATCAACCAGCAGCTACTATATTTTAGCGATAAAGTGTGATAAATCCTTTTTGTACTTGGTCAGGCTCGCCTGGTGTTGGTATGAATATGTAGAAGTACGTACCATCAGGCAATTGACCACCATTGTATTCTCCTGACCAATCGTTGTTGTATGGTGCAGCGCGGTATACCTCGTCGCCCCATTGGTTGAAAATAATCAACTCATGGTCTGGATAAACACCACCTTCGGCGCAAGTAACAATCAAGTTATCGTTATTGCCATCATTGTTAGGCGTAACGAGTGTTGTTATCACACATTCCTCTGGTGGATATTGAACATTTACGGTCACGAATGCTTCATCGCATAGTATCAAGTTCGGATCGTCGCAGACATCGTAGCAAATTTCGTAAGAGAAATCACCGCTACCTACTGTATTTGGTGCTGTATAGGTTACTATGCCTCCTTGTAGGCTCACATCCCCGAAGGTAATCGGATTGGTCAAGCCTAGCGAGAGGGTCAAATTATCAATTAATTCATCATTCGTTGTGATGTCGAGTGTATCGGTTTGTCCAACAAACACGGTGTATTCGTCCATCTCTACATTTGGTGGCGTAATAATTGTCACCGTGAATGAATCTGATGGTGCTGATACACACTCTCCTAGCGTAGCCATCACTTGGTAGATACCCGCTTGCGATGTACCACCATTTTCTATACTAATCATAGACTCACTTGAGGTGAAGCCATTTGGCCCTGTCCATACGTAAGTCGTGCTATCTGGTAAAGCATCGCTTAAGCGTAAGCTTACGGTCTCACCCATGCAATAGCGCGCTGCCCCTACGATAGTTGGTTGTGGCACACCTGGGTTGAACTCTAGAATTGTAGAATCCATAGATACACAGCCATTCTCACCCGTTAGTTGTAGGAAGATGGTATCTCTGCGCGTCGAATCTGCATAAGAAATAGTGTATGAAGGATTTTGATCTGGCGATGTAAATCCGCTCGTACTTGACCAGAACCACTTCGAGCCAGCAATGCCTGTTTCCATCAACTGGACAGTTGTATCCATCGAGATACAATCGTAAGTTGGCTGTAGGCTAGAGAAATCAATCATTGGACGCGCTAGTATAGTAAAGCTTAAGCTTGTTGTATCTGATACACAACCATTGCCTGATGCTGTAACCATAGCAGAATACGTGCCTGGTGCTAAATCCGATGCATCGAAGGTAGTATCTGTCGTTGCGAAATTCAACGCGCTGCTATCACTTTGCCATTGGAACTCTATGCCCTCAGGATAGTTGCCACCTAAGCTTACTAGCAATTCTTCGCCATCGCAAATATTACCCAAATCGCCTACGGTTGGCATTGCTAACTGACCACTTAGCACTACTTCTAGTGTTGCTTCGGCTGTACAACCGTTTGCAGTTGTACCCACTACACGATATGTACCACTCATGCCTTCATTTAAGCCACTAAGCGTTACATTTTCCATATTCGCTAATAGCATACCACCCGGGGAGAACCATTCCCAATTCGTAACGCCTTCACCTACTGCTTGCAATTCGATGCTTGAACCTTCGTTCACGCAGCTCGTTTCGCCTGCTATACTAGTCTGAATGCTTGGTTCTGCTTCTATATTTACACTCATGCTCACCGTATCAGAAGGACAACCGTCTATCAATACAGAGTAGTCGAAGATATAGTCGCCAGCTTCTGTCAAAATCACTTGCGTGATATTCGTATTGCCCGGATCGAAACCGAAGTTATTCGGTGTCACGCTCCAAACATACTGCACATTAGCATCGGTGTATTCTAAACCTACTAGGTTGAAGGTATCTGCACTACAACCGATCGCTGTTGTTCCATTCACTCCACTACCGCCTGTTAGCATAAGCGTTGGCATAGTTGGTTGTTCTCGAACAGTAACGGTTGTCATTGCTGTGTTAGAGCAGCCTGCTGCCGTAGTAGCGGTCACAGTATAGTTGCCAGAATCCGTAGCTGATGCATTCGGTATTACTGGATTTTGCATGTCCGAACTAAAGTTATTCGGTCCTGCCCATGACCAACTTGTTATTTCATCCAATGTAGCTGCTGTAAGCATTAAATCTGCTCCTGCGCCACATAGTATGTCTTGATCATTGTGTCCTGCGCTCACCATTGGTGCTACTTGCACATCAATTACGGTACTATTTGTGAATGTACAGCCTGTTGGTGCAGTAGCAGTAACTGTATATGTACCAGCTTGATCAGCAGTAATAGAGAATATGCTCAAAGTAGCTCCAGAAAATGGAGGCGCATTACCTGGCATCATCCATTCATAAGTAGTGCCTGGTATACCTATGTCCTCTGCTACTAACTCTACATCACCACCTGCACATACTACTGGATTATCTACAGTAATATTTACGGCACCTGTTTCTACCGCTTCTACCACAATCACCATTTCGCAAGTAGCCGTATTATTTGATTCATCACTTGCTGTGAATATCAAAGTAGACGTACCTGGCAAGAAGCTAGAACCACTTGATAAACCTGTATTATCGGTTTGTTCTACATTGAATGAGCCACAAACATCAGTTGCTGTTGGTGTGGTAAAGCTCAATTGTACGCTAGAACAATCTACTGAACCAATATTTGTAATCACTCCACTTGGGTCGCTGATAATGGTTCCATCTGCTCTTACTGTCACTATTTCAGGACAGGAATTAAAGGCAGGTGCAGCGTCGTCGAGTACCGTTACAATGAACTGGCAGTTATTCGTATTGCCTGAAATGTCTGTTGCTGTATATGTAATCGTTGTTTCACCTACTGGGAAGGAGAATGGTGGTTCGTGCGAAGCCACAAATTCTGCTATTCCACAGTTATCTGCTACCGTTGGTACTGTCCAATCAAGGCTCGCTTCACACGCGCCTGGCTCAACGGACAGAATCATATCTTCTGGACAGCCTGTGAACATCGGCAACTCTTGATCGAGTACCGTAATAGTAAAGCTACAGGTATCGGCATAGCCTATGGTATCGGAAGCAATATAGATGACCTCCGTTGCACCAACTGGGAATAATGATCCCGGCATGAAATTACTCACGATAGAAATAGGTGCTTCTGAACATGGGCGGTCAATAGTTGGTGGTGTCCAATCTACTACACTACCACATGCTGCTAGAGGCGCGATAACGGTTACATTACCTGGGCATAGTAATACGCTATTCTGTGGTCCATCTACAACCACATTGAATGCACAAGTATCTCTCAAGCCTACTGAATCAATAGCAATGTAAAGAATCTCTGTAGTACCCACTATGAAGGTATCGCCTGGCATATGTGATGCAAATAAGCTGTCTATACGTCCGTTGTCTATCGCAGTTGGTTCTGTCCAAGATACCGTAGCGAAGCATTGACCTTCATCAAATGCCACATTTATATCATCTGGACAATCTAAGAAAGCAGGTGGAATAGTATCCACTTCTACAAATTCATCTACTTGTACTGTGATAGTAAACGAACAAGTATCTGTCGCCATGCTGATAGTATCATTCGCTACGTATATCACCTCTGTCATACCCATTGGGAAGGTATCCCCAGGCATGAAGTTGCTTGTGAGTACCACATCGCCGCAAGAGTCATCTATTGTAGGAGGTGTCCAAGTAGCTACTCCTGTGCTATCTGGCTCTACCACTACGATAGTGGTGTCCATCGGGCAATTCATCAGACGTGGTGGGAAAGAATCCACTACCATTACGTCGAAGCTACATGTTCCTGAATTTCCTTCTTCATCGAAGGCAGTATAGGTAACAGTCGTTGTTCCGAATGGGAAGACATCGCCTGGTTCATGCGTTTGCATGGTGCTTACGATACCACAATTATCAAAAGTTTGTGGTTCGTTCCATGTTACAATTGCGCCACAGATTGAATCGGACTGCATAATGGTAAAGTCCTCTTGTTGCTCTGGACAGAAAATATGATTAGGCAATAAATCATCTCGCACTCTAATAAAGAAGCTGCACGAAGAAGTATTACCGTTTACATCTGTTGCTGTATAGGTGATAGTAGTGTCACCAGACATCATTTCTAGCTCTATCTCTGTACCTGGTGCCACATTAGGTACCATTACAAAGTCGCACCCCTCTAGTATTTCTGGAACCGTCCATCGAACCGTAGCAAAACATTGGTCTACGTCCATTCCGAAGAATAAACTATCTGGACAATTCACGAAAATTGGTGCTAAGTCATCCTGTACTGTCACATTAAATGAGCAGTCTAAGGTATCATTTACGGTATACGTCACTCTGGTAGTACCGACATTGAAGAACTCGCCACTTGCATCTAGAATGGTATCTTGACGCGATTGGAAAGTCGTTGCGCCACTTAGCTCATAAGACAATGTCTGTACGGATGCTAAAGGCGAAACCATTGCACTAATGCTATCTATAACTGTACCACATGCTGTAGTATCAGACTGTACCACAATGTTGTCAGGACATTCTAGCATTACACCGAATTGACCTACTTCTACATCGAAGAAACAAGAGGAAGTATTACCTAAGGTATCCGTGGCGGTATAGGTAACGACCGTAGTGCCGATATTAAATACAGTGCCACTCGCATCGTCATTGCCTGTACCTTCTGTTGCTCCTGTCAATTCATAAGTAGCAGAGGCATTGAAGTCGCAATTATCGTCCAATAATTCTAGTCCAATATTATTTACTACCGCAGTGCTATCCGTGAATGGAATATTGACAACTAAATCCGATGGACAATCTATACGTGGCCCGGAGTTGTCTTCTACTTCTATGGTGAAGGAACAACTCGCAATACGATTAAGTGTATCCGTCACGATATAGGTAACGGTTGTTAAGCCGATATTGAAATTCTCGCCACTCGCATCATTGAAGCCAGTAGTTGGAGAGTCCATAACGGTTGCGCCTCTTAAGCCATATACGATAGATTGGATTGTAGAATCAGGTGATAAAATAGTCACCGCTATATCATCTACTATTCTAGCACAGCTTGTAGTAGCTGCTGATACTACCATATCAGGTGGACAGCCGATAGCTAATTCACCGCTTTCTACTACGTCTACATCAAAGGAACAAGTGATAGAATTTCCTCCTGCATCAAGTACGGTATAGGTTACAGTTGTAGTACCGACATTAAAGCGATTACCACTAGCTGAACCATTTCCTGAAGCTGTAGTTGCACCAGTCAATTCATAGCTAATGCTTAGTTCACTCAAACTATTGCAATTGTCACTTAAAGATGCTATGTCAATATTATTGATAATAACTGTAGTATCTCCTTCGGGAGCTAATACCGTAATATCTGCTGGACACATCAAGTCTGGGTCTTGATTGTCTTCTACAGTCACGTCAAAAATACAACTCACTTCATAACCTAAGGTATCTGAAATAGTATAGCTAATGCTTGTAGTACCAATAGGGAACATTGTACCTGAAAAATCAAGTAGCGTATCTGTTGCTATGGTATCCATTACTGTGCCACTTAGTACGTAGGTAATGGAATCTACTAGTCCTATATCTGAAATACCCACAGCAATATCATTTACTGTAGCACTACACAAATCTACTTCAGTAGAAACGGTAGTATCTCTAGGGCATGTTATATCTAATGGTGAGCGTTGCGCTACTGTAACGGTGAATGAGCATATTTCTACATTACCTAACTCATCTGCCACAAAGTAGGTGACACCCGTACCACCCAAGTCAAAAGTAGTACCGCTTGCATCAAGCGTATCCGTTACGCCATCAATAATATAGGTAACAGCAATATTATCATTTGGTAAGCAATCATAGCCATAATCTACTAAGCCGATTCCATCTACAACTGCTGTTGTATCCGTCATTGCTACAAATACTGTAACATCGCTTGGGCAAATAAGGAATAAATCGCTGCTATCTTGCACCGTTATATCAAAGCTACAGCTTGCCATATTGCCTAAGGTATCTGTTACGGTATATACTACATTGGTTGTACCCATATTGAATGCTTCGTTAGAAACATCATTGATACCAACTGTATCAGAACTAAATGTAGTAGCTCCCATTCCAGTGTAGGTAACACTTCCTAGCGTAGTCGTATCTGCAACTATTGCAGCCAAACCACTCAATACCGCAGTACAATCATCTGTATTAACCGCTACTGTCATATCTGTAGGGCAAGTCAGAGTAATCGGTGCTGGCTCTACCACTACCAAGAAACTACAGCTATCTCGGTTGCCATTATTATCCATCACGAAGTAAGTAACTTCGGTCGTATCTGCTTGAAATGTTTGTCCGCTTGCATCTCCTACACCAGTTGCATTAGTAGCACCTGAAAGCGTATAACTCACGCCTGTAGTAGGATCGCAATCATTCAAATCTTGTAGATCAATGCCCGTCACTACTGCTGTGGTATCTGCATTCGTAGAGAAAACAGTTATGTCTGCTGGACAGCTAAAGCTTGGTGGGAAGGTATCTAAAACCGTCACACTAAAATTACAAGCCGCGACATCCCCCATATTACTGACTACGGTGTAGGTGACATTCGTAACGCCTGTATTGAAGGCAGTACCTGAAATGTCATTGATACCCATTGTGTCAGAGGTAGTAACAGTAGCACCTGAAGCACTATAGGTTACCGTCATTGCCGAATCAAGACTTGGCAAAATGATTGGGAATAAACCATCTATTGATTCGCTACAAGTAGTTGCTGAAGATGCTATTACCGAAGTATCCATAGGACATGTAATCTCCAAAGAAGGATTATTTACAATCACATTGAATACACAACTATCTGAGTTATCATTTTCATCTGTTAGCGTATAGGTAACTACCGTGGAACCGACATTAAATACTAGACCACTTGCATCGCCTGCACCTGAACCTGAGGTTGCTCCTGTAAGTGCATAAGAAAGCATCATATCAGAAGTAGTGGTGCAATTATCATTTGCACTAATAATACCTAGGTCATTCACTACAGCGATACTCGTACCAATGGGAACAATTAGTGTGGTATCTCCACGGCAAACTAAACTTGGTGGTGTATCATCTTCTACAGTGACATTGAAACTACAAGTCTCTGTATTTCCAAAATCATCGCCTACTAAGTACGTAACTGTAGTGGTGCCTACATTGAAGGTTTGTAAAGAAGCATCACCATTTCCATTGAGCGAAGTAGCTCCCGTGGAAGTATAAGTAACAGTAGCTATAGTGCCAGCCGTTACATTTATATCAATATTATCTACTACTGCTGTACAGTCTGTAGTGCTTGTGGATACCGTTACATCTGCTGGGCATTCCAACATAAGTGCAACTTGTTCTACTACTACATCGAAAGAGCATTCTGCTGTATTTGTACCATCACTCACGGTGTAGGTAACAGTAGTTGTACCAGCATTAAATGCTAAACCCGATGCAAGACCATTTCCTGTACCAGTAGTTGCACCTGTAAGGGTGTAAGTGGTATCAACTATTCCACAGTTATCTGTAATAATTGCATTAAGACCCGTAACTACGGTTGAAGTTTGCGTCTGTGGAATCTGTACGGTCACTCCATTTGAGCATTGAAGAGACGGCATTTCGTCGTCTCCAACTACTACATCAAAACTACAAGAAACCATATTATTGAACTCATCCGTGATGGTATAAGTCACCGTAGTTGTACCTAAATTGAAAGTAGTGCCAGAAGCATCGCCTGTGCCACTTGTATTGGTAGCACCTGTAGCTATCCAATTCGTAGACATAGCAGTACCTGCTGTGACATTTACATTAATACTATTCACTATTGCAGTACAGTCAGTGCTACTAGCTGATACCATTACATTATCAGGGCATTCTACTGCAAGTGGCACTTGCTCTACCACTACATCGAACGAACAATCTGCGGTATTGATACCATCGCTTACGGTATAAGTGACAGTTGTAGTGCCTACATTAAACTCTAAACCCGATGCAAAGCCTGACCCCATTCCAGTAGTTGCGCCTGTAAGGGAGTATGTGGTATCAACTACCGTACAGTTATCTGTAATAAGTGCATTGATATCAATCACTACTGTTGTAGATTGTGTTTGTGGAATTTGTAGTGTTACTCCATTCGTACAGGTGAGTGAAGGCATCTGATTGTCTACTACTACAATATCAAAGCTACAGCTCATCATATTGTTATCATTATCCGTAATAGTATACGTTAATGTAGTAATCCCTACATCAAATGTTGTACCTGAGGCATCTCCAGTTCCATTCGTCATGGTAGCACCTGTGGTTGCCCAAGCTATGCTTTGCACTTCATCTAAGTCATTTATGCTGATGTTAATATCATTTACAATCGCATCACAACGACCATCGGCAGCAGCTACACTAACATTTTCAGGACAAGTAATGTCTAATTCTTCCTCAACAGTTACATCGAACGTACAAGTCACTTCATTGCCAGAAGCATCGGTGATAGTATATGTTACTGTAGTAGTCGTACCCGTCATGAAGGTATCGCCAGGATTATGTGTACTTGTAATCATCACACCTGGGCAATTATCCATGCCTGTAGGAGCTGTCCAAGTATAAGCACTACTTGCTGCTCCTGCTGTTACTTCTATTATCGTATCCATTGGGCAATTTTGCACCATTGGAGGTATCGTATCAACTACTGTAATACTGAAGGTATCCATTACTACATTTCCTACTGCATCCATTGCTGTATAGATGACATCGGTAGTACCTAATGGAAATACATCACCCGGATTGTGGGTACTTGATGTACTAGTCACCGCACAATCATCTGTTACAGTTGGTGCTACCCAGCTTACAGCAGCATCACAATTTGCCGTGAGGAAAGTATCTCTATCCATCGGGAAATTGGTGAACATAGGTGCTGCCATATCCGAAGCAGAAAGGGAAATACTTGAAAAAGTATAAGGTACTTGATTGAAAAGAGGATCTCTTATTTGATTAGGCGGCCCAACAAAACCTGCTGGACGATCTGCCACTGGCCACTGGTCAATAGTAACACCATTTGATAGATCGCCTATGATATCAAAGCTGAGACAATATAGTACCTCATTATTGTCGAAAGTAGCCATTCCAGGAATAGAAAATCCAAAGTTCAATGTAGAATCTGAACTTTCAAACACACTTGATGCACCTGTCGTTGCTATATCCGCGTTCACTAATGTGAAACTATTATAAGATAGGATAGTAGGATCCCATATTAATACATGTTCAATACTTCCTATATCAATTAAATCATTTGCTTCTATACATATTTCGAGTGTATTATCTCCGCAATCTACCTCATCGCCTATAATGGTAAGCGACGCACCGCCCATACTAGGGTCAGCCGTGATAGTCACATCAAACTCACAAGGCACAGAGTTTCCTGCACCATCTGTAAAGGTATACGTAACCGTAGTTGTACCTAATGGGAAACTATCACCAGGATTATGGGTAGAAGTAGATGTTACACCACCACAATCATCTGTTGCCGTAGGTGGAATCCAAGAAGCTGTTGCGTTCGATGTGCCAGCAGGCACGGTTAGTGTAATATCACTAGGACAGCCTGAAACTACAGGGGCTTGTGTATCTAAACCTGTACCGCTAGTTTGCATTACTACTAGTGGAGAATTAAAGAGGTATTGATTCTCATTCAAGATAGGCCCGCCTGCGCCTCCAATTTGGATTTGATCTGGCGGTGCTGGTCCACGCTCTGATTCTTCATAACGACGAATGATAGAACCACTACTAATATCTCCTATTATTCTAAAATCTAGGCAGTATAAATCATCTCCATCTACGGTAGGAAACATAGGATTCGCTGGGTCGCCGCCTGTTGTACCAAAATTTAGAAAAATAACCGAATCTGGCAATGGCGACGTAGTTACGGCAGGCATTGTCATGCTAGGTGTACTAGATGACAGCCCAATAAATTCCAATACACTAGGCTCAAAAACTAACAAATGCGAATATACCGCCAAGTCGAATAAGCTATCGCCTTGCATACAAACGGTAACTATATCATCTGTACAGTTCGTATCTGTTTGATATAAAGTTAGAGATGGCTCTGAAGTTCCGCCTCCAGTCATATCTTCTTCCACGATTACATTGAACGTACAAGGCGTTGCATTTCCAGATGGATCCGTAAAGGTGTAGGTAACAGTAGTAGTAGTACCTGCCATGAAACTGTCTCCTGAGTTGTGTGTAGAACTAGATGTTACGCCACACACGTCTGTACCTGTAGGTGGAGTCCAATTTACTATTGTACTACCTCCTACTGGAGCTGTTACTGTAATATCAGTAGGACAGCCCGAGACCGTTGGCGCAGTAACATCTGCACTGCTACCGCTTGTAGGTGTCAGGAAGATACTATTAAAAGTGTAGGTTGTAGTTGGGAATATGTCTACTGTAACTTGATTAGGTGGTCCTACAAAACTTACAGGTCGATTCGCTACTGGCCATTGGTCAATTAGCGTACCACCTGCAGGTATCGTCCCTACTACATCAAATACGAGGCAGTAAAGTGTATCACCATCCATGAAATTACGAGGTGTAGAATTACTCCACCCAAAGTTAAATGTGGAATCTGAAGACACTAAAAAGTCATCATCCATATCTATACTCGGATGAATTTGCACACCACTTGTAGATAAATTTAAAATAGTAGGGTCCCAAATCAAGACGTGCTCTATGCCGCCTATCATATCAAAGTTTTCAACCGTGATACAAAGTCCAACAGTAGCAGCACCACATGATGTGTCCCCTTGATTTACAGTGAGCGTTGGCGTTTGTGCTTGCAGCCCACCGAATGGGAAAGCAAGTATGAACAGCAGAAACGCAACGATTGGTAGATGTGATGTATGCATTACTTATATAATTATGTTCAGAGATAATCAAATAATCTAGAGTTAGAATTGAAATAGCTCTATCTCGCTTCCAACTATTAATTATCATTAGATTTTACGCTTGGCGTTTTCTTTAGTTACTGATGATATAAATTCAAATATGTTGCGGTCAATACTAGCCATTTAAAGGTAGTAACCTTCTTTTTAAAGGAACTAAAACACCTATAAACGGTAGAAAAAACGCGTTTTTGTACTTGTATGCTAATAATAGTGTATGTGTCGTAAAATAGTAGCGTACATTTCGGCAGATAAAATTATATATTACTGACAATGAAATATTTATAATTCAACAACCCTACTCATCCACGAACAAATACAATATTATTACTCCTTAATATCTTGCTGACTAGGCACAAACGCTTGCACCAGCTCTTGCGTATCAGATACGCAATGCAAGTGTGACATGCGACATCTTCAAGGACTTCTGTTAATCCTTGAAAACATGCCTGTTTAAATTCCAAACTTATTCTATGTATTGCTTTTGTGTCTAGTACCCTGTTCTAATGGAGAGTATTGGCCAATATTATAATAAGTATATCAAACAGCCAAAATAATATGACAAAAAGTTATCATATATGCTTTTCTATAAAGTATTGGAGTGTAAGTAGATGTGAGAAGCGAGACTCTTTTACGATCTTCAAATTATCAAATTCATCAACCTACTTATAAGGCAATCATGTATAATCTTATGAATACTTTATTTTTCAAAGCACTGGTAGTAACACGCAATTCGTAAAATCAAAATCTATTTAATAAAAACAGTTCTTTTGTTAGAAGATGCGGAAACGATTTGTTTCCGCATCTTGCTATATGTATCTATCAGAGCAGACCGCTGTAGTCTATCTTCTGATTAATCCATCAAAATCACTCTGTCCGAAACTTCGTAATTGCCTGCTTTGATTTGGTAGTAGTATACCCCACTAGCATTCAATTGGCTTGCATTCAACCAAAGTTCGTTATAGCCTGCATCCATATTTGACTTCGTTGTGTAGATTACTCTACCTGTCAAATCTGTAACGCTTAGCACTACATCACTAGCTATTGGTAGTTCAAAGCTTAGTTTTGTAGCCTCCGCAAATGGATTTGGCGCGCTTGGATAAAGCACGAATTCACTTGCTTTCGCAGCAGTCAATTCTAGACCTAATGCATAAGCATCCAATGCTCCATTGTATGCCAAAGATGCTACACGCTCTGAGTTGTTGAAATCAATCAAACCTTTCAAGCTGTTAGCTGATTTCGTAGCTCTGAACTTCAAGGTAAATAGTAAGTCACCATCTTCTAGGTTAGCATTGTTCAAACCACCCCAGATAGCTGGAATGATACCTGATGCTACTGCCTCCAAACCGAAATCTCTCCTTTCCATATCTGGTAGTGCTGTACCTAATGCTACATCTACGAATTCTAGATAATCGGTATCAAATAAGATGTTTGTCTGATAACCAAATAAGTCATGGAAGTTCTTAGCATAAACTGGTAGCTCTACTAATTCTCCTACCTCCATTCTTCTATCCTCGATAGTGAAAGCAGAATTGCCACGCACTTCTACACGATTCGGACCAGGCATAATAGCCGTTTGTGCCGTTTCATTTACATCACCTACCTTCACACCGATGAAATCAATGTTAGGATTAGATGCTGTCAATGTACCACCAAAGCATTGCATGAGTGGTGCTGTGTAGGTATAGAATGGCATTGCAGAAAAGGCTGTTGTAGTTGGGTAGAATACCCAATCCGTCTTGATATACTGAAATGCAGGGAAACCTACGATACTCTGACGAATTTGTACCACATCCACAAAATCAATTCCACCATCAAAATTCACATCACCTGCTACTGCTTGCGACGGGTGAATCATACCATGCGTACTAGCAGGGAATAATAGTGGCCCTGATGCGTAACGTTCTAGAATAATGGCATCTACTACGTCTACATAAGTTGCTGTTGATGCACTTGTCTTTGTAGGTGTAATCTTTACATTATCACCAACGGCAATAGTAGAGAAAGAATACGAACCTGTGGACGGCGAAACTCCTGTAGAAGCATTATTTACAGTACCTGATGTCATATTCTGAATACTAACGTTCGTATTTGATACGCCAATACCTGTACTCATAAAAGTAATATTACCACTGGCAGTTAAGCTAACTGAAGAAGTAGGATTAATTGTTGAATTACATGGTATCGTTGTCGGATCAAATGTTAATGTCACAGGTGATGATGTTAGTCCCATATTCTGGGTTGCACCACTCACTCCATTCAGACCACCATCTAGAGTAATAGATAATGTGCCTGGTGCTGAGCCTGGAGGAACATTTACCAAAATGGTAATAAATGCCTGATTATTGACCAGATTCTCCATAGTACCACTTGTCCATACTATATCAGCCTGAGTTGAAGATAATAGACTATAATGAGCTCCTATATTGAAACCTCCTGTCGATGAACCAAAACCATTGGTCGCTTGCAAGTCAATGATACTTGCACCTGCTGGTCCACTCAATGTAATACCAAAATCAACAGAATTCAAATTCGTAAAATTAGAACATGGTGCGACTTGCACATTAATCACATTACCTTCCACAACTGGGTCTGGGCATAAGAACTTCAATTGTAAGGGTGTACTGAAACCAACAGTAACTGTCTCAACAGCTGTTCCACAACTACTGCTGCCTGTAACTGTAACTTGATATGTACCTGCCGATAAACCAGTAATGGTATAACTAGGCGCACTAGCAACTGTTGTAACTAGAACGCTAGCACCTACCACTCCTCCTACAACTGGAGCATAGTTTACTGTAAAGGTCTCCCCTGGAAAACTGCTCGCTATGGATAAATTGATTTCACCATCTGTTGCAGTAGAAGACGTTGCATCCATACCTGTAGCTGATAAGAAAATAGAGCTTGAAGGAGATGGATTAACAATTATATCACGAGTATGCGTAATCAATAAATCACGCCCCTGTGTAGAAGCATCAAAGGCTGTATTAATATCCCCTGGCAAGCAAGGTGTTACCTCATATAGATTTACTGTAACAGGGAATGTCCCTGTCTGGCAATTGAAAACATAAGTAGGAATTTGATCTAAAAAATCAATAATATTTAAATCAGCATCCGATGTAACATCTAATATGGTACCAGCATCTACTACTGAACCATTTACTTCCATTTCTAAATATACGCAATCTGGTAAACTACAACCATTCAAGAGTGCAGGCTTAATACATGAAGATGTAGGCATAACAAGTAAAGAATTGACTTGTGCCGTACCACCAGTTGTCAAAGTCAAGCTTACGGGTGAAGTATCTGCACATCCCGTCATACCATTAGGGTCAGTAATTACTGTCAGTTCTACATCTGTCTTATTTGAACAAGGATCGGTAGAATGTAAAATCACCTTGTACGTTTTTCCTGCCTCTAAGGTTCTAGTAAATGAACCTGTGAATGGAAAGCCAGATATAATAGGCGTAGTTGTTGCGCCGTTTACTTCTTCAATATCATAAGTTGTGTTAATATATAATACATTAGCACAATTATCTTCATAATCAGTAGTTACTGCAAGCTGAGGAGAACATCCTGTAAATGGAATTGTAATGATAGCTGGTGCATTAAACTCCTTTACATTCATAGTATCACCCGGTACAGAACTAATAAGTGTATCTCTAATCGAAGTGAGTATTTGACCAGCACCATTCACTTCAATAGCATCTGTCATAGTCACATCTGGAGCTTCTACATCACGAATACGGTACATACGTTGTGCGATAGATTTGAAACCACACTCATCTTCTGCTACCCAACGTTTTAGTATATCATAGTTATAATATTGACACTGAGCAGGCGTAAAACCATTTTCTCTATCATCATACTGTACATAATCACCTGTTGTCTGTGCTTGATTTCCACCTGAAAAATTATTGTAGTATATCCCCGCTTCTTTATCATAAAAAGGCGGTGGTGTAGAACCTGAAATAAAGATATTTGGTCCTATGTCACCAAAATCGCCATCAAGTCCATAATCATAAAGCGTTTCAATTTCTACTAGTGGGCGAATGCCACAAGAGTCTATTGGCATTGGCATAAACCCATCAAGAATAGCCTCTTGACTACAATCGTATGTATTTTCATCTGCTGCATAAGTAAACACTGGGAAATTATAGTGATTATCTGTGCTGCTAGGTCCTGCTGCGCCTTGATTATTAAAACCTACTGCAAAGTTAGGTGCTACAACATCAGGGAAAGTACTCCCTAGTGGATTCGTATAAGAATATAATGTAGGAATAGGTGCTGGTGCCGAAGCCCCTGCTGGTGTAAGACCAGCTGTATTCTGATATATATTACTCGCTCCACTAGCGCACATTAATTGATCAAAATATTGTGGAAATACCGTAATACTATCTGAGCCACTAGTAGGTGCAGTAGTTAAAAAGAATGGAGAACCTGTTTGACTCACCTGTGGTGTTCCACCTGTTCTACATACTTCATTCTCATAATCGTCAATTACACTAATAGTTTGGTCACACATCCCTGTATTACCATCTTCATCAGTTGCACTCCATTTACGGATTACATCATAACAATCACGGAAACGACCATCGCCTCCTAGTCCAAAACCTGCAGCAATAGGAATTAATACCCCATCACTTACATCCTCTGTACCAGTAATAGCATCCGAATTACGTCCATATAGATTACCTCTATCTGTATAATCTACCGCATCTGAATAACCTACAGTTACTGCTCCTCCACAACCATCAGGTGCAAATGGTTGGAACGAATTAGTACTAACCACAGCAGGTGATGGCATACCTGCATCTTGCATTACATCTGTAGTGCCTGCATATATGGCGGTAGTATAAATTTCTCCCCTTTCGTCATTTGATGGATTTGTACCATCTAAAAAACCAGTTCCGCGCAATCGAGGAGTATTAGGTTGATCAGTACCGCCATAATTAAATATATAATTAAACATATAAGGATCTGGTAAAATATCCCCAGGTAGCACCCCTCCATTATCATTTGCCTCATCCAGTAGTTCTCTACAAAGTAGTGCCCTCACTTTATCTGTTCTAGGAGTGACTGTAGAACCATTTGGTATTTGTGCATCATAAGAACCATCACCACCACGTCCAGCAGTAGGGTCATTATCTGTAATTAATAGTTCCGTATCATTGCGAACGTTACGTGGATCTCCTACAATACTAGTAGGTGCATTATCGAATGTAACGATATTGGGTGCACAATAATCATCGCTTGTATTGTATGTTCCTTTAATTACAGGCGGTGCATTATCAAATATATTACGGATTCTAAAAGCAAATATAGAACTACGCAAAAGTGCACCACATGCAGCAGTATTATTTGCGGTATTCGCGTCGCAAGCTAAACCATTGTCTATTTGGAAGAAAATATAATCTCCGACTTTAGGATAACCCGCAGTACTACTAGTTGCATTTTTGTTAACTTCATCTAAAATAAAAGGAACAGGATTGTTAGCTGCAATACCTACACCTGTCACAATATCTTCACGTCCCAAAAACTCCCCAAATTGGTCGTAGTAATTTACATAACGGCAGCCACAAGTAGTCGCAGCCATCCAGCCTGTGCCTGCTAGGCGCACTTCTGCCTCACAGTTCGCATCCAGATAAAAATCTACATCAAAAAACTGTGTAGATACACCACCTAAAGAAGTGGGTAGATTTGCTAAAGGAATATCCCCATCTGTTGCATTAACTCCTGTAGGGTTAGTATAGTCTGGTACACCATTACCGTTGGTAGCATCTCCATCATTATCGCCATCACAGGCAGCATTAGGAGTGCCAGGACAACCAGCTAAAGTACCACCGGAACCAGGAGGCCCAGCACCAGGACACATTCTAGTAGCATCAGTACCATCCTCAATAACCATCATTGTTGTTAAATCAAATCCTCCATTAGCGATTAACTCATCTAATGTAATCATATCATTAGTAGGGTCACCGTCACCATCAGAATCGTAACAAGGATCATTATCCATTAAGACCTCTGAAAGTATAGAACAACCAGTACAACCGACAGGTACAGCCATGGGGGTGTTCGTATACCTATCATCAAAAGTAACATTATTAACAATAGTAGTCGGAGCTGCAATCGGCGTGGTCTGCGGTGTACCCGTAGTACTCACCCCACATTGCGACCAACCCACCTGCGCCCACAAAAACAAAGCGACGACCGGTATCAGATACCGAATCGAGGGTAGTAAACATTTCATAGGAAAATCGTTTTTAAGTTTAAAAAACATAGTTGATGGTTTCTTTTTTAATTAATAATGAATGAAAAGAATTCGGCTCGTCCACCCGTGGGCGCACAAGCAAGCAATGAATAATTAACAATGAACAGTGAAGGGAACAAACCATCATTATGTACGTCTTTACCGGCTTCACTATTAATCATTGATTGCCCTAATTTTTTGTTTAGAGCAAGGCATGGCTTTAAAATAATGCACTACACTTAAGCAAGGAATAGTTAGAAATGCTATATGCCTGAATGCTTAAAAAGTAAGATCAAATTAAAGCTGCTGCTGTGTGCCTGATAGAGGCACGTCTTTTTTAGATGAGGGAATAATCTTTACTAGGTAGGAAGACTAGTTTTGTGTTTACATGTTAGTACTCTTCTTCAATAGTAGTCGCTAGGTCATTAAATTAAACTACTCACATTAGCACTGGTAATTTTTGCTAACTCAATGTGTTCTCGTTTTTTGCTTTGTTATGCTTTCTCAATTGTATTTTGCTATCAAACATAAAATACTCACGTAACTTCTGATAGCTTATTAGTGCAAAGCTAAACATTTATTATACACCATATATACCCAAAGAGCTGTAAAATACACATATAGATTTAACTAATGTATTCACTTGTATAAATTTGGTGCATAAGTAAAGTGCTTGCAATAGCTTTGTTTGAAGTTTTGTACGGAGCATTTGGCAGAAGGTTTGCTGCTTTTGCAATTTATTTATAGAAGTGTTGGTATTAAAAGTAGATTGAGGCAGTCTTGGGAAATCATACTATCAAAAAAATCAGAAGGTTACTTTCGCGCCCGACATCACGCCTAAATGATTGCGGTGTCGAATAACAACATAGGCTTCACTAGCAGTAATACCCGAAAAACGTACACCTTCTGCGCCATCTAAATCAAGTAATACACCATCATTTC
>JAHDCQ010000241.1 GCA_020629845.1 Saprospiraceae bacterium | reverse complement strand
TTTATGAATACCGTATTTTTAAAACTTCAACCCCAATCTATTCTTTTAAAAAAAGAATATATAAAACTGTGTTTGATAGCAATACTCTTGCTATTTGCCTGTGTTATTCAAGCACAAATTAGTGCGAATATATCAACTTTCCCTGCTGATGGAGAAATCACGCTAGGAGAGTCTGTAAGCTTCAATGCTAGTGGATCTACTTCTAGTAGTCCTATTATGAATTATCTTTGGAACTTTGGGGATAATACAACAGGTAGCGGCATCACAACCACTCATACCTTCTTAAATCCTGGCATATATGAAGTAAGCCTAGTAATATTTAACATATATGGTCAGGGAGCTGAGACTACGAAAAAAATATACGTAAGCGCACCTTGTGATAACTATGAAATCAGAATTCCTATTAAAGAAGATGCCACTATTCAAGCAGGCTCAACACTTAATGAAGCTACTATTGCCGCAGGTCCAAATAAGACTTCTTATCTGAAAATCAATACAGAGGGCTTAGAAGTATATGGTAATATAAATGCTACAGAGTTGGAGTTACTATACTCACCAGGACAAGATACGAAAACAGGAAATGTCCAATTGTACTTAGCTGATAACACCCCTTGGAGTGAAGGAACTCTAATAGCAACTGATGCACCAGAAGACAGCCTATTGCTTGATGAACAAAATCGTACCTATGAATCTGAATTAATATATTGGGATTTATCAAATGCTGCACCCTTAGCGAATGAATTTTCTGTAATTCTATCTACAGCTAGTACAAATAGTTTCTCCTTTGGGTCATCAGAATATCCCGCTGCTCCAGCAAGCATAGTTATTCGTGTAAGCAATCCAAATTGTGAAGGGCAATTTTTTCCTGACACGCCTTTTGTTCCAGAACCAATGCATTTTGAAGCCGAATGCGCCATAGTAGGTAACAATTGGAAGTACAACCCACAAGGAACAGCCTCTAATGATATTGCTTTATTCTACCCAGGCTCAGGACAAGCCTTCCACACTGAACCTACAGAAGCAAACCAACGAGTGCGATTCGCATTCTTCGTACCAGAAACGACTACTTATGATGTGTACACTCGGATACTAGTAAAAAATGCCAAAAAAAATTCGTTCTGGGTAAGAATTGATGGCAACCCTTGGATAAAATTCTCTGATATTCCAAGAAAAGGAAGCTTCAAATGGGAACATGTATTTGATAATAATCATGGAGGTCAAACAGTTACACATACTTTTACATCAGGTACGCATGCTATTGATGTTGCAGTATATGAATATGGCACACAATTAGACAAATTGGCACTTATACCTCCTGGAGAGAGTCCGCCTGATAGAGAAGGCCCATTAGGCCTGAATTGTATAGGAAGCAATGCCACAAATAATGCTTACGACCTATTGGAAAAAACGACGGCCACTAAAGTCATCACTACCTACCCCAATCCATTTACAGAGGACATTACAATTGACCTTCAGTTTGAGCAAGCCCAAGTAGATGTCCAAATCTACGATAGTGTGGGTAAATTGATGGAAAACTACCAAGGCGTAAATGGGCAAGAACGCTTAGTAGTGGGGAAAGACTTACCGAAAGGTATCTACTTCATACGCCTACAAGCCGATGGCGAAATACACCACCAAAAAATCTATAAAACGGGGCTATAAAATGCCTTGAGGAAGAGTTATTCGAGAGAAAGAGTGTTTGCTCTTTCTCTTTTTTTTGCCTAAAAACAATGCCATACTACTAAAATCTGGCCGATAGTCTTTCCAAACTTACCGTTCGTTCCTTTTTCTTTTTATTGAGCAAAAAGTGCAATATGTTTGTATTGCCGAAAAAATTATAAAATGCCTTGATAATTATACTTGGGGAAAGCGTGCAAAATCATGCTTTCTCCTTTTTTTAAAAATTTTTCGACTTTTTTTGTCACACTCGCTCAATTCTGGCCTTATAGTATCGGATATAAAACTTATTGCGCTCTGTATAGAATCATCCTTTAACTACTTGTCACGACGTAAAAAATACGTGTTGAGAAAAGCGACAAGAAAAACCCCTCAAAAAATAAGAATTATGCCTTGATAAATTTTTGATTCTGGGGAGAGGATATTTATTATTCTTTCTCCCTTTTTTATTGGTACTATCTGCTTCCTACTTATCTTTGGGCTTATTTTTAAAAGTTATAAGCACAACTATTAGCAATGCAAGTATCATTGTTCAAATCATATCTTACTGCCCCATCATCGCCCTATAAAGGCGGCAAATCAAGAAGCGAAATTCAGTCAGATAAGCCTATTTATAAACTATCCTCTAATGAAAACCTGCTCGGTGCGTCTCCTTTAGCCCTGCAAGCCATCCAAGACAATTTGCACTTGCTAAATGAATATCCCGAACGTACAGGTGAAAGTCTGCGGGTAGCTCTAAGCGAATTTTATCAGCAACAACTTCTTCCAGCCAGTTTTATTACAGCCAATAGCGGCGTAGGCATCATAGAGTTATTAGTCAATGCATTCTTAGAAGAAGGCTTGGAGTGCATTGCTTCCAATCCAGGCTTCAAACCCTATTTTCGCTTTCCTGAAAAAGTAGGCGCGAAAGTGCATGATATACCACTTGTAGGCGACAACTATCTTTTGGATATACCAAGTATCTTAAATGCTATCAACGAGCGTACCAGAATGGTATGGGTATGTAGCCCCAACAATCCCGCAGGCACCTACATTCCGAAATATCAAATTGATGAATTAATTGAGCAACTGCCTGAGCATGTAGTATTGGTCTATGATGAAGTATACTATCAATTTGCTACGGCAGAGGATTATTCTACTGCCTTACCTTATGTTGTAGCAGGTAAAAATGCGATAGGTATCAATAGTTTTTCTAAAGCTTATGGATTGGCAGGTTTACGTGTGGGTTATGCTTATTCTACGCCCGAAATTGCTGCTTATGTGCGCCTCATGCGTCGTCCCTTCTTGCTAAATACCTTAAGTCTTGAAGCAGCAAAAGCAGCTTTAAAAGACAATGATTTTATTCAAAAAACAGTAGCCAATACCAATGCAGGCAAAGCCTATTTGTATCCTGAATTTGATAAATTGGGGCTGCAATATTGGAAAAGTCAAGCCAATTTCATTTTGACCAAACCCGATATGGACGCACACGAATTTGAAGCAAAAATGCTAGAACAAGGCATCATGGTACGCCCAGTAGCCAACTTCGGTGCGCCTGGCTGTGTACGCATCACCATAGGCACGCCCGAAGCGAATGCAGCTTTGGTAGCGGGCTTGAAAAAAGTGCTTGTTTAGTAGACTTTATTCTAATGCCCTCCAACTTCGCCTGTAGATAATTTATACAGATAATACAAAGCAAACAAAGTCATTGCAATCAATCCGATGTAGGATAAAATAATCATCCATCGTGCAGGACGGTGTGAAGCAGGTACTGCCGCACTTTGTATCGCACGAAGATTTAAGAAGGCAATCAATGGCGCAGCAATAAAGGAAAAAATAGTCGCCAATTCCAGCATCGCTATCATGCTGCCTGTGAATTGGGTGAATAGGATAAAGCCGCCAATCCCAATTAGGGGCAAGAAAATATTATACATCCGCTTCAAAAACTGCTCTTGCTCCACGCTATACGCCAATTCCTCCTTCGGGTCAGACTTATCAAAAGTCAATTCATATTTGAAAGCGCGCAATCCCCTTGCAAAGCTCCGTGCAAAAGCATCCCAAGCCGTGATGAGTGTGCCGTAAATCGTTCCAAAGGCTGCCGCAGCCATCACAGGATATGCCCAATCGCCTAAATTACTAGTGAAGACATGGATAAGTTTATTGGAAAATTCGGTAGAACTACCCGTCAATAATTCCCCGCTTCCATAAACCGTATACGCGCCTATCACGAGAAACATTAAGCCCAAAATAATGGTGAAAATATAGCCTAGATTAAAATCAAAAAGCGTCTCTTTTAGGCTAGGATAATAGTCCGTTGCACGAATTTTATCTACCACCCAAATACTATTCATCGCCGAAGCTTCCATACCCGTAGGCATCCACCCGACGAGGCTAACGAGCAAGGCTAAAGCCGCGCCTTCTAGTAGATTATTATTCGGAACAAAATCAGCGGCAGGCGCAACTGGCCCTTTTATGAGGACTGCAAAAAAAGCCGTAAAAACCGTCACCAACAGCACCAGAGAGATAAGCTTTACAAAATTATCCAAAGCCGAATAGCGACCTACTAGTAAAATGCCTGCTGTAATCGTCAAAAGTCCTGCTAAAAGATAAGGCATAGGCACGCCACTCATACCATACATAGTACTCAACAATCCTGCACTCACCGCACCAACTGCACCAACTACAGCAAACATGGAAATAAAAATGATGCCCAAATAGATAGCAACTGCCCATTTCCCCTGGTCTTTATAGCCTTTGAGTAGGCTATGCCCCGTAGCATTGGCATAGCGCGGGCCAAATTCATAGAAAGGATATTTAAGAATCAAAGCCGCAAGAATAATCCAAAAGAAAATCATACCATGATGCGCGCCTGCCCGTGTGGACAGTACCAAATGCGATGTCCCGATGGAGGAACTCGCAAAAATGAGTCCTGGTCCAATGACTTTGAGGAGTTGTTGGAAGCTTCGTTTTTCGTTTTGCATAATTATTGCTTTATAAAGTCATAAGTCGCAGGCGGGCCTGCCATATATTGTAGCGTATTCTCTCGCAAAGCAAAATGTATCGGATGTTGCTGATATTTCTGATAGGCTGTCGTATCGGCAAAACTCATTTGCATCATCATAGAATAGTCCGATAAGGCCCGTGCATCACCGAGATTTTTAAAAGGGCCGACTTCTAAGTCCATCATCTCCTCTATCGCTTCCAATTTTTTAATTTCAGCAAGCAAAGCAGCCTGATCAGCATCAGGTTTTAGCTTGAATAATACGACATGCACCAAATCGCCTTCTGGCTCAATTTGATTTTGTAAAGTCGTGATTTTTGCTTGTGCAGCGTTTAGGGCGGCTTTAGTTGTGGCCAATTCTTCTTGTACGGCTGTATTCGTGCAACTTGCGAATATGATAATGAAAAGTAGGTATCTCATAATACATCATTTTACTAGGGGTGTAGGACAAATTTCCCAAATCGCATCATTTTATCCCAATGGAACGTGTTCCATTGGATGGGAAAAGGGATTTTTGTGCTACACCCTTTTACTAGAGCAATTCTAAATTAACACAAAGCTGTAAAATTTTAGGTAGCTTTTAAACTTAAAACTGTAATTTTAATTTCACTATCTTGATTCGATAATTATCAGATTATGAATTTAACTATCAATGGTAAAAACTACCAAGTCGACGTAGAACCGAATATGCCCCTGCTTTGGGTACTACGTGACGAACTCAATATGACAGGTACGAAGTACGGCTGTGGCGTTTCTTCCTGCGGTGCTTGCACGGTGCATATAGATGGCGTAGCCACACGTACTTGCACACTTTCCGTCTCGCAAGTAGAAGGTAAGGCAATCACCACCATCGAAGGACTAAAATCCGAAGATGGCAAGCTCTCCGATTTGCAACTCGCTTGGATAGAACATCAAGTACCCCAATGCGGCTACTGCCAATCGGGTATGATAATGGCAGCCGAGCAATTGCTCAATGACAACCCAAATCCGACGGATGAGGCCATCAATACTGCCATTACGAATATTTGTCGTTGTGGCACCTACAATCGCGCCCGTGCAGCTATCAAAACCGCCGCACAAAAGCGCAGCAATCCATCCGAATTATTAGGTTTAAAATAGTATAGACCGCTTCGCTGAGAGAAGCGAGACCATTCACTCCGCTCATTGAGAGAACAGAGACTTTTAAAATCTCTCTTCTCTCAAGCCCGATTATTCGGGCTGTTCTCTGCTCTCTCAGTCCGAAGGACGGTCTTCAAAATAAAAAATCATGGCTAGTAAAGCAAAAAAATGGACGCGTCGCGCTTTCATCGGCATTGGAGGTTTAGCAGGTGTGGGGTTAGTGGCTGGTGTAGGTGGCTTTATGTATATGAAGCAGGCGGTTCGTAAATATTCAGGCTATGGCATGGGCGACGGGGCTTCGCTGAATGCTTGGATAAATATCGCCCCCGATAATACCATCACGATGGCTGTGCCACGCGCCGAAATGGGACAAGGCGTTTACACGGCTTTGCCCCAATTAATTGCGGAAGAATTGGAAGTGGACGTGAATAAAGTACAAGTCGTACATCCGCAACCAGAATCACCTTATACCAATACCTTTTTGGTGACGCAAGAGCCGCCCAATATCATGAAAGCCTACACCGCTGCGGAAACGCTCTACTCCTTCTTGCCCGTAGTGGCGACAGGAGGAAGTACCGCCATTGCCGACGCTTGGAATAATATGCGCTACGCAGGTGCAACGGCACGCGAAGCTTTGATACAAGCAGGCGCGAAACGTTGGAATATTTCACCCAAAGATTGCTATGCCGAAAATGGCAATGTGGTGAATAGAAAGAACAATGAACGCTTGACCTATGGCGCACTAGCCGAGGAAGCAGCAAAAATAGAAATCACGGATTTACCAAAACTAAAGGAGCGTAAAGACTTCAAAGTGATTGGTAAGCCTGTGCAACGCCTTGATACACCAGCAAAGGTGACAGGCGAAGCAGAATATGGCTTGGATGTGCGGCAAGAAGGAATGCTCTATGCTGCTGTGCGACATCCTGAAACGATAGGTGGCAAAATTTTGAGTATCACCAATGAGGAGGATATTTTGAAAAAGCGCGGGGTGAAAAAGGTGTTTATTTCCGAATACGGCCCAGCTATCGTGATTGCAGATAATACTTGGCGCGCTTCGCAAGCAGCACGTGCTATTCGTACCGAAGAAGATGGCGCAAATAGCGACTTATCCACAGCAAGTATTAATGCAAAAATTGAGGAATTAATGACCTCTGCGCCGATAGAAATTCGCGTAAATGAAGGCGATGCCCTCGGCGAATTGGATAAAGAAGGCGGCAAAGTGATAGCAGCGCGTTACGATGTGCCATACCTTGCACACGCCACTATGGAACCTATGAATTGCACCGTGCTTGTAAAAGACGGTAAGTGCGAAGCTTGGGTAGGGCATCAAGCTCCTTCGGTGGTGCATAATCTATTGAATGAATCAACAGGCATTGCGAAAGAAAATATTGTCATCAATACTACCTTTCTAGGTGGTGGTTTTGGGCGACGTGGTGAGCCTGACTATGTGCGCTATGCAGGTTCGGCGGCAGCAGCTATGCCTGGTGTGCCGATTATGACCACCTTCACGCGCGAGGAAGATATGCAGAATGACACCTATCGCCCAATGGCGGCTTGTGCCTTCAAAGCAAAAGTGAACGACAATGGAGATATAGAAGCTTTCGATAGCATGTCGGTTTTGCAATCCTGTCAGCAAAATGCGATGCTGCGGATTATGCCTTCTATGGCAAACGCGCCCGAAGATGATGAATCAACAGTAGAAGGCATCGAGGATTTGCCTTATGTAATGAAAAATAAGCGGGTCGCTTTCGGAAATTTAGAATTACCAGTCCAGATTGGTTTTTGGCGAAGTGTGGGTTTCTCTCAAAATAGCTTCTTCGCGGAATCCTTCTTGGATGAATGCGCCCATGCGGTGGGCAAAGACCCTTATGAGTTCCGTCGCTCAAAGCTAGGAGCGCATCCGCGCCATGTAGCCGTTTTGGATAAAGTGGCGGAAATGGCAAATTGGAAAACACCACTTCCAGATGGTAAATATCGTGGTATTGCGCTCGTGAAATCTTTTGGGACTATTGTAGGAGAAGTGGCTGAAATCTCGAAAGTGGGCGATAAAGAATTTAAAATTGATAAGGTCTATTGTGCCGTAGATTGTGGAAACTATGTCAATCCTGATACGGTGAAAGCGCAGATGTCGGGTGGTATTATTTTTGGTCTTACGGCGGCACTCTATGGCGAAATCACTTGGGAAGATGGCGCGGTGATACAGCAAAATTTCCCACAATATGATATGGTTCGTATGGCAGTTTGTCCAGAAATTGATGTCCATATTATGGAAGTCGATGAATATCCGGGCGGTTGCGGTGAACCGGGCACACCCCCTGCTGCGCCTGCTTTGGCAAACGCGCTTTTTGCGGCTACGGGGGAACGGGTGC
>JAHDCQ010000240.1 GCA_020629845.1 Saprospiraceae bacterium | reverse complement strand
GAAAATCACATTTTTTCCTGCATGAGTAGTAGCATCGCTCATCACATTTTTAGAGTTCGCAATTTGCTTTTCTAGGAAGTAGTCCTCTCGATATTCCAGCCCACGCAGCACCCGCATTTGCGCCTGCATCGGTTCATCAAATAAGTTATCCAAGAGCTTTTTCACATACACCTTCTCAAAAGGCGGATGGGAACATTCTATCGTGTCCTTACGGTATTCGATGCGCGTGAGGACATCTTTATAGTTGTAAAAATGCGGTTCTTCCATGCCTGTACAGACTTCGCAATTGCAAGGAATCCGTTTTTGGACTTTGATGCCTTCAAACGTGCCGTTCAGTTCATCTATTTTGGAAGCGATGATGGTCAGTAATTCCTTTTGGTGGGTGCCGGCTACCCGTATCGCGATTTCGTTGCGGGCGTAGGTTTCGGTCACTAGGGCGGTGCTATTGTTGTGTGCTAGTACTACGCCATTTTTCCAGCTTTTGCTGATGTCTTTCAGGTAGGTATGCGTGCGCACGATGAAGCGACTGAGTAAGCCTTTGGGCATAAACTCATACTGATAGCGCAATTGCAGATTGTAGCTATTATCCCAGACCAAGCCTTCAGGACGGCTTTCGGGCAGCAGTTGCGGAATCAGGTAATGCCCTTTGCGGTTATCCAATTCATAGCACAATTCAAATTTGAGCATAAGTGCCAAGAGTTCAGGGTGCATCTCCTGATAGCTGCTATCCGACCATATTTGTGCGGCTTCTGCTTTCGAGAAATTGCCCCGTCGGGTTTTGATGTCCTCATTGTCCAATACCCGATAGACGGCATCGGTTGCCCACTCATTGCGAAGAATTACGCTTTTACGCAGCAAATCATCTTGCTGAAAATGCAAAAACGTACCTAAATCATGCAAATATTGACTCAAAGTAGTCGCTTGCCCTCTGTCGGGAATGGAATGTTCTGCACAGATAGCATAGTAGCGTTCGAGGCTGATATAGGGTTCGTTTTTCGATAACTCGATGAGTGCTTCGCGGATGACTTTCCATTGGGTTGGCACGATTTGCCCTACATGCGGCAGCTTTTGGATATAGTGCTTAAGGTCATGCTCCAACTCATCTACGCCCCGGGCCGTGAGTAGATTGGTGGGATATTTTTCTTTGATAAAACCAAAGCGAGCGCGCATACTATCCATATCAATATCCTTGCTGCGGTCGCCTTTTTCATTTTGCACGATGAGTAGCGGACTGCCACCACCAAACAACTCTACGGTTTGCAACCAATAGCGAAAAGAGGCATCATTGAGGCTTTTATCATCCTTGCGGGTATCATCTACGAGTACATAGAGCGAGCGTTTGGTGAGGAACATCTGATGCGTAGCATGATAGATTTCTTGCCCCCCGAAATCCCACATATTTATCGTAAACTCCTGCTCATTGGCACAAGGAAACTGGAGTTTTTCAATATCTATGCCTTTGGTGGTTTCTTCTTCTTCGGGCAGGTCTGCTTTGCGGTTTTTGAGTTTACGCATTAGGCTGGTTTTGCCTGCGCCACCTTCACCGAGTATCAGCATTTTAGCTTCGTAGAGGGCTACGCCTTTTTGTTCGTCTAGTTGTTGAAAATAGTCGAGTATGGCTTGATTACCTTGTTTGATAATTTCTAGTGGAGGACTTGCCCAAAAATTTTGATTTACATAAAGTCCAGATTCATAAGAGCTTTCCCATCTAATGGGGATATTTTTTTCAATAAGCTTTTTTAATGGTCTAATATCTTGAAGTTGATTGGAGCTAAGATTAAGTGTATCTAAATTAGATAACCCCTCTAGCATTGATATGTCTTGAAGTTGATTAGAACTAAGATCAAGAGTGTGCAATTTA
The DNA here is from genome assembly GCA_020629845.1 of Saprospiraceae bacterium. Lineage (GTDB taxonomy): Bacteria > Bacteroidota > Bacteroidia > Chitinophagales > Saprospiraceae > JAAUTG01. The sequence continues at coordinate 6,307 of JAHDCQ010000240.1, read as the reverse complement.
GATAGATTTTCCAGTATTGAGAAGTTCTTAACTTGCTTATTATGACTTAGATAAAGAGTATGTAGATTGGGTAGTTTTTCTAGGACTGAAATATCTTGAAGCTGATTGGAACTAATATCAAGAGTGTGCAATTTAGATAGATTTTCCAGTATTGAAATATCTTGAAGTTCATTACCACCTAGGTAAAGAGTATGTAGATTGGGTAGTTTTTCTAGGACTGAAATATCTTGAAGCTGATTGGAACTAATATTAAGTTTGTGCAATTTAGATAGATTTTCCAGTACTGAAATATCTTGAAGTTCATTATTACCTAGGTAAAGAGTATGTAGATTAGGTAGATTTTCCAGTACTGAAATATCTTGAAGTTCATTACCACCTAGGTAAAGAGTATGTAGATTGGGTAGTTTTTTGAGGATTTGAATATCTTTAATGTGCTTATTATAACCTAAATAAAGAGTATGTAGGTTAGGTAGTTTTTCCAGTACTGAAATATCTTTAAATTCATTACCACTAAGGTCAAGAATCTGTAACTCAGACAACTTTTCCAGTATTGAAATATCCTTGATATAATTGAAATGAAGGCAAAGTATGTGTAACTTAGACAATTTTTCGAGTACTGAAATATCTTTAATCTTATTGCTACTAAGGTAAAGAACCTTTAACTCAGATAATTTTTCGAGTACTAAAATATCCTTGACTAGGCTTTCTGTAAGGTAAAATTTTCGGAGTTGTTGGAATTGTTTTGTTGAAAACGTTACTTCGCTTATTTTGTTTTCCGCACCTTTATTTTTGCTTTTTATCTCTTTTTTCTGCTCATAATCCCAATATCGGTCACACAGAGAGAGTGCTTCTAAGTGCGTCAACTCAAACACTTCTTGTGGTATTTCCGTCAATCCACATTTTCCTAAATCTAGGCTTTTGCTATTCTTTGCTTTTGCTTCAGCTATTAGGCGCAAGGCTTCTTTAGACATACTACTATGGGTTTGTGTTTTCAAAAAAACGAAAATACAAAAAAGCCCACAGCAATCGAAGTTTTTCAGTGTGTTCGATGGCTGCGTACTGTTTTCTACGCTTGAAATATGGCATATTTGGCAGATATGTCATATTGGGCTTTCCTTGATAAACAAGGGGAAAAAGCGTACCTTGCAAGGGCAAAAATAAGCGTATGGCAAGAAGAGCTAGAGACCATTATATTGTAAGACGCGCCTTAGAAAAATGTCCATTCTGTAGATTTCTAGTTGTTAAGTAAATGTGCCAAGCTGGATTGATAAGCGCGACGAAGGAGCGATTGTTAAGCCTATTTGCTTGATTTGGGCTTAACAATCGCTCCGCGCTTATCAATCCTAAATCAGCAGCTTTTCATACAGGAAAAATGTTCACCTTTGATATTGAGTCAGAAACAATCGTACAATGGATAAATTAACACAACATAAAAAATGGATTCGTGAAATATTAGAAAAAGATATTTCCAAAGGTAGATATGCAGACCCCAATATCCGCCGCCAACTCATCGCGGATGATGAACATGGGCATTATTTGCTCTACCATATCGGTTGGTTGAATGATTATAAGCGTTCTTATGGCTGCTTTATGCACCTTGAAGTAGCGGAAGATGGCAAAATATGGATTCAGCATGATGGTACGGATAATCCAATTGCGTTGCGCCTCGTGCGTAAAGGCGTAGCGAAGGACGATATTGTGTTTGGCTTTCACGCACCGTATAAGCGGGCGTATTCGGGCTTTGCTTCGATGGAGTATTATACTTCTTTAGGGTAAGTCTTGACCATTTTGAAGGGCATTTTTGTCCTCATTTTTCACTTTGAAAGCAGTCAAATATCCAGATATACTCTTACTTTCAAAGCAAAAACTGAGAACAAAACTCCCTAATTCAAAAAGTCCAATTCTTACCCTAAAGAAGTATAAACACTTACCGCAGCCGATACTTCCGCGCCTTCATATGCCGCACCACCGAGCGCAAGGACTCCAAATTATGCGCCGAAGTAAAGACATCAATATAAGGCAAACAGACTTCCATGCCTTTGGTGGAAGGCGTGTAATTCGGATTACTGGCTAGGGGATTGAGCCAAATCACGCGCTCGCTTTTTTTATGGATAGATTGCATGGCGTTTTCGAGGGTTTCTAGGTCGCCTGTGTCCCAGCCATCGCTTAGGATGATGACGATGCTGTCTTTATTGAGGAGGTGTGCGCCGTATTTGTCTGTAAATTCATCTAGCGATGCCCCGATGCGTGTACCGCCCGACCAATATGGTACTTGTTCAGAGAGGTTTTCGAGAACTTTTTCGTAGTTGCTGTCCTTCAAAATACGGCTTAAAGACACCAAACTCGTACTAAACACAAAAGTCTTAATGGAATGCACGGCTTGCTGAAAACCATACATAAATTCAATCAAAAATTTGCTGTATAGCTCCATAGATTTGCTCACATCGCAGAGCAAAATGAGATTGACTTTGCGCTGCTGTTGCTCTTTGAAGACAAACTTTTCAATTTCGCCGCCGCGCTTCAAAGATAGGCGAATGGTGTTTTTCAAATCAATCTGTTTGGGCGATTTGGAACGTACATACCGACGATTTTGCCGATTAGCTAGGCGTTTTGCGATGAGTTTTATGATTTCTAATAATTCGCGCTGCTCACTCGATACAAAAGCTGAAAAATCCTTTTTGCTCATCGCCTCGAATGCGCTATACGTAGCGACTTCTTTTTCTTCTTCAATTCTGCCTGCATAGAGCCAACTTTTCAGTTCGCTTAAGGAAGGTGCTTGTTGTCCATTGTTCTTTTTGCGTTTTTGGGTTTCTTCTTCGACTTCCTTGTTTTTGCTGTCTTCTGCTCTTGATAATTCGCGCCAATACTGCTCGTAGAGTTCATCGAAAAGGAGGTATTGTTTTCGGTTTTTTACCCAAATCGCTTTGAATAAATTTTGTTGTTCTTCGTACGATTTTGGAATGTGTGCTTGGTAGGTTTTCAGCACATCCAATTCTTCATTTGGCCCAATTTCAAAGCCGTTTTCGCGCAAAAAGCGACTGAATTGTACGACGTGGGCTGTTAGATTGGTTTGTCTCTGAATGAGCTGCTGCATTAGTTTACTTTTAGAGTCACGCCTACTTTTTCAAAGAGTTCGCTCATGGACATTTGTGCTTCGCGAATGTCTTGCCAATCTTTCAATACTACACCGAGCGTTGATTCTACGATTTCTTTATCTAAATGCTCAATGTGCATCGCGGAGAGTGCGGTTGCCCAATCTAAAGTTTCAGCGATACCTGGTAGTTTTTCGAGTTTTAGTTGGCGCACTTCTTTCATAAATTGGCAAATTTGAGTTGCCAATTCTTCATTGATATTTGGGACTTTGGAATAGACAATATCCAGTTCTTTTTCAAAAGTCGGATAATCAATCCAAAGATACAGACAGCGACGACGCAGGGCTTCCGAAAGCTCACGCGTGCGATTGCCCGTAATGATAACGTGTGGAATGGACTTCGCTTTCCTTGAACCGACTTCTGGAATTGTAATTTGCCAATCGGATAGCAATTCTAGAAAAAAACTCTCAAATTCTTCATCAGCGCGATCTATTTCATCAATCAGCAACACTTGTGATTCTTCCGCCATGATGGATTTCAATAAGGGGCGTTCGAGTAGAAAATCATCGCTGAAAAGGGTTTGTTCTTTTTCTTTTATGGACAATTTGCTTTGCTCGCTCATTTTCAGGTAAAGCAATTGCCGCTGATAGTTCCATTCATAAATGGCTTGGTTGGCATCTAGTCCTTCGTAGCATTGTAGGCGAATAAGTCCTGTATTTAGGGCTTTACTCATCACCTTTGCGATTTCGGTTTTACCTACGCCCGCAGGACCTTCTATCAAAAGTGGTTTTTGCAACAACATGGCTAAATAAATGGACATCGCAATGCTACTATCTGCAATATAGCCTTGTTCTTTTAGCAGTTGTGTGATGTTTTTGATGGAAGTTTGTTTGTCCATTATATTTGGTATTAGGTATTATGTACAAAGTATCAGGTATCGCATTTTAATACTTGCACAAACACCTCTATTTACGCATGGCAGCCGCCAAATCTGTTAATCGTTCAATTGTCAAAGTCGGCTCAAAGCCCATTGGGTCGAAGCTTGCTTTAGAATTGCGTCTGCACCAAACGCCATTCATGCCATACGAAAGTGCGCCTATTACGTCAAAGTTGTTGCCTGAAACGAGCCAAGCATTGGCTTTAGTTGCGCCCGTTGCCTGTACAAAATAAGCATAGCCCGCAGGATTTGGTTTGAACGTTTGCACATCTTCCATACTGATGATACCATCGAAATATTGGATAATGTTGGCGTGTTCCAAAAGTCCTTTTACTGCCTGATAGCTGCCGTTAGAAAATGCAAATAGGCGATGATTCGCCACTTGCAACTGTTGCAAAGCTGCTGGCACATCTTCAAAAGCAGGTAATTGCTTGTACTGGTTCATCAATGCGTCTTTTTGCGCTTTTGTGAGTTGGACTTCCAATGCGGCACAGCAAAAGTCCAAAGCCTCTTTGGTACAAATAGAAAAATCGACATGACGGTTCATCAAAGCTCTACGAAAAGAGTATTCTAGCTGTTTAGCGCGCCATAAATCCGAGAAATTACTGGTTTTTTCGCCTAAAATATCATCCAGCAATTTTAGTACACCAGAAGTATCAATTAGTGTACCATATACATCGAGGGCGAGTGTTTGTTGCATAAGCATTATTGAAGACCCGAAACTATAGTTTCATCCAAGCCTGTAATTTGTACGACTTCCGATATGCTTTTTCCATCTTGGAGTAAGTATTTAGCGAATTGAATTTGCGCGGAAATTTGTTTTTGTTTTGCTTCTTCGGCTTGTTCTTTTGCTAGATTTCTTTGTGCTTCTGCTTCTTTAGCTTGTTCTTTTGCTAGATTTCTTTGTGCTTCTGCTTCTTTAGCTTGTTCTTTTGCTAGATTTCTTTGTGCTTCTGCTTCTTTGGCTTGTTCTTTTGCTAGATTTCTTTGTGCTTCTGCTTCTTCGATTTGTTCCTTTACTAGTCTTGTTTGTGCTTCTGCTTTTTTCAGTTCTTCTGCAATCCTTTGTTTTTCTTGCTTCGCTTGTTGTGCTTGTTGCCAAGCAGCAGCTAGTTCTGCTTCTTGAGTTCTAAAAATAGCATCAACTTCTTCTTCGGCTCTTAATCTACTTCTAAATATATCATCCTCCATTGCACCTTTTAGGTATTTCGCAACATCGCTAAATTCTTCTGGTACTTCTTGTAATTCTAAAGTTACCCGCTCGGAAGTTATCCAAGTTTGATTAAAGAGCATCAGAAAACGCTCTAAGCGCGTGCGTCGCTCTTTTGAAAGTCGTCGAATTTGGATGATTCGGGTTTTGTGTGTCAAAAGGTCTACAAAATCACTTGTAACTTCTACTTCTTCTTTGGTGACGGTATTCGTGATTTTATTATCAATATTGATAGCCAAATAAGGAATATCTACTACATTATACCCCAAAATATAAATAGAAATAATGGGATAAATCCTGATTTCTTCTACGCCCATTTCATTGACAACCATCTCTCGCTTTGCATAAGCCGTTCCCAGATAGGTCCTGAATCGAAGGGCATTCGTAGGTAGTTTTGACTTTTGTAGTTCTATCAATACTTTTTGTGGCTTACCTGTTTCATCAACAATAGTTGCACTAAAATCTAAGCGATAAAGTTTTAGTCCCCGACTTTCATCTACTACTACAATTTCTTGCTGCTCGATGGTCAACTCCAATATTTCACATTCTAAAAGGGTGGAAAGCACCTTTTTAGCAATGCGGTCGTTTTGCATTAAATACTTAAATGCAGTATCGTATATTGGATTGGCTATTTTCATTAATGAAACTTTTATACAAAGTTACAACTTCCAAAGGGTTCAATCAAGTGTATTGACACGAAAGCCCATCAACAAATACTGATGGGCTTCTAACTTATTATGTCTATAATTTCTTACATCAAATTCATCAAGGCACGTTTCACAAATACCTTTGCTAAGTGTGTGCGGTAGGTCTCCGAAGCGTAATGATCGCTCATTACATCCACACCCTCGGTTGTACCTGAAAGTGCTGCAGCTATCGTATCTGCATTCAAAGCTTTGCCTTCCAATGCTTTTTCTACAGCAGTAGCACGATAGGCATATTCTCCAACACCTGTAAGTGCAATTCTAGCACTTTTCACCATATTACCACTCATATCAAGCGCAGCCGCGCAGCCAACTAAAGCAAAGCGCGAAGCAGGTTGCTTGAACTTCACATAAGTAGAATTGC